>JACYMC010000069.1 GCA_015272195.1 Candidatus Sericytochromatia bacterium
CCCGGCTGCAGTGCGGGTTTGCTGCCTGCATTATACGTCAAGACGCTTCAGCCTATGCGATAATACCTGCACATCCTATTTCAGCAGGAGGTCTTTATGCCATCCAAAACCCCATCAGCTGCCGTTGAACCCGAAACCCTCGTACGGATTTACGAAAAAATGCTGCTGAGCCGCCAGCTCGACGAGATTCTGGCCCAGACCCGCCTGCTGGGCAACCCCTTTTATATCGGCTCGACCTTCGAAGAACCCCTGGTCATTCTGGGCATGCTGATGGAAGTCGGCAGCGGTCTGGAACACGATGTGCTCGCAGCTTACTACCGCTCCCTGCCCATTCTGGTCGGCATGGGCATGGAGCCTGCCGCCTTTATGCGCCAGGCTGCCATGCGCCAGAGCGATCCCTTTTCAGCCGGTCGCCAGATGGTCAACCATTTTTCAGAGCCCGAGCTGAACGTGATGCCCGTGTCTTCCTGCGTAACGGTTCAGGCCGGCAAAGGGTTTGGCGCGGCCCTGGTGCAAAAAATGCAGGCCCGCAAACCGGTGCTGACCGTGGTACATATCGGTGATGCGATGTGTGCCGAGGCCGACTACTGGGTCATGCTGCAGGAAATGGTGCTGCGTGAACTGCCCGTACTGGTGGTCATCAGCAATAACGCTGCCGGGATTCACACCCCTTACGATCAGGGCTCCGCTGCCGCCTGCCAGAGCGCATGGGGGGTCGGCGTTCAGATTGCCGGCGCTGCCGTGCCCGAAGACAAAAACCTCTTGCGCTATCTGCAAAGCTACACTCCCCAGCTGCCCATTCCTGAGGTCAAATATGTGCCCGCTCCCCGTCCGGGCTGGCAGATTGTGGACGGCAGCGACGTGCTGTCGGTTTACCGTTCTGCACGGGTCGCGTTTGACTATGTGCGCCAACAGCGCAAACCCTTTGTGCTGGAATACCGCACCGAACGCGGACGTCACCATTCGTCTTCGAGCAACCCATCAGGTCAGATTCTGGAAGCCGTGCAGGACAAAGACCCCCTGGTCATGTTTGAAACCGAGCTCCAGGCGCAAAAAATTCTGAGTGCCGAGCAGCTGCAAACCCTTAAAAATAATCTCCAGTCTGAGCTGCAGCATCTGATCAGCCAGGTCAAAACAGAGCCTCCGGCCGAAGACGCTCGCAGCGGCATGTATTACGCCTGACGCTGAACAGCTCTGAGTCAGACAAAAACCGGCCTTTTCTCAACGAAAGGCCGGCTTTAGGGGTTGAGGATGCGCGCGGCTCAATCAGGTTTTTGCCAGGGAATATCTGGCTGGCCCAGTTGATGGTTGGCCGCCCGTGCAGCCACAAAAAACCAGTCTGACAAACGGTTCAGAAAAACCTGCACCTGGGGATTGATTTGGCTGTCCGTCTGCTGCAGCGAGACCACCAGCCGTTCCGCCCGGCGACAGACCGTGCGGGCCAGATGCAGATACGCAGCCAGGGGGCTGCCACCAGGGAGAATAAACTGGGTCAGCGGGGACAACGCGGCTTCCAGGGCGTCAATATCTGTCTCCAGTTCAGCAACATGCTGCGCCGTCACCCGTGGGATGTGCGCTGATTCCACCGGCGAAGCGAGATCAGAGCCCACCACAAACAAGAGATTCTGCAGATGGGCCAGAAAAGCATCCAGTGGGAGGCTCTGACTGACTGTCCGGGCCAGCCCCAGCACCGCATTGCATTCGTCAACGGTGCCATAGGCCTGAATCCGCAAGGCGTCTTTGCTGACGCGCTGGCCGCCCCAGAGAGCGGTTTCACCATGATCACCGGTTTTGGTATAAATTTTCATAGAAGCCTCATCGTTTTCAGGGTGCTTATGCTCTCTTTTATACTGTCAGTCATAGGCTGGCTGCCAGTGGCTTGGTCAAAATACCCGGCAAAATACAGTGACCCAAAAGCCGGCTGCTCCTGTTAAACTGAGCAAAACCGTGGTTTAACAACAAAGAAGATTTATGTCAGAAACATCCCCACCTGAAACAGGCGCCACTCAACATCCTGACCCCTTAGTCAGTAATCCACCGCCTGATAACGACATTTCACAACGTCTGCTGCGCATTAGCCTGCGCCGTCTCTGGCGTTATATCCACCATCTTTTTCACCTTAAAGAAGATGCCGACGAAGAAAGCACCATCAACGATATCAAGCGTTCGATTGAGTTTCGGGGGGCCAATCTCTGGGCCCTGATCTTTGCCGTCCTGCTGGCATCAGTCGGCCTGAACGTTAACTCCACTGCTGTGATTATCGGCGCCATGCTGATTTCCCCGTTGATGGGGCCGATCATGGGCATTGGCCTGGCCCTCGGCACCAACGATATTGACCTCTATAAGCGCTCGCTGCGTAACCTGCTGGTGGCCGTGGTCATTTCGGTTTTGACCTCGACCCTTTATTTTCTGATCACCCCACTGCACGAAGCCCAGTCCGAGTTGTTGGCCCGCACACGGCCCACTATTTTTGACGTCCTGATCGCCATTTTTGGCGGATCGATTGGCATTATTGCCTCCTCACGCAAAGAAAAAACCAACGCCATACCCGGTGTGGCCATTGCCACAGCCCTGATGCCGCCGCTGTGTACCGCTGGCTATGGTCTGGCCACCGCCCAGTGGGCCTACTTCTTTGGCGCCTTTTATCTGTTTTTTATCAACTCGGTCTTTATCTGCCTGTCTACCCTGGTGGTGGTCCGCTATCTGCGGTTTCAAAAAGTCTCATTTGTAGATCCTGAACGCGAAAAAAAAGTGCGGGTCTATATTGCCCTGTTTGCCTTTTTTACGATCCTGCCCAGCCTTTACGTGGCCTGGGAAGTAGTGCAGGAAACCTTTTTTAAATCACGCGCCCAGCAGTTTATTGCCGAGAACTTCGATTTTCCCGATACCCAGATTATTAAAACCGAGCTGGACTTTCATCGCCAGGGCTCAGAAATTCGCCTGACCCTGATCGGTGAGCCGATCAGCCCGGAGGATCAACAGCAACTCTTGCGTCGGCTGCCACAGTATCAGCTCTTTAATACCGAGCTCAAGCTGGCCCAGCCCAACAAAGGATCCACTGATTTTGAAAGAGAGTTCAGCGCCCTGAACCAGCAGCTGCGTGTGGGCATTGTTGAAGATCTCTACAAAAAAAATGCCGAGCTGCTGCAGCAAAAAGAAGCCGAACTGCTCAAAAAGAACAACCAGCTCAAAGCTCTGGAACAGGAACTGCTGCAGTTAAAAAGCGATGCGTTTCCCGTCGCACAGATCTCAGCCGAACTGGAAACCCAGTTTAAAGGCATCGAAAGCATCAGCCTGGAAAAGGTACGCCGGGTGCGCAACAAGCAACTCGAAGAAGTACCCATCGCCCTGGTCAAATGGCAGCTGGCTGCCAGTCTGGCAGACAAAAACCGGCTGCAGAACTTTTTACGGGTCCGCCTGGAAGAACCCAAGTTGGAAGTGCTGAATTACTGAGCCTAGAAGGTCCACTCATCCGTGGCTTTGGGCTTGGGCGCAGCCGGTTTAAGATTCTGCACCCGGTTTACCGCAGGCGGACTGTTGCCAGCAGGTGGTTTTTGCCCTGGGGCTTTGGCCACACCAGGTTTTAGCTGGGGTGGCGCAGGCTTTTGGCCGGCTTTTTTAAAGCCTGCAGGCGCTTTGCGTTTTTCTTCGGCGGTCAGAATCTGCTTTTTTTTCTGAGCGTCTGAACGCTGATCCTGCTCGGCTCCGCCCCCCGAAGCACCATCACCCCCAAACATATCTTCCAGCGACGTGAACTCACCTTCCTGCTCTTCTTTGCGCACCCGTTTACCTGACTGCAGGGTGCTGCGGCGCACCGTATCTTCGGTATGATCAGATGTTTTGCTCTGGTACGAAGCCTGCATGCTGCCAGCGGCCTGCTGAGCGGCGAGATTCTGAGCCTGGGGCTGGGGTGCAGCCTGCTGGGGCTGTGCTTCGGGCACATGATGGGCTGCCAGAGCCGAAGCCAGGGCCGAACCCATGGCCGGACGCTGTAACATGCTCAGCTGGGGCTTTTGCTCCGGCATCTGGGCTGGCTGCTGCTGAATCAATTGATGAATCTGGGCTTTGGCTGTGTCTGAGGTCAGGCGCTGGGCCACCTGGGCCCCCAGACTGGTCTGGGTGGGCATGGGCTGAAAGCGCGCCACGTCTTGCGTCTGTGAAGCCGCCTGCTGCTGAACGGGCTGGGGCCTGGCAGCCGCCTGCTGGGCCTGAATCTGCGGGGGAATAAAACCACCCCCACCCTGAATACTGGGCATCAGTCCACTCCTTCCATGGCGAGCTGAAAAGCTTCAACCACCTCAATCAGCTGCTGGTAATGCGAGTCAAGGGTCCGAATATTCAGGCCTTCGCGCTCCAGCACATCAAGCTCATCCGCCAGAGCATCACAATTGTCGAGCAGAATATCGGCATAGGTGCAAAACATACCCGTTTCGCCAGCTTCGAGGGCATTCAGGTACTGACGGGTCAAACGGGTATTTTCGAGAATTTTATCGTCGAGTCGGGTCAGGCGCTCTGACTGACGCAGGGCCTGATGATAAGCCATAATGCGGTCCTGAACCGGCCCCAGTTCACAGGTCAGCATCACGCGTTCATGAAAAGCCTGCAGGTCGTCGATGGCCGCCAGCACGGCTTCATAATCACTTTCCCAGCCCTGCAGACGCTCCTGCAGACGCTCCACCGCATGGGGATTGACCGAAGCCGCCAGGGTGGCTGTATTTTCACTTTTCACCTTTTCGAGCAAGCCCTGAATCTCTGTCTGTAAAGCCCGATAAGCCTGGGGTTCTGGTTGTTCTGCCACAGGCCCTGCAGACTGTGGCTTGCCTGTAATCTGTTTGATCAGCGCATGCACATCAGGATGGGCCGGATTGGTGCGCAGCCCCTGCTCCAGATACTGCAGGGCCCGTTGCTGGTCACCCAGAATCCAGAGCAAATAGGCCATGCCCACATAAGCCTCTGTCTGCTGACGATTGTACTTAATGGCTTCAATAAATGCGTCACAGGCTTCTGTCAGCAGGGCTTTGTCCTGATACTGATCCTCTTCTGCCAGCAGCATGCATTCCACGCCCCGTGAAAGATAGTTCTGGCTCTCTTCATGACGGTAACGTGTGTTGGGGTTAAGGGTTTCAGCAGTTGGATGAGACATGAGTTTAATTATACGCTTTTCAGCTGGAATTTCAATTCCCGGCAGAGGACAAAGCGCACAGAAGCTAAAAAGATTAAGCAAAGGTTAATTGAGCGTTAATTTTTCGCTTTCGTCACAAGAATGTGATCTTGAGAGGCGATAATTTTGACAGTGAACTCCCCCTACCAATTTTTAAAAGTGTTTAAGAGGTTTGTCAGAAAATGAAAAAAGTCATGATTTTGCTCGCCACAACATCTTTGCTCGCAGCCTGCGGCGGCCCCCAGATGATGCCCAACGCCCAGATGATGGGTGCCCGTCCCCAGCCCCTGATGATGGCACAGAACGCCGCCATGCAACAGCCCAATCAAATCGGCGTGCAGTCCATCACCGGCATCTACAAAGAACTGCAGCGCTCCATTGAGGCCAACTTTGCCGCTAAAGACGGTAACAAAGACGGTACCATTACTCCCAACGAGTTCCCCGTGGAAAGCCCCGAAGATTTTAACCACTTCCGCCGCCTGGACAGCAACCGTGACGGTCAGCTTTCCAAGGGTGAAATGTCAACCGGCTTCCTGGGCAAAGCCGTGGATATTTTTCAGATCAAAGCCACTGCCTCTTTTGTCTTTCATGAGCTGGATGCCGATGGCAATAAGCGTCTGACCAAAACCGAAGCTGGGGCCAGCCGGATTCCGGGTGTGGCAGCCAATTTCGACAGCTATCTGACCAAAGTATGGTGGAGTGGCAAGCAGCGCGACTATCTGCGCAAAACCGACTTCGAAAATCTGATGGCCTTCGCACTGACCAATCCTGGTGCAGCCAACGGTGTTTCTGCTGAATATATTCCCGACGAAGTGATTGCACAATAAGACAACACCACCGTTAAGCCTCACTTTTAAAGACCACCCGGCGGGTTCAGATGAACCCGCCGGGTGGTGTTTTGAGTGGCTTTTACGGCAACAATTCAGGGCAAGTCGGCTCAAGTGCTATCGGAAAGCCCGACTCTGGTATAAAATAAGGTAAATAGTTAAGCTCATTTAATCCATGACAGAAACAAACTCGAGGAGCCTACCAAGATGTTCGAGCGGTTTACTGAAAAAGCCATTAAGGTGATTATGCTGGCCCAGGAAGAGGCCCGCCGCCTGGGGCACAACTTTGTCGGCACAGAGCAGATTTTGCTCGGGCTGATTGGTGAGGGAACCGGCATTGCTGCCAAAACCCTGAAAAGTTTAGGGGTCACGCTACGCGACGCCCGCGTGGAAGTCGAAAAAATCATTGGCCGGGGTTCAGGCTTTGTGGCCGTGGAGATCCCCTTCACTCCCAGAGCCAAACGCGTGCTGGAGCTTTCATGGGATGAAGCCCGCCAGCTCGGCCACAACTATATTGGTACCGAGCACCTGCTGCTGGGGCTGATTCGCGAAGGCGAAGGCGTTGCCGTACGCGTGCTTGAAAACGTGGGCGTGGAACTTTCCCGCATCCGCTCTACCGTGATTCGCATGCTGGGCGAAACCACCGCCTCATCCACCAGCCAGGCCCGCAGCAAAACGCCCACGCTGGACGAGTTTGGCACCAACCTCACCCAGCTGGCTGAAGACAACCGGCTGGACCCGGTCATTGGCCGCGAAAAAGAAATCCAGCGCGTGATCGAGATTCTGGGCCGGCGCACCAAAAATAACCCGGTGCTGATCGGCGAGCCCGGCGTGGGCAAAACCGCCATCGCCGAAGGGCTGGCCCAGATGATCAATGCCGCCAACGTACCCGATACCCTGACCGACAAGCGGGTGGTGATGCTGGATATTGGCTCACTGGTGGCCGGTACCAAATACCGTGGTGAATTTGAGGAGCGCCTCAAAAAAATCATGGAAGAAATCCGCAATGCTGGCAACATCATCCTGGTGATCGATGAAATGCACACCCTGATTGGTGCAGGTGCTGCTGAGGGCGCGGTGGATGCTGCCAATATCCTCAAGCCGGCTCTCGCCCGTGGCGATTTACAGTGTATTGGAGCCACCACCCTGGATGAGTACCGCAAGCACATCGAGCGCGATGCTGCCCTGGAGCGCCGTTTTCAACCGGTGACGGTGGATCAGCCCAGCGTGGAAGACACCATTTCGATTCTCTGGGGTCTGCGCGACCGCTACGAGGCTTACCATAAGCTTAAAATCTCTGATGAAGCCCTGGTGGCTGCCGCCCGGTTGGCCGATCGCTATATTTCAGATCGCTTCCTGCCCGATAAGGCCATCGACCTGATGGACGAAGCTTCCTCCAAAGTGCGTCTGCGCAACTCCCTGTTGCCGCCGGAAGCCAAAGAGCTTGAAAAAGAGCTCAAAGAGCTGATCAAAGAAAAAGACGCCGCCATCCGGGATCATGACTTTGAAAAAGCCGGCGACCTGCGCGACAAAGAGCAGGCCATCCGGGATCAGATCCGCGAGCTGACCCTGGAGTGGAAAGAAGAAAAAGGCCAGTCTCCCCAGCTCGTGGTGACCGAAGAAAATATCGCTGAAGTCGTGGCCGGCTGGACCAAGATCCCCGTCTCCAAGCTGACCGAAGGCGAAACCGAACGTCTGTTGAAAATGGAAGCCGTGCTGCACCAGCGCATCATTGGACAGGAAGAGGCCGTGACCTCTATTTCCAAAGCCATCCGCCGCACCCGTGCCGGGCTCAAAAGCCCCAAACGTCCCATTGGCGCCTTTATCTTCTCCGGCCCCAGCGGCGTGGGCAAAACCGAGTTGGCCAAAGTTCTGGCCTCCTTCTACTTCGGCAATGAAGACGCCCTGATCCGGGTGGATATGTCCGAATTTATGGAGCGCCACTCTGTCTCCAAGCTGATCGGTTCGCCGCCAGGCTATGTTGGCTTTCAGGAAGGCGGACAGCTGACCGAACAGGTTCGCCGCAAGCCTTACTCCGTGATCCTGTTTGATGAAATCGAAAAGGCCCACCCGGACACCTTTAACGTGCTGCTGCAGATTATGGAAGACGGCCGCCTGAGCGACTCCCGTGGCCGCGTGGTGGACTTTAAAAACACCATTCTGATTCTGACCAGCAATATTGGTGCCCGCGCCATCGAAAAAGGCGGCGGTGGCCTCGGCTTCAGCACGGGTTCCGGCAGCGAAGACGACGAACGCTATAACCGCATCCGCGAGCGGGTAATGGACGAGCTGAAGCAAAACTTCAGACCTGAATTCCTGAACCGTGTTTCTGACACCATTGTCTTTCACCCCCTCAAAAAAGAGGAAATCAAAGAAATCGTCGATATTATGCTCGAAGAAGTGGTTGCTCGCCTCAAAGAAGCCGATGTCGAAATGCACTTTGATGAAAGCGTCAAAGACATGCTGGCCAAAGAAGGCTATGACGAAAAATCAGGCGCCCGTCCGCTGCGCCGGACCATCTCCAAGCTGGTTGAGGATCCGCTCTCAGAAGACCTGCTGCTGGGCAAAATACCACTCAATAAGCCGATTGTGCTCAAAGCGCGCGAAGATAACTCAATCTATTATGAGGACTACGTGCCCGCTGAAAGCAACGAAGAGGCCAAAGAGCCTGTCGAAAGCGTCAGCTAAGGACAGACGATTCCCATAAGCCCTCGCCTGTTTGGCGGGGGCTTACTTTTTAACGCAACTTACTGCCTGCGCCCCAGACCGGGTTGCTTGTACAAGCAACTGACAACACCGTTTTTCAGCGCCTATCAGGCTGGCAACAACAGACGGTATTGCAACTGGGCGTCTTCTGGCTGTAGCTGCTCAGCAAACACCAGTATCGGTGGTGCGCTGGTCTGACGACCCTGCCGCAGGCGTTCAAGCAAAGCAGGCTCTGGTACTGCTGCAATCACCACCAGCAAGGCAGAAGAAAGATCGCCCTGCTGACTGAGTGCGGCAGACAGGCTCACGGAAGCATCGGGCATCAGGGTGGCCAGCCAGGGCGACAGCTGTTCCCAGTTGTGCTGGCTTTGCAGATAGCGGGTGGGGGGCGGTAAAGCCATAGCCGTCCAGCGCGCCGGATCTGCCGCCTGGGCCAGGCAGTGCACAGCCAGATTTTGTTTCAGGAGGGCGTGACAAACAGCTGAGGCGGTTTCCACGACGCGCAAGAAGTTTTCAGGCTCCTGGCCGTGAAGGGTATCAACCATTACCATGGCCTGTTGATAGGGCTCTTCACGGGCTTCGGCCACAATCAGCTTTTGCTGACGGGCGGTGTTTTTCCAGTGAATCTGCCGGCGGTTATCACCCGGCTGATACTCACGGTAATGAGAAATATCTTCGTTGTAATGACTGTGGTGCCGGGCCTGCTGCAGCGCCTGCTGCTGCTCAGCTGAAAACAGCTGCAAAGGGGTATTCAGCGGCAGGCGGGGCAGAACCACCACAGCCTGCTTCAGGCTTTGCTGGCGATAAAGTCCCAGCAGGCCCAGCGGGCCAAAAGAGCCGGTGGTGAGCCCCTCAAACAGCCAGATGCCAGAGCGCTCCGGGGTAAAGGTATAGTTGTGGCTGAAGCGCTCGTTTTTTTTAAGCGAAACAATCAGTCCCTTGCTGCCGGCAGAGGCCTGAGCGCTTGCCATACTCCAGTGCCGGGGGGGTTTGTCTTCAATATTCACAAACATCAGAGGCCAGCGACCGGGATGCGTCACCACCAGGGACACCTCACAGGCTTCCCCTGCTGATACCTTGCCCGGCAAACGGCGTTCACAGTGAAGACGACGCAGATTGATCCAGGGTAGAATAAAAGCCATCAGCACAACCGCCCAGAGCAGCGCGTCCACCAGATACAGCCAGCCGCCCTGAATATTGGTGGCAGCCAGAAACAAGAAAATGGCGGTCAGAACGATCACCAGCAAAGGTGCAGTGGGTTTGAACATAAGCGTATTGTACTATGAAAACAAGGCCGCGCGTTTGGGGCCCAAACTGTGTTACACTGCTGAAAAGACGGCTAAAAAGGAACAATGGCATGGCAGAGGCCTTTACACAAACGCTGGAAGCGATTGCCGCCCTGGCGCAGAAGCATCCGGATTATCAGTTTGAAATGATCCACAACTGGACCCAGCAAATCCAGTCCGGTCAGAGCACGCCAGCAGACTGGGTGCAGGAAGTCACACGCCAGTGGCAGGCCATGCCCGATGCCCGCCGTGACATCTGCCAGCAGATCTTTGAACAGTCCCTCCTGCGCGCCAAACAAGCCACCTATCAGCCGGTTAACGCCCTGGACGCCTTTCTGGAGCGCTATCTCTACGGCATTCAGGACGAGCAGGTCATTCAAAAAAGCCTGGTCAGCAAAACCCTGAAGCAAATCGACGATAGCCAACGTCGGTCCCAGACTGCCCCCATTCGACCGCCACAGCCCGGCCCATCGCCAGGCGGGCTCACGCCACGGGCCGGTCGCACCAACCCCTTGCCGCCCACCACTCGCCTGCCCGAGGCCTGACCCGATGGATGCAGTCAATACCGTGGTACTGGTCGGCCGGGCCGGTAATCATCCCGAAATCAAATACTTTGAAAGCGGCCGTACCCTGGCCACTTTTAACCTGGCTGTGGATCGGCCCCGCACCAGCCTGCATGCCGAAGCCGAAACCGACTGGTTTAAAATTGAGCTCTGGGGCCGCCAGGCCGAAATCGCCTATGAATACGTTAAAAAAGGCTCTCTGGTAGGCATTCGCGGCAAGCTGATGTTCCGCCGTCACGACGATGGCCATCTTGAACACTACATTCACAACCACAACCTGCGCCTGATCGGCAGCAAGCACGATATTGTGCCGCCGAAGGGTACTGAAACGCCGCCTTTTTAAGGTTTAAATCAAACAGTTTCAGGGAAGATATTTAGATAGATACCATCCTTACTGAAAGCAAATTGCTTATGATAACACCCTCTCTCGCCGTGATTGGTGCTGGATACTGGGGAAAAAACCTGGTGCGCAACTTTGCACAGCTTCAGGCTCTCCACACCGTATGTGACCCCTCACCGCAAACGCCCCAACTGCTGGAAGCACTCTGTCCGCAGGTCAGGCACGAAACAGACTTTGCCAAAGTTCTGAAAAACCCAGCCATTCAGGCAGTGGTGATTGCCACACCAGCAGTAACCCATTTTGCATTAGTTGAGGCCGCTTTGCTGGCGGATAAAGATGTATTCTGCGAAAAACCCCTTGCCCTGACCTATCGCGAGGCCCAAAAACTGGTGCGTCTGGCCGAGGCAAAACAGCGTATTCTGATGGTGGGACATATTCTGGAATATCACCCGGCTATCAGCAAACTCAAGAGTCTGATTGAAGCAGATGAATTGGGTCGTCTGCGCTATATTTACTCCAACCGCCTGAATCTGGGGAAAATCCGCCGCGAAGAAAACATCCTCTGGTCTTTTGCACCCCATGATATTGCCGTTATTTTGCGCCTGATCGGGGAGCTTCCCTTTCAGGTGATTGCTAACGGTGGCGCTTATATTCAAGCCAATATTGCGGATGTGACGCTGACACAATTGAGCTTTGACAATGGGGTGGCCGCCCATATTTTTGTATCGTGGTTAAACCCATTTAAAGAGCAGAAACTGGTAGTAGTAGGCTCAAAAAAAATGGCTGTCTTTGATGATATCCAAAAACAATTGCTTTTATACGATCAGCGTGTGGATATTGAAGCAGGTCAGCCTGTGCCCATCAAGGGTGAAGGAAAAACCATTGCTTTTGCTTCAGATGAACCGCTTCGTCTGGAATGTGAAGCTTTTTTAGCGGCCATTACAACCCGCCAAAACCCTTTAACCGATGGCCGCAGTGGTCTGAGCGTTCTCAAAGTATTACAGGCAGCCCAACGCTCTTTGATCACCCAGGGACAAACCATTCTTTTGCCGATGGAAACCCAGGATGTCTGATTATTTTGTTCACGCCTCAAGCTATATTGATTTTCCCTGTGAAATTGGGGCCGGCAGCAAAATTTGGCATTTTTGCCATATTATGACCGGAGCCAGACTTGGTAAAGAGTGCAATCTGGGTCAAAACGTCATGATTGCCAGCCGCGTCCAGATTGGAGATCGGGTCAAGATTCAAAACAATGTCTCAGTCTACGAAGGCACCATCATTGAAGACGACGTCTTTTTAGGCCCTTCCTGTGTACTGACCAATATTTCCAACCCGCGCGCCCAGGTCAGACGCCAGCACCTTTATGAACCCACGCGCCTGCGACGGGGCTGCACAGTTGGCGCCAATGCCACCCTTGTCTGTGGCATTGAAATCGGGCGCTATGCGTTTATTGGTGCAGGTGCTGTTGTCACACAGAACGTCCCCGACTATGCCCTGATGCTGGGCAATCCCGCCCGTCAAAAAGGCTGGATGAGTCGGCATGGTCATCGTCTCATACCAGCCCAGAATGCTTCTGATCCTCTGATTTGTCCTGAGAGTGGACTGCGCTATCTCGAAACAGACGGAAAACTGCGTTGCCTTGATCTGGATGAAGATACCCCCCTGCCAGCTGATCTGCAAATAGGCCAGCAAAGCTATCTTAACTATAAACAGCAAGGATAAACCATGAGCGTACCTCTTTTGGATCTCCAGCGCATTCATGCCCCCATTGAACAGGAACTGCAGGCAGCATTTGCGCGTGTATTAAATCAAAACAACTATATTCTTGGCGCTGAAGTCACAGCCTTTGAATCAGCCTGTGCTGAGGTTCTGGCCGTCAAACACGCTATAGGCGTCTCGTCTGGATCTGATGCTTTGCTGCTGGCATTGATGTGTATCGGCATTGGGCCAGGAGATGAGGTCATTTGCCCAACATACACCTTTTTTGCCACGGCGGGTGCGATTGCTCGCCTGGGAGCAACGCCTGTTTTTGTGGATCTCGATCCTTCAAACTATAACTGGAAGCTTGAGCAGGTTTTTGCAGCGCGCACAGAACGCACACGCGCCGTCATTCCTGTGCATCTGTTTGGCAGCTGTGCTGACATGTCAGAGCTTATGCCCTGGGCAGAAAAATATGGCATCACGGTGATTGAGGATGCCGCACAAGCAATTGATGCCAGCTGGAGGGAGCAGCCCGCAGGCAGTATTGGTCATTTTGGCTGCTTTTCATTTTTCCCTTCCAAAAATTTGGGTGGTTTTGGTGATGGGGGACTACTGACAACACAGGATGATCAGCTGGCCGAAAAAGCGCGCATTTTAAGAGCACATGGCGCAAAACCCAAGTATCATCACCATTTTGTGGGAGGCAACTTCCGATTGGATGCGCTTCAGGCTGCTTTGCTTCACATCAAACTCCAGCATCTTGATAGCTATACCTGGCAGCGCCAGGACTGTGCGGCGCGCTACAGAACCCTCCTGGCTGAAAAGGGCCTGGCTCATCTTGCTCCCGAGGAGATGCCTGGACATGTCTATAATCAGTTTATTTTGCGTCTGGCGTGCGCTGAGCAGCGCCATCAGGTGCAAGACAAGCTCACTGCAGCAAAGATCGGCACAGCCATTTATTACCCCATTCCGCTGCATTTACAGGCCTGTTTTTCAGGGCTGGGTTATAAGCCAGGAGATTTGCCAGAAGCAGAAGCAGCCGCCCAAACGACCCTGGCTATTCCAATTTTTCCGGGCTTAACAGAACAAGAGCAGGACGCTGTCGTTTCTGAAATTAAACAAGCTATTCTGGAGAACTAGCCCTGGCGTCTACTGACACGGGTTTGAGGCAATAAAGAATCCAGAATCCGCTCTGCTCGATGATGCCAGGTGTGTCTTTTATGAAGGGCCTCAAAACCGTGTTGTATGATGTGCTGACGCAAAACAGGCTCATTTAGCATGCGAGCAATAGCCTGCGCAAAAGTTTCCGTCCTGGGCTCAGCTATCAGACCTATCGATTCAGCAGAAACAAACTGACTGGTTTCATAACAAGGTGTCGCCACAACAGGCAAACCCAAAGACATATAATCCATCAATTTAACTGGCATTGCCAGATGATTATAGGGTGTTGTTGGGCGAGGAATAACGGCACAGGCAACGTCGGTAAGCTGTTCACGCATATCAGACAGGGTTCCAGGGCGCAATATCAACCACGCAGGTACATCTTTTAACGTTGTGGGAGACACAGCCAGCAAGCGCACATCTGGATAGCGACAGACAAGATACTGCATGGCTTCTTTAAGCAGTGGCCAGCCACTTTCATCATCGAGATTACCGGCATATAAAATCCAGCGTGGATTTTGATGCATATTTGTTCGCCAGAGCGCCGGTCGGCCCGCCGGAGGTAATGCCACCTGATGAGGAAAAGGGAAATATGCTGCCAAAGAGCGCGAAGGAAAAAAAAGGGTTGATGCTGTCTTGCGATAAACCCACTGGCTTAAAAACCAGCCCGCATAAAGCAATTTTTCTTTGGGTGTACGTGTGGGTGATTGACCAAAGAGCTGATAGGCATCACGGATAAAAATCCCTATGGGCACTCCCTTATCCTGCAGTCGCTTTAATAAAAGCCAATCAAGCTCCATACTGGTTGAAGTGGCAGCCTCCAGATAAACACAATCAAAGTGAAGATAGTTCAGCTCTTGTAACAAGCGCCAAATTAAAGGGCGTCGGGAATGGCGTGTGCCGGTTATAAAAGTCACATCCGCGATTTCTGACAAAGCCTGCCGAATAGCGTTTGTCCGAATTTTAGGCGCTGAGTTCAACGTATCCAAAGGATACTGACCCAACAACAGAACCCGGGGCCGCCGTAAATCAAACATTCTGCAAACAACGCGCTATTTTTACAGCCGCATCTCCAACGCCATAAACAGTTTGGGAAGCCACTGGTGCTGGCGCAGACAACACGCGCTGGGCAGCCTCACAAAGACGGGCTGGATGAGCCCCCAAAAGATGATTCCAACCCAAATCAACCGTTTCAACCCACTCTGTTTCTGCCCTTAAGGTCAAACAGGGAACCCGAAGATAAAAGGCTTCTTTTTGCAGTCCGCCGCTGTCGGTCAGAATCACTCGGGCCTGGCGCTGGAGGGCCAGCATTTCAAAATAGGATACGGGCTCCAGCAACTGAATGCCTGGAGGACGCCAGTCGGCGAAGGACTGGTTCAACAAAGCGCGTGTCCTGGGATGCACGGGAAACACCAGGGGCAATATCTCAGCAAGCTCAGCCAGAGGCCGCAGCCATTGCGACAGAGATTCTGATGTGGCCGTGTTTTCCTGACGATGCAGGGTAACAAGGCCATAAGATCCTGAATTTAAATCAAAGCGCTCAGTCAAAGAGATTCGCTCAGCCTGGGGTAAAAACTGAAGCACAGCGTCGTACATCACATCACCAACCTGATAAACGCCTTGTTGAATGCCTTCTTTGTGAAGGTTCTGACTGGCCTGCAGACTGGTGGTAAATAAAAGCGAAGCAAGTTGATCCGTCAACACCCGGTTGATTTCTTCGGGCATCTGACGGTTAAAGGAGCGTAAACCCGCCTCCACGTGCGCCACAGGGATATCCAGTTTTGCTGCAGCCAGCGCACCGGCCAGTGTTGAGTTTGTATCGCCATAGACCAGAACATAATCAGGCTTTTCTGCTTGCAAAAGCTGCTCTAATTGCTCCAGCATACGGCCTGTCATGGCGCCATGTGACAGCTGAGAAATGCCAAGATGATGTTGAGGTGGGCTCAGGTCAAGCTCGGTAAAAAATACTGCTGACATATTTGCATCGTAGTGCTGCCCTGTATGCACCATCACTTCACAAATATCTGCGGCTTTTAAAGCACGTGAAACCACGGCTGCCTTGATAAACTGCGGCCGGGCCCCAACAACAGAAAGTATTTTCATGGTTTGATCAATTGCATATAAAAGTCTTTATCCAAAGGATTTAGAAAGTAGCTGTTGTGCCGAAACAGGGTAGCATGACCTGAACACTCAAATTGTTTTGCTATGTTCAGTAAACTAAAAAGTATGGCCCTAAATGCTAGTTAGTATAACCCATAGAAAGTCTTTTATGCCAAAAATAGTTGCTTGCCCGGTACGGTGTGTGTCAAGTTAGTTGTCGTGTAAGTCATGCAATTTCTTTGGTGTTTTTAACCTCCTGAATCGGGGGGGGTATACAAGAAAAGGAGTACATGGTAGCTTGGCTTCAGACCTTTTTGTATGGTTTTTATTTTGTTTGTTGTTATTCAAAATATACACCATTCTAAAAAGGTCTTCTTTCTTTGCTTTCAGCGATCATGTCAGGCAAAAGCTATGAACATTGAGTAAAAAGGGGTACAATACTTAAAGCTCACATAATCGCTGAAATCACTCGATTTTTTAAGCAATTTAAAACCCGGTGTCGGTTCAATGGCTTAGATATCCAAAGCAAAATCTCTGCGTGGTAATGCTTTCAGGACAAAATCAAGAAACACGCTCTATTTGATTGGGTTTTAGGCCAGAAAGCACTCTATTTAGAACACGCGTTGTATTTGATCACGCTATAATCGGGACGCCCAAAGCAAAAGCATGACTAAAAAAACAGATCTTGAGTATACACATATTGTTTCAAATTTACTAAAAGGCAAAAGCATCTGTCTTCCAAGCAAAGATGACACGATAAAGCTGCAGAAACAAAGCATACAGGTGCCCGCATACAAAGAGATCATTCGTGCACACAAAACTATCCCCTGGTATTCAGAACTCGCCTTGATCTACGAAGAAGCTTACTCAGCAGAACTGGTTCGCAATATCATTATTCATGGTAGCTACGGAGACTTTAGTCCTACCCATTTTAGCGACCTTGAAATCAGTGTGATACTCAATCACAAGGTATTTCTATCCAAAGAAAAAACCTTAGCCTTAAATAAATGGCTCCGTTCTTCACTCAATAAACTTATTTTGAAAGTAGATCCGCTGCAACATCACGGGGCTTTTTTTTTATGGGATCAATTGCTCAAACATTATGATGAACATATCTTACCCGTTTCCGCTTATGACAATGCCTGGGCCATCTTACCAGAAAAACTGGACTTTTATATTGAGCGTTCGATAGCGAACAAAGTAGAAATAAGCCATAAAAAATATCTACACACCCTGAACGCTATCCTTACATATCAAAAAACCTTTTTTCAGCAAGGTGTCAATCTATACAGCATCAAAAGAATGCTGAGCAACTTTTTTATGCTGCCTGTTTTTTATTTTCAGTCACACGGTATGCCCATCAATAAAAAACAAGCGCTTGAATTAATCCGACAAAAAAACCTTTGCCCATCCTTTTATCTGGCATTGGATCTTGCCAGTGAAATCAGAAACTCCTGGCCACCACATACACATCAGATGTTTTGGTTGCGCTCCTGTGTATTTAACGGCAGGTTCAATCAAAATCGAATCAATGCATTTATTTTAAATACTTTTCAAAACAAACACATCAAACAAAAGTTCCAGTCTGAATTTCTTCCACAGGCTTTAAAAGCCTGTGAAATATTAAGGTCTAAACTGATTTAAGCATGCAAATCACAAACCAACCCGTTTATATCCCCGAATCGAAGTATCTACAAGCGATTGATGCTTATGCTGCTCAGATTAAACACCAGCCCGGTGTTCTTGGCGTTCACAGTATAGGAAGCATTGGGACTCCCGGGCTCTCTGATATTGATTTAATTGTTACTGTCGCAGATAACTTTGATATCAAGCACTCACCTTATTTATCCGTTAAAAACATTGATAATCAATTGTTTTTACACGGGCCAGTGATTGTTCCTCTATCTATCAAAAATTATCTTCAATACATCGTCTATGCGAGTAATATCCAGCCTGTTTGGGGTAACGTCTCACTGCCCGACTTTCATCAGTTAAGCCCGCAACACCAAACATCCTTAGCCTGTTGCTATTTAATTGATTTTATAGAAAGTCGTTTTATGCAATACGCAGCAACACAAAACAAACTGGACAAGCGGGCCTGGCTGACAAGAGTCTGGTCAAGTCTGCATAGCTGCACTCTGTACGAGATAGCCACTGGACTGAGTCTTAACGAAAATGAATTACTCTGGGTAAATCAGATCAAAAATACCAGAACAGAGTGGTCTGAAAAAAAGACGGTTTCAGATGATATATTTCTGAAGGCATTTTTTGCCTCCAAAAAACTCAATATCAATCTTTATCTCAAGTCTTTGAACCATGTCTATGGCCAACCCACTTTAGAAAAAAACGTTCTGATTGACCTCGGCTTAAAAAAAATGTATTTTAGCAATCACATCAAGCATCCCTACTTTAAATACCAACAGATAAATCTCATGCATAAGTCGCTGGCTTTATTTACAGGCTTTTATCCCCCTGCTTTTTTAGCACACTTGCAAAGCTATCAAGAAAGTTTGCCCGGTCAATGGATTCAAATGCCAGCTAAGGATTCAGCTTACATGGAAGTTGCGAATAAAAGATTTTCAATTGTCAAAGAGCACCACCGTTGGTTAGAAGAACATCTTTCCAACTTAAACTATCTCAGTGGTTATGTATGTTTAAACCAGCCAAAAAAGTCACTCTTAACTCAGTTCAAACATCTTCTTTCAAAATGCATATTCTAATCATTCCCTCTTGGTATCCTGAAACATCACAAGATGTTAAAGGCAGCTTTTTTCGTGAACAGGCGCTTTCACTTCAAAAGTACGGCTGCAAAGTTGGGATTATATCCCCTCAATTATATGCCGTTCAAAAAGGATTCAAAATTTTCACGACTAAAAACAAGCTGCAAATTGAAATGGATCATGGTATCCCTACTTATCGTTGTTCAGCTGATTACTATATCTATCCTTCCCACTATTGGGTTCAGTTAGGACTCAAACTATTTAAAACTTATATACAGCATCATGGCATGCCGGATCTCATTCATGCCCATTCTATTTTTACAGCTGGTATCCTGGCTTTAAAGATCAAACAAAAATTTCGGGTAAGGTATGTCCTTACAGAGCACCGAACCATGTACGCAAAAAATGAAGTACGTTGCTATCAGCGAAAAAGCATTCAACAAGTAGCCCGTGAAGCCAGCCGTTGTTTTGCTGTCAGCACACCTTTTGCCAAGCTCATGTCTTCGTACACAGGAAAGCAAACAACATGGGAAGTCATACCAAATATTGTACACGCCAAATTTTTGGAAACAGAAATAACGGCCAAAAGCAAAAATAAATTTATTTTTATCAATATCTGTTTTTTAAACAAGAAAAAGCGTATTGATATACTTATAAAAGCCTTTAAAATGGCCTTTAAAAACCATCCTGATGTCTGCTTATGGATTGGAGGAGATGGTCCAGAAAGAGCGTCTCTTGAAGCACTCAAGCAAAAGATTGACCTGAACCATCAGATTTCATTTTTAGGAATGCTAAATCGGGATAAAGTTTTAAAACGGCTGTCTGAAGCTCATGCCTTTGTATTAAGCAGCAAATATGAAACCTTTGGTGTTGTTTTAGTCGAGGCACTGGGGATGGGATTACCTGTTGTTGGCACGCGGTGCGGTGGACCCGAGGATATTATCCATCCAAACAATGGCCTATTGGTCGAGCCTGATAATATTGAGGCTTTAGCAAAGGCTATGAAGCAAATATACGCAGACAAAGAAAAATATCCCGCAGAAAAACTGCGTGATGACTGCAAGTCTTTCTTCGGAGAAGAAGTGGTCACAAGAAAAATAATTGGCCATTATCAGAAAATATTAAACCAAACAAGAACATGAAAAAATTTTCTTCCGACCATCTTTTAAGCAACACCTTAAAGAACATAGGATACCAACTCGCATCAAGCGCGATTCAAATCATCATGCTAAGCCTTGTGGCACGTATCTTTGGCCCTGAAGGAAATGGGCAGTACGGTCTGGCCATGCTGCTACCACTCCTGTTAACGACTATTTTAAATTTAGGTATTTCTCCAGCCAATATTTATTTTATCAACTCTCAGCAATTAAGCCTTTCAGAAGCCTGGAAAAGCACCTTAAAACTCTATATTATCCTCTCTATCTCAGGCTTATGCATCGGATACAGCATCATTACGTATACAGAAGTTATCTTTTCAGGCGTGCCTAAAAACCTGCTTTATCTGTCTCTACTTGTATTTCCTATTTCCTTGCTCAACTCGTTTATCAGCGGTTTTTTTCAGGCAACAAAAAACTTTAAAACGCTTAACCAAATAACCTTCATCACTCCTGTGATGACTTTTTCTTTTTTTTTTAGTCTCTCTGGCTTGCGATTTGAAAGATATCAAATGGCTTATCCTTTCCGTTTTTATCTCCACACTCATCACTTTAGTTTTTGCCTATAAGAAAATTAAACCGCTTTTAAATCTTGACTCGCCATCAAGCCTTCATCATCAAATAAAACTAATTCAATATGGATACAAAGCACATCTCAGCAATATATTGGCTTTTTTAAACTACAAAGCCGATATTTTTTTAGTTAATTTTTTTTTAGGACCTGCTTCAACAGGTGTTTATATTGTCGCTGTTCAAATAGCTGAACGCTTATGGATGTTGTCTCAAGCTGCCGGAACAATCCTTTTGCCGCACCTATCCAGCCTCAATCAACGCGAGGACGAAAGAGCAAAAATCACACCCGTTGTCACACGGATGGTTTTATTTGTGACGTTCTTAGGCGCTATATTTATTGCTGTCATAGGATTTGTTTTGCTACATCTTCTGTTTGGTCACAAGTTCAGGCCTTCTTTTGCGCCTTTGCTTCTTTTATTGCCTGGTATGGTCCTTGGGGCCGCATCTCGTATCCTGGCAAATGATATTGCGTCCCGTGGGAAGCCTGAGATTAATATGTACAGTTCGCTTATTGTTATTATAGTAAATATAATAGGCAATATAGTTCTTATACCTGAATTTGGCCTTTCGGGAGCCGCACTGGCAACAAGCATAGCTTACAGTGTTAATTTTGGATTCCGACTGCTAAGCTATTGGTTATTTACCCATGCCCGAATAAAAGATGTCCTTATTATTCAGCCACAGGATTTTTTTGTCTTAAAAGCAAAACTTCAAAACGCGATAAAACCCCGAGGGCCATCCTGAGTCAGGATGGCCCTCGGGCTCTCTACGCTATCGGGTCTCTCTACGCTTCGGGCTCAAATCAATGTCCATGATGGGCGTGGGTCTGAAACGACAGGCCGGTTGTGTCTTTATGCAGGGTACCTGCCGCCTGGATCAGGCCGAGCCAGCTGGGGCGGGTCATCTGCCACATGGCTTCAACTTCGCTATAAGACGGCCGGAAACTGGTGCCCACTTCTGAACCCATCGAAAAGGCACCGTGGCGCACATAGCCATAGTCATCGGTGGTACCGGAGGTGGCATACAGCAGTTCGAGACTGGTGCCACCCTTGTAGCCATGGCGGGCAAAAGTGTTCTGGTAGACATTGCGGTACTGATTCACTTCAGGAATCGGCTCACGCCGGCTGCCCAGCGGCCAGAAAAACATTTCACCGTAAGCATGGATATCCATAGAGGCATTGATGCGCTTGCGGCGATACATGCTCTGCACCGCCTGGGTTTCTGGCTCAGAAGCTGCAGCAGAACCACTGTAGGTCTGACCGCGGGGATCGAGCAGACCACGTTTCCAGCTGCTGGGAACGTCCAGCCCCTCAAAGTTCCAGTGCGCATCAAAGTTGCGGTTCAGGTCAACACCATCACCACGGGTGGTGTTCATGTTCTTGCGCTTCCAGGTGTCACCTTTTTCGACTTCAACACGACCATCCACGTTTACCATGGGCAGGAGCACCACTTCGCGGGTGTCCATCAGCTGGGTAATCTGCGGATCCTGTCCATATTTGGATGTCAGCTCCTCTGCCAGCTTCATCACCAGTTCCACAGGCGCTAACTCACGGGCATGTACGCCAGCCGTCAGCATAAGCGTCGGCTTCTGGCCTGTCTGTTTATTGGTAATGCTGATGGCCCAGATGTCGTGGTTTGGCGCCCGGCCGGTCTGCTTGAGATAAGTATCACCGACATCTTCAAGGGTCACCAGTTGAGGATACTGCTGGGCCATGGCCTGCAGTTTGGTTGTCATCTGGGCATAGGTCATATAACCATTGGGCAGGCCTGTAGCGCGATCCATATTGGGCTCAAGGCTGGGCTGATAGCTGATGCCCAACTGACGCAGCAGCACTTCCTGTTCAGGGGTAATGCGAGCGCGGGCGCGGCGCCGTTCAGGCTGGGCACCAAACAGATCCAGACCGGCATGGGCAGCTTCAGCCAGCTGGGCGGGGTCCTGCCACTGCAGCTCCACAACCTGCATCGGCTGCTGGCCCGCCGGATTGGCCCCAAAGCGCTGAAAAACCGCAGGCGCGTTACCGGGGTTAAACATGGGAGCCGTCTGACAGGCGGCCAGCGCCAGGGCAGCCGCTGCCATAAAGATAGAAGATAGTGTGCGTTTGTGCATATTTAACCTCAGCCTTTTATCCGATTTTGATTTTGATACTGTGACGCAGGGGAGCGGTGGGAACGCGACGATGGGGAGAGTTGATCAGGGCTTCAGCACTGACTTTTTCGCAAATCTGGCGAACCCTATCCAGTTTAGCATCTTCAGATTCATCTGAACAGGTTTTGCGCAGGTTTTCAATGCTAATGGCTTTGCTGGCAACTTCGGGCTGCTGGCTGCTGTACGCATCCGTACCAATCGCGCGCAGCTGAATCAGTTCGCTGGCATCCAGCAATGCGGTGGAGCGAACTTTGGGGCGGCGGGAAGAGCGCTTGAACAAATCGGTATCAGAGGCTGTTTCGTCTTCACTCTGGCGGGCATCGCGCTGCAGATAGGTCAGGTTGCTGCTCCGGGCTTCATTGACATCTGCGGCCACAAAACTGTGGCTGCTCACGCAGGCGGCAGGCCGGCCAATCGTGGATTGAAAGCTGTCGCGCACCGGTGTGGTTTCAGCCACATCGTCGAGTTCGCCCACAAAATCAAAGGTCAGGAGTTTGGGGTGAGTCGGAGTCGGACGAGAGACGGACGCAGGCGGGGCAGTACGGCTGCTACTGGAGCGGGTCCATTTATCGAAGAAGTGTAAAACTTGGCTCATGGGGGTTTTTGCGTCCTTAATGATTATCTATAGGTTAATTATAGCAGGCTTAACTTAAGACTTGCTTAACCTAAGCATAATTTTTTAATCAAAAAAATAACCTTACTGAAACCGCCAGACCCATAGTCTCCCGTTCGCCCCAAACACAGCAACAGCCTCACAGTGAAACAAACGGTGTCTTTTCTGGTTTCAAAAACCGTGCTAATGTGGCTGCATCCAGCGCACCCCCACAAAGGAGCTTCACCATGCCCAGGCGTTTCTTACTGGCCGGTTTTTTGGTTTTTTACAGCAGTTTAAGTCCCTTGTTGCCTTTCAAAGCCCTTGCAGATACGCCATCCCCAAATGTGGCCTGGCGGGACGTCAGTCCCAGCCACTGGGCTTACCAGACACTGATCACACTGGCTGAAAAATACGATCTGAAGCTGGGCCTCAGCCCCGACATGTTTAAGGGTGAGCAAGCCCTCACCCGCTATGAAGCAGCGGCACTGGCCTTACAGATTCTGGAGCGGGTCCGGCAAGCGGCCCCGCTGGCGGATACCGAACAGGCTGATCTGACTGAAATCGAAACCCTGTTGCACACAGAAATCAGCCAGCTGTCTGAACGGGTGGATACCCTTGAGGACCAGAGCGCGCTACAGTCAGTGGAGCAGCTGGAGCTGGCTGAACAAATGCAGCAGTTTCAGAAGAACCTGCCGTTCAGATTATTTGGCTCTCTGGCTTTGCGCTCCTGCAGCATGGGTGAAACCGTTGAGGGCGGTATTCTGGGCACCTTGTTTCAGGTACGTCTGGGAGCTGGTATACAAGGGCAGGTACACCCGGACTGGCAATATGAGCTGCGCATTCTGAGCACCGAAAACGACAGCTATAACCTCTCCTGGTTTCCTTTTGGGGGCACCCATATTCCCCGCTCCCTCATTACACTGGATCGCTTTTTTATTAACTGGCGCCCCCTGCGCGCTTCCGGCTGGCAGCCCCAGCTGGACATTCAGATTGGCAAGGCTCTGAATCCTTTGGCTGAAACCCAGCTCCTGTTTGATGAAGACGTCAGCTTTACAGGGTTGCAGCAGCAGATCCAATGGAAAAATCCACTGCCCCACTGGCACAGCCTGGAGCTGAGCCTGAACGAGAATGTGGTACTGATGGAAGATACCTTTATTACCAGCTCTCTCTGGGCCGCCAAAGCCGCTTCTGAATGGCGCTGGAACGACTTGCACTGGCGCAGTGCGATCAGCTACAGCCATTATCTGGGCAGTGATCGCCTCGCGCCCTACAATTTTAATCAGGGCTATCTGGGGCCTTTCAGCCAGCGCAACCGGCTCACATCTGATAATCAGGGATTTACCTCCCAGTTTCAGCTGCTGAACCTGTTTTCACAAGTCGGCTGGCAGGGCATCGACAACTGGCCCCTCCATGTTTTTGGCGACTATGTGCACAATTTCGGCGCACGGGATCAGAACCAGGGCTGGCTGGTGGGCTTGAAAGCCGGCCAGCAAAAAAAGCCGGCGACTGGGAACTGATGTATCAATACCGCTGGATGCAGCAAGACTATAACCTTTCACTGATGGTCGACGAGTTTTACAGCGGCACCGATGTGGCCGGGCATACCCTGGATTTGAGTACCCGCGTCACCGACAGCACCAGCACCATTCTCAGCCTGGTTACGCGGCAAAGCCTGTCAAACCCTGAATTTGGCCATCTCTGGATTGCCTATCTGACCCTGCGGCAGGATTTCTGAGTACTGTTATACTGACACATCATGCGGTATGGTGGTGACAACTTGCAAAGATGAGGGAAAACAATGGCAGAAGAAAGTGTACCCAAAGTCAAGCGGGCCAGAATCTGGCAGGATCTGCTGAAAGAAAAAGGCTGGCTGAAAGACGGACAGATTGAGTTACCACCTGATGTCATGATCTATCTGTATTTTCCACCTGCCACCACAGATATCAACACCATTAAATCGATTAACCTGCAGCGCATCACCCGCATTTCGGAACATTTTATTATTCACAGCGTCTCAGCCAATGAAGAAGAGTATTATCTCTGGGAAGATATTCAGTGCCTGCGCATCCGCACCAAGCGCAGCAACGCCCTGCTCGACGCCATATCTTAAAGCAAGGAGACATCCCATGCATAAGACAGCAATACACATCATGGCCCTGTTTGGCAGCCTTGCTCTGCTCTGGAGCCAGCCCGCCCGCGCCGATCTGATTCAGGAAGTGGGCACAGGTCGCCTGAACTGGAGCCAGGGCAGCCTGACGGTAACAGGCTCGGGCGTAGCTGCCAAAGGCAAAAATGCCGGTCAGGCCCGCCTGCTGGCCCAGCGGGCAGCCATGTCAGACGCCTACCGTCAACTCGCTGAAGCCGTCAACGGCGTACAGGTCATGGCTGAAACCACGGTCAAAGATTTTGTTACCGAAAGCGATACCATTCGCCTGAGCGTCAGTGCTGTCATCAAAGGCGCCAGACAAAACGGCCCCACGCGCTACCTCTCAGATGGCACGGTCGAAGTTGACGTAACCATGCCCATCTATGGCAACGGCAGCCTGGCCCAGGCCGTACAGCTGGGCCAGGCCATGGAACAACAGTTCAGCAAACCCTACAGCAGTCTGGATCGCTACCTGACCTTTCGGGGCTGGAACCTTCTGCCTGAAATCCACTCGAAACCGGCTGCACCTGCACGGGGTCTGCGCCTGGCTCAAGCAAAAGCCTATACGGGTCTGATTATTGACGCCAGCGGTCTGGCTGCGGATCCCGCCATGGGGCCTTTTGTTGTGGGCGCCGGAGCGCGTCTGCATCCGAACCAGAAAATTGGCGTGGACCCCGAAAAAATCGTACAACAGGGCCCCTTACATTATGTTGAGGATCTGGAAGAAGCCAGAGAAGATCACGAACGCGTGGGCGAGAATCCGCTGATTGTGCGCGCCAAGGCTGCTGTAGGCAACCCGGTGCGCAGCAATATTCTGCTGGACGAAAGCACGGCTGCCCAGGTCATGGATATCAACGCACAGGCCCATTTTCTGGAGGCGCTAAAAGTCACGCTGGTGCTCTGAGCTGCTATGCTGTAAAAAGATATCGCGTGCAAGGAGCCTGAAGCATGTCCAGCCCCTCTTTACCTCGTTTTGCTGACGAAGCGCTTGATTTGTCGGCTTTTTTTGATAGCCCGGACCTGAGCAACTGGGAGCAGGCCGCCAGAGATGCACTGCGCGGAGACGCACTTGAGCAACTCAGCACCCAGAGTCTGGATGAAGTTTGCTACCAGCCCCTCTACAGCGCTGCAGATTTGCCGGCGCAACTTACACAAATCCCTGAAAACGCCGATTTTCGGCGGGGACTTGCCCAGCCGGGTTGGCGCATTGTTCAGGCTTACAGCAAAACCGACACGATGCTGCAGGACGCCGAAGAAGGTCTGCTGGAGGGCGTGGATGGTCTTCAGTATGAAGGTTTATTTGATCAGCTGCCAGACCTGGCTGATAAACCCGGTCTGCCAAGCCTTCAATGTCTGAGCGACATCGTCCAATTGCCCGCTGCCCCGGATGCCCACACCCGTTTCAGCTGGCTCTGGGACGGCTGGAGCGCTTACCTGCAGGCCACAGCACCTGATGCCCAGGCCTTCAAGGCACATCATCGACAGTTGAGGGAACGCCTGCAGGCTCAGCCTTCAGACCGCCTCTTTATTTCGAGCCGTCCCTGGCATGAAGCCGGAAGCACGGCCAGCCTGGAACTGGCCAGCCTGGCGGCCAGCCTGGTTGACAGCCTGCAGACCCTGACTTCAGAAAGTCTGACGCCCGAACACATTTTCCGTCAGACCACGCTGGAGCTGAGTATTGGCCCAGAACTTTTTCTGGAGCTGGCCAAATGCCGGGCCACCCGAATCATAATACAGCGGGTGGCTGAAGCCTATGGCAGCGATGCCAGGGGGATTCAGTGGCAGGCCCGCACCAGCCGCCGCTTTTTAAGCCAGCTGGATCGCTACAACAATCTGCTGCGTCAGACCCTGAGTGCGCTGGCCGCTGTCATGGGTGGTGTCCAGACCCTGATCACCGAACCGCTGGACATCTTAAGTCCGGCACAGAGCCAAACCAGCATGGCCCGGCGTCTGGCCCGTAATCTGCAGCTGATCCTCAGACACGAAGTACATCTGGATCAGTGGGTTGACCCTGCCGGCGGCAGTTATTTGATTGAACGCCTGACCCAGACGCTGGCTGAAAGCGCCTGGAAACAGTTTCAGCAGATTGAAGCTGAAGGCGGCCTCCTGCAAGCCTGGCCTGCAGGCCACTTGCAAAAACAAGTCGCCACCACGGCTGCCGCACGCCAGCAGCAGGCGGCCACACGTCAGCAAACCCTGATCGGCGTCAATCTGTATGCTGCAGCAGAAGATGGGATGACAAGCCCACCCAAGAACCTACAGCCTTTGCAACCCCTGCGCCTGGCAGAACCCTTTGAAGCCCTGCGCCAGGCCCAGGCAGCAGATCCTGTCAGCGTCACCCTGCTGCCTTTGAGCAACACAAAACAGTCACAAGCCCGCCTGGCCTTTGCCAGCGCTTTTTTTGCAGTGGCTGGCTGTGAAACCGCCATAGCCTCCCCGGTGGCAAACGTGGCTGAACTGGCACAACAGCTCGCAGCATCCGCTACAGATATTCTGGTGCTGTGCGGGGCCGACAGCGATTATGAACAGCTGCTGTCAGACGCGCAGCTGAACCCACCGCCCCATGGCCAGCTGGTGCTGGCCGGCAAGCCCGGCGATGTGTATCGCCAGGCCGGTGTGCAGCATTTTATCTTTGCCGGCTGCGATCTGCTGGCCAGTTTTAAAGCGCTGAAGCCCAGCTGGCTTGTCTGAGCATTTGTGCGCAATCACCCCAAACCTGAAGGCAGGGCATGCTAAAATCCAGATAATTCTGAACGGATCGTGAAATGAGGACCCATGCGCGCAAACTGGCCCTTTGTGGTGACCTTTTTAATGGCCTGGCTCAGCGCCGACCTGCTGGTGCCCATGGTGCGCCGCTTTGCTTATAAAGTAGGCAAAGTCGACAAACCCGGCACGCGCAAAATCCATACCGCCCCGATTCCCCGCATGGGGGGCATTGCCATCTGCATGGGCTGTTTTATCAGTCTGCTGGGCATTGAGTACCTGCACCCAGGGTACTTTTCGATGCTGCCGGCCGAATGGCGGGGCGTGGTTGCCGGTGGTCTGCTGATCTTTATCGTGGGTTTGCTTGACGATCTCTATGATTTACGCCCGCGCATCAAACTGGCAGGACAGATTCTGGCGGCCAGCACGGCCTTCTGGCTGGGCGTCAAAATCACCTTTATTTCAAACCCCCTCGGCGGCATGATTCTGTTCCCGGAATGGATGAGCTTTTTTCTGACCGTGGGCTGGCTGGTGGCCATCACCAATACCATCAACCTGATTGACGGCCTCGACGGTCTGGCTGCCGGCGTCTCCACGATTGCCGGCATTACCCTGTTTATTATGGCCCTTGAGCGGGGCCAGGGGCTGAGTGCCCTGGTCGCCATTGCCCTGGTCGGTGCCACGATGGGCTTTTTGCGCTATAACTTTAACCCGGCCAAAATTTTTATGGGGGACTGCGGTTCGCTTTTTCTGGGCTTTATGCTGGGGGCCCTCTCAATCACCGGTGCCATGAAAGTCGCGGCAACCGTGGCCGTGTTTTTGCCCATTCTGATTCTGGGCATTCCGATTTTTGACACCACCTTCGCCATTATCCGCCGCTTTCTGGCCGGCAAACCTATCTTTCAGGCCGACAAAGGCCATCTGCACCACCGCCTGCTGCGTATTGGTCTTTCACAGCGTCGGGCCGTGCTGCTGATTTATGGCTTTTCGGCCTTTTTGGGCGGCGTGGCCCTGCATCTGGTCAACTTTTCACATGCCAAGGTCCTGATTGTGGTCTCCGTGCTGCTGATTGCCTGGGGCCTGATCGACTTCCGGGAGTTCTTATCGCGCCGGCCCAACGGCTCCACATGAGCAACAACGCACCACAGCGCTGGCTGAAAGTTGTCACAGGCGCTTTTCAGTACAGCCTGCCAGCATTAAAACTGGTCTGGCAGACCGATCGCCGGCTCCTGCTCTGGTTGGGATTTTGCACCTTACTGGCCGGCCTGTTACCCGCAGGCATCGCCTACACGGGCAAAATCCTGGTCGATGCCGTGGTGCAGGCCATGAACAGCGGGGCCGCCGCTGATCAGCAACAGGCCCTGCGTTATGTGCTATTGGAAGGGGTGCTGGTGATGCTGCAGCTGGCCGCTCAGAAAGGCATTAACGCCTGTCAGGCGCTGCTCAGGGTACAACTGGGCCACCAGGTCAACGTGATCATTCTCGAAAAAGCGCTGCAGATGTCACTGCCCCAGTTTGAAGACGCTGAGTTTTATGATCGTCTGACTCGCGCCCGACGCGAAGCCTCTACCCGTCCCTTAAGCCTGATCAATCGCCTCTTTTCTTTTTTTCAGAACAGCCTCTCTCTGCTGACCTACTGCGGTCTGCTGCTGGCTTTTTCGCCCTGGGCCGTGGCCATTCTGGCCCTGGCGGCGCTGCCGGCCTTTATTGCAGAAACCCGCTTTTCGGGTGATGCGTTCAGGCTCTTTCGCTGGCGGGCCCCGGAAGCCCGCGAGCAAAACTATCTCGAAATGCTGATCGCCCGCGAAGACTACACCAAAGAAGTGCAGCTCTACCAGCTGGGGCCGGTGTTTCTGAAGCGCTACCAGGATATCTTTCAGAAGGTCTTTGGTGAAGACCGCGCCCTGACCAAAAAGCGCAATTTCTGGGGTTTTGTGCTGGGTGCCCTGAGTACTCTGGCCCTGTATGGCGCCTATTTCTGGACGGTGATGGCCGCCCTGGCCAAACGCCTGAGCTTAGGTGAGATGACCATGTACCTGGCCGTGTTCCGCCAGGGACAGATGGCCTTTGCCAGCCTGCTCAACAGCATGGGCGGCATGTACGAAGACAATCTCTACCTCTCCACCCTGTATGAGTTTCTGGAGCAGCCCGTGCCCGTCTACGGTGGCAGCGTACACACCGGCAGCCAACCCGGTGACGGCATCCGCTTTGAACAGGTCAGCTTTTGTTATCCTGGTGCCAGCAAGCCGGCGCTGGAAGATTTCAGCCTGCATATTCAGCCGGGTTATAAGCTGGCCCTGGTGGGTGAAAACGGCTCGGGCAAAACCACCCTGATCAAACTGCTCACCCGTCTGTATGAGCCCAGCAGCGGTCGCATCCTGCTGGATGGTACAGAGTTAAAGGACTGGGATATTGAGGTGCTGCGCCGCCGCGTGGGCGTAATCTTTCAGGACTTTGTGCGCTACCAGATGCAGGTCGGCGAAAACATTGGGGCCGGTGATGCCGAAGCCTTTCATGATCAGCAGCGCTGGGAGCGGGCGGGTGAAAAGGGCATGGTGACTTCCTTTCTGGATCGCCTGCCCGAAGGTTATCACACCCAGCTGGGCCGCTGGTTCAAAGAAGGCCAGGAGCTTTCGGGCGGCCAGTGGCAGCGCATTGCCCTGGCGCGGGCCTTTATGCGCGAGCAGGCCGATATTGTGATTCTGGATGAACCCACCGCCGCGATGGATCCTGAGGCCGAAGCCCAGATTTTTGACCGCTTTCGCGAAATCACCCGCAATCAGATCGCCATTGTGATCTCCCATCGCTTTTCGACCGTACGCATGGCCGATCAGATTGTGGTGCTGGAACAGGGACATATTCTGGAACAGGGCAGCCACGATGAACTGCTGGCCCAGGATGGCACCTATGCCCGCCTGTTTCAGATTCAGGCCCAGGGGTATCAGTAACCTCTGAAAAAGTCCGGCCTGACCTCGCAAGTTTTACGGATAATGGGCGACAAGAGATTAAGATAAGGTTGTCTTAAATCAAAGGATCGTTTATTATACCCGTCGGTTTTCAGGAAAGACTCGTCAGTGCCGCCCAGGATCAGATCATTGATCGCCGCGAGTGGCAGGATTTACGGGCTCTGGGTCAGCGAAGCATTGAAGAAAAGCGCTCCGATGCCTGGATTGCCAGCCATACACTAAACTACCTAGATCAATTTGAAACAAAGACCCGCATCCAGTACGGTCTTCCTGGCCAGACCCTGCACTTTTCCTTTACCTCGGCCTACAGTGAGCTGGACAGCATTCCGGGCAACAGCCCCGCCGAAATTGTTTCACATATCTCCCAGAGCGATAATTTGCCTGAGACGCTTTCTGATGACTCCCGCTGCGGTGCAGCGAGTCTACTGAACGCCTGGCTGCTGCTGGGCGGACGCTTTGAGGATGCCGCTGGCCGGCTAGGGCTGTCAGTCAGCCAGCGCAGCCTGACCTATCAGAATATACATCTGGCCCAGGATGCGCTCTACCGGCACAGCAATACCAATGACCGTGACGGTCTGACTTTGGGCCTGAGCTATACCCATCGCCAGGGTCAGATTCTTTCGGTCACCCTGGACAACGAAATTCAGGATGCCATTCAGCTACTGGGTCTGAAAGCCCAGCCCCTCAGCGGTGAAACAGTAGACGGTTTTAACCAGCGCCGCGCCAGTGTGGGGCGCTTTATTGCCCGTAATCCTTTTGGTGTCCTGCTGACCGGCATTCACCTCGACACCCGAAGCGGTGCGTTAAAAGCGGTTTCAGACCAGTATCCCATGAACCATTTTGTGGTCATTCACCGCCAGGGCGGTGCTTTTTACCTGGTCGATACCGGCGCTTCAGACAATGGTATGGGCAACAGCCGTCGCCAGCTGAGCAGCGACGAAGTGGAGCGCTTTGTCTATAATACGCCAGCCCATGTAATCGGCCTGACCCGCTAGCCGCCTTTAAATCAGCAGGTGAATGCGCTCCAGGTGTTTGGCCGGAATCCAGTGCTGCACCCAGTGCTTGATCTCAGCGCGGGTGTAGCGCATGCTGAAGTGCATCAGCAGAATATGGGGGCTGGTGATATGGTCCAGATAGGGCACAATATCCCGGATATGCATGTGCTTGCGCTTTTCGGCCTCTTCGTAGTGCTCATCGGTTAAGAAGGTGCACTCGGTCGCCAGCACTTCACTCTGCATGATTTCAGGATGCCAGTCAAAAACCATGATGGTCGAGTCACCCACATAGGCAAAACGCGGCAGATGCTGGGGGCTGACAATTTCAACCCCCTTTTGTTTGAGTTCAATAATTTCCTGCTGACCCAGTCCCATAAATTCGGGTTTCAGCTTGTGACGGGTTTCCATCACCTGAAAGCCGACGGAAGGCACCCGGTGATCGGTGGCAAACATCTGCATGGTCATATTGCGACGAAAGGGGACCGACATGCCGGGCTCAACCGGAATCAGTTCATACTGACGCCGGGCCTGCTCCAGCGCGGCCTGGGCCCGAATCAGATCGTGGGCAGCCTTTTCAGCAGCGGCAGGCACATAAATCTGGCCGGGCGGCAGCTTGGCGAGATTGCGGTGGGCAATATAATAGGTCAGGCCCAGGCTATGATCACCATGAAAATGGGAGATAAAAATCTGAGGCACATGGATCAGGCTCATCGGACACTTGCCGATATCAAAGCAGATGTTCAGTTCGTTGACTTTTAAATAGGTTTCAATGGTGCTGCGCGAATAGCCCTCAAGCGTAAAAGGGCCACAGTTTAATTCCATGATAATACTCGATTTTCTTAGTCTCTTTTAACATATAGCAGACCCGGCGCCAAAGCAAAACCGGGTGTCACGAAAACACCCGGTTTTTAAACTGACAGATCTGTAGCTGGCTTCAGGCCGTTTTGAGCGGAGTTTCACCTGCTGCTGCCGGATACAGATGGCAGGCCACATAATGGCTATTGCCGGTATCGACCAGGGGAGGCTCCTGGGTTTTACAGACATCCATCACTTCCCAGCAGCGCGTATGAAAGCGGCAGCCAGACGGTGGGTTCTGCGGACTGGGAATATCCCCTTCCAGTACAATACGCTGACGGCGGTTTTCACCACGCATGACCGTCGGATCAGCTTCGGGCACGGCAGACATCAAAGCCTGGGTATAAGGATGTTTGGGGTTGGCATAAAGCTTGGTGTTTTCGGTCAGCTCAACCACCTTGCCGAGATACATCACCGCCACGCGGTCTGAGATATGGTTCACCGTGCTCAGGTTATGCGCAATAAAAATATAGGTCAGACCAAACTCACCCTGCAGATCATTGAGCAGGTTGAGCACCTGGGCCTGCACCGACACATCCAGCGCCGAAACGGGTTCGTCAGCAATGATCAGTTTGGGATTCAGGGCCAGAGCGCGGGCAATGCCGATGCGCTGGCGCTGGCCCCCGGAGAACTCATGCGGGTAGCGCTCCGTATAGGCAGGGTTTAAACCCACGCAATCCAGCAATTCACGCACGCGCTTTTTCATATCAGAGCTGCTGGAAAAGACTTTGTGAACGCGCAGCGGCTCGGCAATAATGTCACCGACGGTCATACGCGGATCAAGCGAGGCGTAAGGGTTTTGAAAAACCATCTGCAACTTTTTGCGCATCACCCGCATCTCAGATTTATTGAGCTTGAGCAGGTCGGTGCCATCAAAAGTCACCTGACCCGCCGTGGGCTCAATCAGACGCAGAATCAGACGGCCCGTGGTGGATTTGCCACAGCCGGACTCACCCACCATGCCAAGGGTTTCACCTTCGCGCACAAAGAGGTCAAGGCCGTCGACTGCCTTGGTGGCGCCCACCTGTTTGGAAAACAGAATGCCCCGTTTGATCGGAAAATGTTTTTTCAGGCCTTTGACATCCAGCAGGATTTTATCGGACTGGTTTTTTTTGTTGCTCATGCCTCAGCCTCCGCCTTCCATTCATCGCGCATCAGACAGCGTGCAAACTGGTTCACGCCTACCTGTTTGAGTTCGGGTTCCTGTTTCCGGCAAATATCCTGTGCTTCAGGGCAGCGGGCCGCAAAGCTGCAGCCAGGCGGCAGTTTGCTCAGGCTCGGAGGCTGACCATCAATGGGGTCAAGACGCTCTTTAACATCATCCAGACGGGGAATCGACTTTAACAGTCCTTCGGTATAAGGATGCGCCGGGGTTTTAAAGAGGGTAAAGACATCAGCGGCTTCAACCACCTTACCTGCATACATAACGCAGACAAAATCGCACATTTCAGCGACCACACCCATATCGTGGGTGATGAAGATAATCCCCGCGTTTTCTTTTTCTTTGATTTCGCGCATCAGGTCCAGAATCTGGGCCTGGATGGTCACGTCCAACGCGGTGGTGGGCTCGTCGGCAATCAAAAGCTTGGGTTCACACGAAAGGGCCATGGCAATGATGGCGCGCTGGCGCATCCCACCAGAAAACTGGTGTGGGTATTGGTCAACGCGCTCTTCAGGTGAAGGAATGCCGACTTTGCGTAACATCTCAATGGCTTTGTTCTTGGCGGCCTGTTTATCGAGGCCCTGATGCAACTGAATCGCCTCCATGATCTGCTCTCCCACAGTCAGCACGGGATTCAGAGAGGTCATGGGATCCTGAGAGATCAGCGAAATGCTGTTGCCGCGGATTTTGCGCATCTCGTCTTCTGAGAGCTTCAGCAGATCCTGGCCATCAAACATCAGCTCACCACGCACAATCTGACCCTGGGGTTTGGGCACCAGGCGCAGGATGGACATGGAGGTCATGCTTTTACCACAACCAGACTCTCCCACCACACCCAATACTTCGCCACGGCGGACTTCAAAGTCTACGCCGTCTACGGCTTTGACAATGCCTTCTTCTGTCTTGAAATGGGTGGCAAGGTCTTTTACCCGAAGCAATACGTCTTCAGCCACACGGGCCTCCTTCACTTTGTTAAGCTGCTAAGGCATAATACCGGATTCGCCGCAGCATGTCTATCTTCAGCACGCTCAAAGGCTTTAGCGAACACAGCCAGCCCTAAAAATAGGCGGTAAAACCCAGATTCAAACCATGCAACATGTCCTGCAGGTTGCGATTGATGGTCAGGGCTTCACCCGTCTGGCTATTCTGGGCCGCCGTTTCACCGGCAGCCGTAAAGTAATTGAAACGATAGCCGGCATTAAAAGCCAGCTGGGGATTAATAAACCAGCGGGTATTGATTTCACTGAGCAGGCCAAAACCATCGGGCAAAGGGTTGGGCGAACGGGAGCTGGGAATATAGACCAGTTTAAAGCTGGCCTCACCCACATCAGCAATCGGATGCCGGCTCTCAAGACCGGCGCCCACGCCAAAGAAAGGGGCCGCCGTGGTCAGCAGCAGGCTGTCGTAGACCGTATTAAAGTATGAAACATAATGCCCGCTCAGGGTCACCGTATTGCGCCATTCTTCGTCATGCCAGAGGGTAAAGCGGGCAAAGTTGAAGTCCATCAGATAGGTCTGCAGGCGCACGTCCTGAATCAGCTGATCAGCATAATCTACAGACAAGCCCAGTCCAAAAACAGCGCCCAGAAACCCAAGCCCCTGGGGCGTCAGAATCCCAAACCAGTGATCTGTGCTGAGGCTCAGCATGCCCAGAGAGGTTTTGGTATTGGCAAAGGTATTTTCGAGCCCAGCCCCGATAAAGGTCTGATCAATACTGTTATTGGCGTACCAGTAGCGCAGGGTCAGCTGACCACGGTACTGCTGATTGCCAAAATCCAGACGGGTTTCAGGTACTGCTGTCTGTGCCAGGGCCGCTGCGGGCGAAGCGAGCAGCAAAAGGGTGACAAGCCATGCTTTTTTCAAAATATAGACCTTTCTGTGTCTTACTCAGGCAGCACGCAACGCTTACTCAACCACCTCAAAGGGTGGATACGTCTGGCGGGAGAGGTCCGTCCAGATGGCACCATAGGCAAGCAAAGCGTACTTTTCCTGACTGCTGTTGCGCGCCGGACGCAAACCTTTGATCGCGGCGACTGAAAAGGTGTAGGTTTCCTGTTCTTTCAGGCGGTGTTCCCGGCTGGTCAGCGGGTAGACCAGCTGGGTTTCTTTGGTCCAGGCTTCCCAGAATACCTGGCGGTTGAGGCCACTGCCGCGGGCCAGAGTCACATGATACAACTCAGCCCCTTCCACGGGCGACCAGGCCATACCCGGCACTGGCGGAATTGCGTTCACATCTTCCCCTTCCAGCTCGATTTTTTCAGAGACCGGCAAAAAGCTGGCGCTGAGGTCGGTTGCGCTTTCTTTGAGATTGTAGAGGTGATGATAACTCAGGGCACCCTTGGCATCTGTTGCGGTGAGCTGCAGATGATAACTGTGCTCTTTGTCCAGCTCAGGCAGCTGAAGGCGAAAACGCGGCATTTTTTTCTTCTGATCTGCTTTTTTCTGGTCCGCAGCAGAAGGAGATGCCGCTTCAGCCTCAGGTGGCTCCGGCGCTGCTGTAGCATAGCTGCGCGACAGCATGTAAATTTCCTGGGCCACTCCCTCTTTGGGTTCAGGCAGGGTCAAAAAGACCTCCACCTGCTTGAACTGATAGCCTTCCGGCAAGGTGACCGTACCGGCCAGCTCCACATTATTCAGAACCGAACGCAAAGAAATCACGGGATAGATTTTTTCATCGTTGCTTTCTTCAGTCGATTCGCCGGTCACCAGTTCACGCACCGAATCCAGCAGGTTAAAACCACGCTTTTCTTTGGCTTCTTCCTGCTCTTCGGTCACGGTTTCGAGCGGCTCAGACGGCAAATCGTCTGGCGTCTGAATGGGATCCGTGGCCGGTGTCAGATCAGCTTCAGGTTGCGCTTCGGTATCCGCAGCGGGCGAATCCTCTGCCTCTGTTGCAGCGGCCGATTCTTCTGGCAGGGGCGATTCGCGTAACAGGTTTTCGACAGACTCTTCCAGCTCTTTGCGTTTGGCGCTGTCAGGGGTCGGTGAAGGTGACGGACCTGTTTTTTTATCGGGCGCCAGCGCCTGGGCTTTAACCTTCATATTTTTGATGCTGAGCGGCAGATCTTTGAGCAGACCCATTTGTTTGATCTGCTCCTGCGCGTCAAAGGTCAGCGCAAGCAGGCTGCGGCGGCCGGGCGAAACGGACAGCAGTTTAAACTCTCCCATTTCGTTGGCATTGGCCGGGATACCAATGGCTTCGCCCAGTGAAAACGAAGAGCTGACCACAGCGTCAGCCACCGGAATATCGGCCGGAGACATCACCATCCCGACCACATCCACCTGTTCTGTATTGTCAAGCGGGGTCAGGGGAATGTTCAGCTGATTGGGATTCACATCCGTCAGGGTCAGGGTGCGATACCCTGGCGCCATAATGGTCAGCACATACGTCCCTTCGGGAACATCGTTGATAAAAAACTTGCCACGGTTGTTTGTGTCGGTTTTAAACAGATTGGGTGCATCAGGATTCGGTGTGGGACTGGGTCTGGCTGAAGCCGTGTTCTGAGCCAACTGAAAAGCGGTTCCTCTAGCCCCACGGGCAGACCAGAAGGCCTGACGCGGTAAGGATTCCAGACCAGACAGGGGTGCGTCGCCGGGCAAAGCAGGAGTTTCGCCCGGCGGCGGGTTTTCGCCGGATGGCCGAGCAGCTGGTGGACTGGCAAAAGGATCAATGGGAGACAACGTCGGCATGCTCTGGTCCGGCGCAAAAGGTGGGACTGTGGCCTGAGCGCCCGGTGAAGCGGTGCCGGCAGGTCCCGGCTGGGTATTGGGTGGCAGGCCCGGACCGGGTGTAGGCACCGCTGAAGCTGATGAGGTGGGTGAAGCCCCGGAGCTGGTGGGCGCAACAGACGGTGCCACGGGGGCTGCCAGGGTCACAATCTGCAGCTGGATGCTGGCTTTTTCAATCGGTCGGCGCGAGCTGGCGTCAAAAACTTCACCTGCCAGACGGGTCTTTTTGACCTGGGCAGCCTGGGCTGAGGGCCGGGTGGCCAGATTAGGTATATTGCCCGTATTGGGCGCAGGGCCAGCGGTTGAGTTACCGCCACCACAGGCAGAAAGGGTCAGAACGGCAGAGAGCAGCCAGACCCAGGGAGAACGAGGCTTGATTGGCTTCATAGATTCAACACTGCTTTAAAAATTTTAAGCATTATAACAGATGTCCTCCGTCACACCACTGTAATCAGTGAGCTCACGCTTTATCCTATCCACAAAATATGTTATACAGGAGCAGCATTGGCAGAATATCGTGGGGATACAAACCGAGATGAAAACCAAAAAGTCATCCGTGCACGACGTCCAGAGCCGCCCGAGCGAACCGGGGCGCATCAAAATCGGAGATTTGATGGTCCGTGAAGGGCTGCTCTCACCGGACGGACTGGAACGCGCACTGCAACACCAGAAAAAAAGCGACAACTACAAGCCACTGGGTAAAGTCTGCGTAGAACTCAAATTGATCTCCCGTCAGGAGCTGCAGCGCTTTTTGCGCAAGCATCACCAGACCATGCATCTGGGTGATGTGCTGTTAAATATGGGACTGATCAGTCAGAAACAGCTGCAGCATGTACTGGAGCAACAGCATATTTCATCCAACCGCTTTGGCACTCTGCTGGTTCAATCCGGCATTATCACCGAATCCCAGTTGGTAGAGGCCCTCAGTATTCAGCTGGATCTGCCGCGCATCATGCCCGCTCCTGAACTGGTGGACCCCGCCCTGCTCAAGGGTCTGGACGAAATGTTTTTTCGCGAACATGTTTTCTTACCCATTCAGAAACAGGGACGCCAGGTCGCTGTTGTCATGGCCGACCCCCTCGACGGCGAACTGCTGCAAAAACTGGTCAATCATTATGAGTGCCGCATTATTCCCTCCATTGCCACCGCCACGGATATTATGGCGGCCATCAGCACCCTGTTTGACGCGCCCAACACCCGCCAGAATAATCTGAAGATGGAAAAAGACCTGATCGCCCTGACCCATCAGACCCATCTCAACAAAGAAAAAATCACCCCCATTGCCCAGTTTTTATTGCGATCTGCAGTTCAGGAGGGTGCCACCAGCCTGCATATTGAAAGCCAGGAGCGCTATTTGCGCGTGCGCTTTCGCATTGACGGTATTCTGCGTCATAAAACGGATTTGCCCCAGCGTCTGGGGCCGGCTCTGGTGGAGTGCCTCAAGACGCCATTCCGGGTCAAGCGGGACAAGTACTGGGAAGAAAAAATTCAGGTCACCATTGCCGGTAAGCAGGTCGAGCTGTCGATTTCTTTTTTTCAGGGCCAGTGGGGTGAGAGCGTGGTCATTTATGTTCTTTACCCCAGCGACCGGTTACTGAGCCTGGATGCGCTGGGCCTGAGCCCTGTGCTGTTCCAGCGCCTGAATCGTTTTCTGGAGTCCGCCGGCGGCATTTTACTCAGCGTCAGCCCCATCCGGCAGGGAAAATCGACCATTCTGTACGCCCTGCTGAATCACCTCAATCATCTGAGCCGCTCTATCCTGACGCTTGAAACCGTGATTGAACACAGCATTCCTGGTGTATTGCAACAGCATTACACCCCTGACAACCCCCACCCATTCAGCGAAATGATTCTGGCCATGGGTGAATACGACTCCGACATTCTGATGGTCAATCAACTGCCCGATCTTGAAAGCATTTCACGCATCAATCAGATCAGCCTTCTGGGCAAAAAAATCCTGTCTTCTCTTCAGGGTGGCGATACCACCGCCGCCCTGTTTTCACTGCTCAGCCTCAAAGCCGAAGCCCTGCTGAACTCACCTGTACCGCTGAGTTTTCTTGCTCAGAAACTGGTACGCCGCCTCTGCGAGCGCTGCAAAAGTGCCTATACACCGAGCGAAGAGGAGCTGAGTACCCTGGGCATCCGCGCCAGCGACCGGGGGGCTTTTCCTTTTTATCAGCCCGTGGGCTGTGAAGACTGCATGCACCAGGGCTATAAAGGCCTGGGTGCTTTGCATGAATGGCTGGACTTTACCCAGCCGGTTCGCGAAACCCTGCAGCAGGGCCAGGGACGCATTTCGGCCTCCAGCCTGCGCAAAACAGCCCGCGAACGCCACCATCTGCTCTCGATGGCAGAAGACGGCATTTACAAGGCCATTCAGGGACAGACCAGTCTGTCAGAAGTGCGCCGGGTCGTGATGGTTCACGAAGGGGATGCCCAGAATCCGCGTTCATTACAGGATATTCATGCGGTGGCCCAGGGCAAGCGCAGCGAGCTGTTTTAGACTGAAAAACGGGGACGGGTATCAAACTCGTCAGCCTTAACGTGTCGCAGGGCTTCTTCCAGAGAAGTCATGCCGGTTTTGACCTTGGCCATGGCATCCCAGAACAGGGTAATCATGCCATCTGCCACCGCCATGCGCTTGAGCTGCTCAGAACTGACGCCAGGCTGGGTCAGTGTCGCACGCAAATCCTCGCTGGGAATCAGCAGCTCATGAATACCCACACGGCCCTTAAAGCCGGTCTGATGGCACAACTCGCAACCTGCCGGACGGTAGAGCGTTAAAGCCGCGCTATCGTGTTCACCCAGCAAACGGCACTCCTGAGCCGAAGCCTTATAGGGCACCGCACAAAGCTGACAAAGACGACGCATCAGGCGCTGGGCACAGATCATCACCACCGAGGGACTGAGCATAAAAGGTGAGACACCCATTTCAACCAGACGGGTCAGGGTCGAGGCCGCATCGTTGGTGTGCAGGGTCGAGAGCAGCAAATGACCGGTCAGAGCCGCTTCAGCCGCAATATGGGCCGTTTCAGGATCACGGATTTCGCCCACCAGAATCACGTCCGGGTCTTGACGCAGATAGGCTCGCAGAGCGCGGGCAAAACTCAGGCCAATCTCAGACTGCACCTGCAGCTGATTGAGCCGGGGCAGCGTGTACTCAATGGGATCCTCAATGGTCTGAATATTGATTTCAGGCCGGTTGATTTCGTTCAGAGCAGCATAGAGGGTCATGGACTTGCCGGAACCCGTTGGCCCGACGTGAAGCACCATGCCGTAAGGACTTTGAATCAGCTCCCGGTAACGGCGCAGATTGTATTCAGAAAAGCCCAGATCACTCAGGGGCAGCGTGCTTTTTTGTTTGTCGATAATGCGCATCACGACTTTTTCGCCAAAATGCATGGGCGCAATTGCCACACGCAGGTCAAAATCGATCTGGCGACGGGTAAAGTCTTTATACACAATCCGCCCATCCTGAGGCAGGCGTTTTTCAGCAATGTTTAAACCGGCCATGATCTTCAGCCGGGCCACCAGCGGATGAATAATTTCTGCCGGCTGCAGTAAATGCTGATCCTGTAGCACACCGTCAATGCGATAACGGATCAGCACCCCTTCTTCGCGGGCTTCAATATGAATATCTGAAGCGCCCTGATGATAAGCCGCTTCAATGATACGGTTGGCCAGACGAATCATGGGGGCACTGGCTTCATCCTCCAGCTTTTCGAGTTCGGCCAGCTCTTCGGGGCTGAGTCCCAACAGCTCAGACTTATCATCAGCAGAACCATAACGGGCTTGCACAGCCCCCATCACGTCGGCCAGATTGGCCCGCTCCGCCTCTGGCGCACGGCGCTCACCCAGCAAGAGGGTCTGCATCTGTTCCGGCAGGAGTAAAAAACGTGGGGCCTCGCCCTGAGAACGCAGGGCATCATCAACTTCCAGATTAAAGGGATGGGTCAGGGCAAAAGCCACCTGCTCACCCTGCTGAAAAGGAATCACCTGATGACGCCGACAAAAGGCGGTGGGCAAAACCCCCAGACGCAAATGTTCAGGCAGGAGCTGATCCAATACAGGCCAGCCTGTATACTGGGCCAAAGCCGCTATCACCTGCTGCGCACTGATGCCCATCTGAAAGGCCTGCTCATAAATCAGCTCAGGCCGAAAGCCCCGTTCTTTGGCCGCATCTATGCCGGCAAAAAGCTGCCGCACAAAATCTGCAAAGCTCAGACGGGCCGCGCGCTGCAAAACCGGCAACTGTATGGCGCGCGCGTCAGGCTGCTCCTGCAGCACCTCAAATCCCTGAGCCTGATAAGGTACCAGGGCACCGGCTTCTGCAGCAGATCCCACAGAGCTGTTGAGGGCACGGGAGTCGGCCAAGGTCAGGGCCTGCGGATGGGCCGGTGATGTGTCCTGCGCAGGCTGGGTAGCTGCAGGCGCTTGCCCCACAGTCTGAGCAACACTGACAGGCTCAGGCTGCGCTTCAGCCACAGCCGGCGCCGGATGCTGCCACTTATCGTGAACCGCCAGGGCTTTGCCAACCTGTTCCATCAGATAATCTGCCACCACGGGCTTTTGCACAAAACCCACAGCCCCGACCTGAAAAGCCCGCAGACGGGTTTCAGCATTCATGTTGGCGGTCACCATAATGACGGGAATCATCGCCAGTTCCGGCTCATCCTGCAAAGACTCGCAGATTTCGTATCCTGACATATCAGGCAAATCAATGTCCAGCAAAATCAGATCGGTCTGAGGGTGCTGCTGTAACCAGTGCAGGGCGGCCTGACCATGCCCCACGCCGTGTACATCGTGTCCGGCTGTACGCAGCAGGCTTTGCAGCAAAAACAGGGTTTCCGGGCAGTCATCAACAACCAGAACGCGGGCCTGTAGCATCAGAGCAGAATACCTGCAATGGCAGCAGTCATAAAACAGGCCAGTGAACCGGCAATCACGGCCCGGATGCCGAGCTGCGCCAATTCACCGCGGCGACTGGGGGCAATGCCGCCAATCCCGCCAATCTGAATCGCAATCGAACTCAGATTGGAAAAACCGCACAAAGCATAGGTTGCAATAATCTCGGATTTTGCCTGCAGCTGAACCCCTGAGTCTGGTTTGACCATTTCTGCCAGCTGGCTGTAAGCCACAAATTCGTTCAGCATGGTTTTTTGACCCAGCAAAGAGCCAATCACGCCCGCATCCTGCCAGGGCACACCCATTAAAAAGGCCAGGGGAGCAAAAATCCAGCCAAAAATCTTTTCAAGGGAGAGTTCAGGCAGGCCGACCCAGCCCCCCATCAGACCAATGACGGCATTGACCATCGCCAGCAAAGCAATAAAAGCCAGCAGCATGGCCGCCACGTTCAAAGCCAGAGTCAGCCCTTCACCGGCACCACGGGCAGCTGCATCAATCACGTTGGCATCTATTTTTTCGCTGTCGAGCTTGACGTTTTCGCCTGCTGTTTCAGACTCTTCGGTTTCGGGCACCATGATTTTGGCAAAGACCAGGGCCGCAGGGGCTGACATCACGCTGGCAGCCATCAGATGCCCGGCAATCCCGGGGATATCGTTGCGCAGCAACCCGACATAAGAAGCCATTACGCCACCGGCCACGGTGGCCATGCCGCCGGTCATCACGGCCATCAGCTCAGAGCGCGTCATATTGGCCACAAAAGGTTTGATCACCAGCGGGGCTTCGGTCTGGCCCACAAAGATATTGGCCGCGGCTGAAAGGGTTTCAGAGCCACTGGTCTTCAGGGTTTTGACCATGGCTTTGGCCACCACGTTGACAATCAGCTGCATCACGCCCAGATAGTAGAGTACGGTCATCAGCGACGAAAAGAAAATGATGGTGGGCAAAACCTGAAAAGCAAAGATAAAGCCATGGTTTTCCATATTGAGCAGCGAGCCAAAAATAAAGCCAGAGCCCTTATTGGTGAAGTTCAGCAGCTCGTTGACGGCGGTATTGGCCCAGTCAAAAACCTTGTTGACCGGGGTGCGCAGGATCAAAAAGGCAAAGGTCAGCTGAAGCAGAATGCCCACAGCCACCACGCGCAGGTTAATGTGTTTGCGATGGGCGGCAGGGCAAATCAGCACGGCAATGCCCAGCATTACCAGCATGCCAACAACGGCGATCAGTTTTTCTGTCATGGGTGCAGTCCTTCTTTGCTGGCTTCAGCCAAGGTTTCTTCGCGTTGTTCAGGTGATTTTGGCGGGGGTGGCCAGATCACAGAGGCCACAACAGCCCCCAGCAGCGTACCGGCAACAATACCCAGGGTCACCCAGACCGGTAGGTCATGAACAAACTCCTTGCCTAGCATTTTCACCCCAATGAAGGTTAAAATCAAGGCCAGCGCAAATTTAAGATAGTGAAATTTATCAATAATGGCGGCCAGCGCAAAATACAGCGAGCGCAATCCCAGAATGGCAAAAACGTTGGAAGTGTAGATAATAAAAGGGTCCTGGGTAACCACAAAGATTGCAGGAATTGAATCCACGGCAAAAATAAGGTCTGAAATTTCGACCACTACCAGCGCTACCATCAGGGGCGTTGCAAAGCGCTGGCCGTTAATACTCACAAAAAAGCGCTTGCCATGAAACTCAGGCGTAACGGGCACAAAGCGTTTAAACAGTTTCAAAACAGGGTTGCGTTCCGGCTCAATTTCTTCATCATCTTTGCCAAACAGCATCTTAAGGCCGGTAAAGACCAGAAAAGCGCCAAACAAATACAGAATCCACTCAAAGCGATGAATCAGAGCCGCCCCGATCAGAATCAGGATGCCACGCATCACCAGGGCACCCAGAATGCCCCAGAACAGCACCCGGTGCTGATAACGCCCCGGTATCTGAAAGTAGCTGAAAATCAGCAGCATCACAAAGAGGTTATCTACACTGAGGGACTTTTCGAGCAGATAACCCGTCAGATACTCTGCCGCAGGTTTGGGACCCAGCCAGAAGTAGAGCAGGCCATTGAACATCATGGCAAGCAAAATCCAAAACGCGCTCCAGATCAGCGCTTCTCTGGCCTTGACTTCATGCTCTTTGCGATGAAAAAAGCCCAGATCGAGCGCCAGCATGGCAATCACAAAGAGGTTAAATAAAATCCAGGTGGTGGTATTGGGCATAGGTGCTCTCTATTTACTTAAACTACCATAATGCGGTGGCAGAACCAAGTCAGGACAGTGCAGGAAAGTGAAACAGCTGGCAGGCATTGCGGGTGGTCTCTGTGGCAATGGCTTCAAGGCTGAGGCCCTTTAATTCGGCCAGCTTCTCAGCCACCAGACGCACATAGGCAGGCTGATTGCGTTTGCCCCGGTAAGGCAGCGGGGACAGCCAGGGGCTGTCGGTTTCAAGCACCAGATGTTGTAAAGGAATTTCACGGGCCACAGCCTGTAAAACCGGGGCGTTTTTAAAGGTCAGCACCCCCCCGAGTGCCAGATAAAAGTTCAGTTCCAGTGAAGCGTAGGCAAAAGGCAGGTCACCTGAAAAACAATGCATCACGCCCCCGACCTCTTCAGCCTGCTCTTCGCGCAGGATACGCAGCAGATCGTCATAGGCCGCCTGGGAGTCTTTTTTGTCACGCACATGCAAAATCAAAGGCAGCTTCAGGTTTTTGGCCAGTGCAATCTGGCCCCGCAGGGCCGCATGCTGAATTTCTTTGGGGCAGCTGTCCCAGTAATAGTCCAGTCCGGTTTCACCAATGGCCACCACTTCCGGACGTGTGCTCAGTTCCAGAAAGCGGGCCTGGACATCTGGGCCCCACCCAGCAGCGTCAGTGGGGTGAATACCCAGCGCACAGTAAAAAAGCCCTGGATAACGATCAGACAGGTCAAAAGCAGACAAACAGCTCTCAAGGGTAACCCCGGGGGTTACAATCCGGCTGATGCCGGCCTTGAGAGCGTTGTCAATAATGCTGCCCTGATCCTCGGCGTACTGGCCGAGGTTCAGGTGGGCGTGGGTATCAATCAGTTCCACAGAGAACTTACTTGATTTCCACTTTACCGCCTTCAGCTTCAATTTTAGCTTTGATGTCGTCAGCTTCTTCTTTGCTTGCGCCTTCTTTAACGGGCTTGGGCAGGCTGTCAACCAGTTCTTTGGCTTCTTTGAGGCCCAGACCAGTCACTTCGCGAACGACTTTCAGCACTTTGATTTTGTTGGCGCCGGCATCAGCCAGGATCACGTCAAAATCAGTTTTTTCTTCTTCAGCGGCAGCGGCGCCAGGGCCAGCAGCAGCAGCAGCCACAGCCACGGGGGCAGCAGCAGACACGCCGAATTTTTCTTCGAACATTTTCACCAGATCAGCCACTTCCAGCAGGCTCATGCTGCCGACGGCTTCTACGATATCTTCTTTAGTCAATGTAGCCATTTTAAATGCAATGCTCCTTCTAATAACTTACGCGTTTTCTTTTTGTTGACGAACGGCTTCGAGAACGTAAACCAGGTTGCGCGCCACACCAGACAGGGCAATAGCAACACCCTGAGCCGGTGACTGCATGGATCCCATCAGCTTGGCAACCAGCTCTTCGCGAGAAGGCAGGGTTGCAATCTGCTTCAGGTCTTCAGTGCTCACCTGGCGGCCTTCGAGAATGCCACCGCGAACGTCAAGTTCTTTTTTGTTGTCTTTGAGATAATCCATCAGCGCCTTGACAGGGCCAACGGGATCGTCATAACCCAGAACCAGCGCGGTCGGACCAGCCAGAACGCCGTCAATCTGAGGCATTCCTTCGGTTTCGCTCAGCGCGCGGCGAACGAGGGTGTTTTTAGCCACCGTGTATTCGCCACCGGACTCCTGGATTTTGCGCCGCAGATTGGTCATCTCTTTGACAGTCAATCCCCGGTAATCGGAAACGACGGCCAATTGCGCACGAGACAGCTGGTCTTTGAGTTGGACCAGACGCTCTTGCTTTTGTGCCTGTGTAACCATGGGCGTTTCTCCTTAATTATTCGACAGCAGACAGCTCATTGAGGCTGGCCTGATCCAGTTTCAGACCCGGACCCATCGTGGACGAAAGGGCGAAGGTTTTGATGTACTGGCCTTTAGCAGCAGAGGGCTTTACACGCTGAATGGCATTGTGGACCGCTGCCAGATTGCGCATCAGGCGCTCTGCTTCAAAAGAAGCCTTCCCAATGGCGACGTGAACGTTGCCCTGGCGGTCGTTGCGGAATTCCACTTTACCACCGGTGAACTCCTGAACGGCTTTGGACACCGCGTCGGGAGAAGGGGCAACCACTGTGCCTGCTTTGGGGTTGGGCATCAGCTTCTTGGGTCCGAGAATTTTACCCAGACGGGACAGCTGGCCCATCATATCTGCAGTGGCAATCAGAATATCAAATTCGAACCAGCCACCTTGAATTTTTTCAATCAGTTCTTCTGCACCGGCATCTACTGCGCCCGCTTCTTTGGCGGCAGCGGCAGCGGGGCCTTTGCAGACGGCGACGACGCGCACGGTTTTACCCGTGCCTTCGGGCAGGGTCACGGTAGAGCGCACCTGCTGATCAGCGTGCTTGGGGTTAATCCCCAGATAAAAAGCAGCTTCTACGGTTTCATCAAATTTGGCCGTACTGGTTTCTTTGATCAGTCCGATTGCTTCGCTGGGGGAAAAGAGGACGCGACCGCCGAGCTTTTCCTGAATTTGTTTTTGTCGCTTGCTTAAACGTGCCATAAGACTTACTCGCTTTTCTTGATTCTTAGGACGCCTGCTCGATATTGACGCCCATGCTGCGGGCGGAGCCTTCGATCATTTTGATCGCAGCATCAATATCACGGGCATTGAGATCGGGCATTTTGACCTGGGCGATGTCTTTCACCTGAGCGGCGGTCAGTGTACCCACTTTGTTGGCCTGAGGAGTGGAAGAGCCACTCTGAATGTTCAGGGCTTTTTTAATCAGAGCAGAAGCCGGCGGGGTTTTGGTGACAAACGTAAAGGAACGATCGTCCATCACGCTGATTTCAACCGGGATAATCATCCCCATCTGATCTTTGGTGCGCTCGTTGTAGGCTTTACAGAACTCCATGATGTTAACACCATGTTGCCCCAGGGCGGGACCAATGGGAGGAGCCGGATTGGCTTTACCCGCTTGGATTTGCAGTTTAATGACAGCAACGACTTCTTTGCCTTTGCCTTTGCCTTTTGTAGCTGGTGGTTTGGCCATAAAAACCTGGCGACACAGCGGCATGCTGCTTGTCGCCGACCTCCTTCATCGTTCTAAAGTTATTCTGTTTTGCTTCGACCCGGATTTACGCTAACCCCGCAACAATGGGGTATTCATAGGGGAACCGGGTGACAGGCGTTGGAGATGTGACTGAGGAACGCCATATTCCAGAGAGGGTATTCTAGCACTTCCTGAAGACAGCTACAACCGGATTCACCGGCAAATCAGCGGGATTTCCAGAACCTGTTTTCAAGGGGGTATTATACCTTATTTTTAACCACTAACAATCAATGGTCCGGACATTTTTGAGGTTGGTTTGAGGGAGTTGGGACATCTCAGTTAG
>JACYMC010000246.1 GCA_015272195.1 Candidatus Sericytochromatia bacterium
TGATAACTTTAATCTACAGAAAGGAGCCAGTTTTTATCTACTGATCTGTTTGTGAGAAATGCAGGTTAGTCTGATTGCTGCCTCAGTGGTAGGGGTCGCCCTGGCTGTGCTGTTGTTTATCCGAGAACAAGTTCACAGCAGCAATGTGCGTCGCAAAATGTATGGCCATCAGATCTTCTCCAAACAGATCCGCCTGCCCCAGGAACGTACTGTTCTTGAGCGCCAGGGGCAGCACACGGTGGTGTTTGAACTGCAGGGCAGTCTATTTTTTGGTACCACCGATCGGCTTTACGATGCCCTGGAGCCTGAACTTCGGCATTGTCGTTACCTGATTCTGGATATGCGGCGTGTACAGAGTTTTGATATCAGCGCTGCCCATATGCTGCAACAGGTCAATGATATGCTGTCAGAGCGCGGAGCCATGCTCTTGTTTGCTGATTTTTCTCAGACTTTACCTACAGGACAAAATTTGCAGCATTATTTTTATCAAAAGGGACGTCTGGCATGGACAGATCTCCAATCAAAAGCTCTTGTTAAATGTACTACAAACAGGGACTGATTTTGAGCTTTTTTAGCAATTTTCCGGGCTTTATCCTCTCACATTAGAAAGCGAATTAAAGTGAATAGCATCGCAACAGCAAGCATGTGAACGAACGGAGTATATTTAAATTTTATTGACATAATTTAACGAAAATTAACAATCAAACCTTTTTTGAGGATCTGGCCAGATCCAGAGCCATTCCGGGGTATCTGGAAGTCATCCCAAAATGAAACTTAGAGATATTTGATGAAATCATATGAAAAAAAGCAATCTGCTGAGATACATTAAAACATAAGAAACGCGCATTAATTAAGATAAATTAATCAATTGAGGATTCCGTGCTTTAATACTTTTATCGTTTTAATCACAAACCAAAGGAACCACAGTCAGCATGTCAGCAAAACCATGGATCGTTCTCAAGTTTGGTGGAACCAGCGTTTCATCTCGCAGCAACTGGAAAAATATTCTCCAGATCACCCAGACCCACCTGGAAAACGGTTACAGCCCCCTGGTTGTCTGCTCTGCATTGGCGGGCGTCTCGAACCTCCTCGACAAAGCCTTTGGCCTCGCCTCAGCAGGCAGAGACTTTCAGCCCGCCTACCAGAAAATCCAGAGTGAACACCAGCGTCTGGCCAAAGACATGGGCCTGAGTCTGCCCGCATCCGTTCAGCGTGAGCTACAGGAACTGCATGAACTGCTCAGCCAGGTTCAGACCCAGCAGCTAAACCACCCCCGCTATAAAGCCGTGGTGATGTCCAAAGGTGAACTGATGTCTACCCTGCTTGGTCAGGCATGGATTGAATCTCAGAGCCTGCCCCTGGTCTGGCTGGATGCCCGCGAGCTTTTACATAGCGAAGAAGACGAGCAGCTCAGCGCGGCCCGGCACTATCTGACGGCCCATTGCCCTCATCACTATGACGCCCAGCTGAGCCAGTTTCTCAACCAGCGTGCTCCGCTCGGAGCCATTACCCAGGGCTTTATTGCCCGCAACAGCGCCGGCGACACCGTGCTGCTGGGACGGGGCGGCTCTGATACTTCCGCCGCCTGCCTGGCCGCCCGCATCGGTGCTCTGGAGCTGGAAATCTGGACCGATGTACCGGGAATGTATACGGCCAACCCTCGGCTGATTCCCGAAGCACGGCTGATTCAGACCCTGGACTATGATGAAGCTGAGATCATGGCTTACCGTGGGGCCAAAGTCCTGCACCCCCGCAGCCTGGCTCCGGTGCGCGATTATCTGATTCCCATGCGGATTCGCTGCACCACCGCCCCCAGTCATACGGGCACCCTGATCACCCGTCAGAATCTGCCTGACGAAGCAGCCCAGGTGCGGGCGATTTCATCCCGTTCCTCACTTTGCCTGATTTCAGCGCAAAAAGATGACCACACCATGGAAACCTTCGACTTTCTGGGGCATGTCTCTGAGGCCTTCAAATCTCAGGGCATTGCCATCAGTTCACTGACCACCTCATCAGAACAGATCAGCGTCACCCTGGACACCACCCTGAGTGCCGTAGAAGGATCCAGCCTGGAGGCCGTGCTCAAGTCACTCAAACGCTTTTCGCGTCCACGGATGCTGCCCCAGGTGGGCTCAATCAGCCTCACCGGACACCGGATTGGCTCTGCCTTTCACCAGATTGGCATCATTCTTGAAGAAGCCTGCCAGAATGACCTGCGCCAACTGCTGCACAGCAGCGACAACCGCGATATGACCTTGCTGGTGGATTGTGAAGACACCCATCAGCTGGTGGTTTCACTGCACGCCCAACTGATTGAGTCTGACGATCAGACTGACTTTGGGCCCACCTGGGCTGAGTTTAAACAATCCCAGAACCCGTCTGTTCATCACCTTGAACAGCGCCGCAACGAAAAAAACAGCCCTTTAAAAGTGGCAAGCTAGGAGCTTCATAGATGGCAATTTTAAACCAACAAGTCAAAGACAAGGTGCAGAAAAGCAATCTGCCAACCCAAAAACCAGGCCCTGTACTGGGCAAGGTCACGCCGCAGGCCGTGAGCTTTCACCACCCCGATGCCAGCGAAGGCGCAGGCATGTGGGAGCTGGTCAAAGAGACCGGTGTACTGGATCTCAACTCAGCCTATCTCTACCTGATGATGGGCCGCTATTACGGCCAGACCTGCCTGGTGGCCAAACAGAACGGCAAGGTGCGCGGCTTTGCGATGGGCTTTATACCCCCCGGGCGCGATGACACCTACTTTCTCTGGCAGGTTGGCGTGAGCACCGCCGCCCGTGGCCAGGGGCTGGCCACGCGCATGATTCAGCATCTACTGAAGCAGCCCGCCTGCAAAAACGTGCGTTACCTCGAAACCACCATTACCCCGTCCAACGAAGCCTCACGCAAACTCTTTAAAGGGCTGGCCCGCCGCTGGGACGCCGAGCTGAAAATTCAGACTGGCTTTGACGCCAGTCTCTTTCCGGGCCACGCAGCCCATGAGTCCGAAGATCTCTTTTATATCGGGCCTTTTGATTTACACGCTGAAAAAGGAGTCAAAGCATGACAGGTACCCAGATTTTTGAACAATACGAATCCGAAGTCCGCTCTTATTGCCGTTCGTTTCCCACGGTGTTTACCCGCGCCAAAGGGGCCCGCATCTGGGATGAAGCCGGCAAAGAATACCTGGACTTCTTTGCCGGCGCGGGAGCGCTGAACTACGGACACAACCCCGATAACCTCAAGCGGGCCCTGGTGGACTACCTGCTCGACGATCAGATCACCCACAGTCTGGATATGCATACCCAGGCCAAAGCGCAACTGATCGAAACCATGCAGGACGTGATCCTGAAGCCCCGCAACATGAACTACAAAACGATGTTCACTGGCCCGACGGGCACCAATGCGGTCGAATCAGCGCTGAAACTGGCTCGCAAAGTGAAGCAGCGCCAGAACGTGGTTTATTTTACCAACGGCTTTCACGGCATGACCCTGGGCTCACTCTCGGTGACCGGCAATGCAATGAAGCGCAACGGAGCGGGTGTGAGTCTGAGCAATACCACCGCCATGCCCTTTTGCGGCTATTATGACAACGAAGTGGATACCATTCAGGTGCTGGAACGCTTTCTGGCCGACTCCAGCAGCGGCCTGGATCACCCGGCGGCTTTTATTGTTGAAACCGTGCAGGCCGAAGGCGGCGTGAACGCAGCCAGTCTGACCTGGCTCAAAAAACTCTCAGATCTGGCCAAAGCTCACGATATTCTGTTGATCATTGATGATATCCAGGTCGGCTGCGGCCGCACCGGCAGCTTCTTCAGTTTTGAAGGATCAGGCATTGAACCCGATATGATCTGCCTGTCCAAATCGCTGAGCGCTTACGGCACCCCCATGGCCCTGGTACTGATCAAACCCGAACTGGATCAGTGGCAACCGGGGGAACACAATGGTACCTTCAGAGGTCATAATCTGGCCTTTGTCACCGCCCGCCAGGCCATGCTGGACTTCTGGCGCGATGACCACCTCAGCAAGAGTGTACGCCATAAATCTCAACTGGCACAGCAGATTCTGCAGGGCTTTAAAACCCAGCTCGAAGGCGAAGAAATTGTTGCCCGTGTCAAAGGCCGGGGACTGATTCTGGGGCTGGCCTTTGAAGATGCCAGTCTGCCCGGTAAGATCGCAGCCGCCTGTTACGAACGCGGCCTGATCATTGAAACCGCCGGCCCGCAGGATGAAGTGCTTAAGCTCCTGCCTTCGCTCACCATCACCGAAGCGGAGCTGATGCAGGGGCTGCGCATTATTGCTGAAGCCCTGACCGCCGTGACAGGCTGTACAATAGCAACACCTGAGGCCCAGCTGCAGCTGGCCAGTGTATAAAGCAAGCGAGGAACCCTTAAATGATTGTCAAACGACTTCAGGATCTTGAAGGCACTGAGCGCGACGTCAGTGCCGAAGGCTGGCGCAGTCGGCGCCTGCTGCTCAAAGATGAGGGCATGGGCTTTTCAATGCATGATACCCTGATCAGCCCCCATGCGGTGCTGCCCATGCATTACCAGAACCATCTGGAGGCTGTGTATATTATCGAAGGGCATGGCGAGATCGAAAACCGCGAAAATGGGGAAAAACATGCCCTTGAGCCCTTTACGATTTATGCCTTAGACAAACACGATCTGCACACGCTGCGGGCCGGTGCTGAAGGACTGCGCTGCGTCTGTGTGTTTAACCCACCGGTCACAGGCCGCGAGGTGCATGATGCCAGTGGCGCTTACCCTCTGGTGGACTGATTTGCCCACGCCCTGCAGCTGGCTTTAATGTTAAACTGGGTAGCAAGCCCATTTTAATCAAAGGACATCTGCATGAGTGAGTTTCAGCTACCGCCGATTGTTAATCTCAAAGATGTGGAGTTCACCCTGCAACAGCAGGGTGAACACATTGAAGCCCGCCAGGCCAGTCTGGGACGCCGTCTGGGCTCCCGCAAGCTGGGCTCGCAGCTGGTGATGGTGCCGCCAGGAAAAAAAGCCTGGCCTTATCACGCCCACTATGTCAACGAAGAAATGTTCTTTATTCTGGCCGGCGAAGGCCTGCTGCGCATCAATCAGAAAGAGTACCTGCTCAGCTCAGGCGATCTGGTCTCCATTCCGCCCGGCCCCGAATACGCCCACCAGATTATCAACACCCACGACAGCGAAGAGTTAACCTATCTGGCCATCAGCACCATGGAAGAACCCGACGTGATTCTCTTTCCTGACAGCAATAAAGTCACCGTTATCGCCGGTACCCCCCCCGGCGGTGATCCCGATCAGCGCTCGCTGCACTTTACCACCCGCTTAGATGATGTGGTGGACGAATGGGAAGGAGAACACTGATGTCGGCTGAAGATCAGGAACAGGAAGCCACAGGTACAGCTGAAACCCTGGATATCCACGATATCGATAAGCTCAAACAGCTCTGGTTTGTGCTGCGCGATGCCGAAAACAGCAAAGAGGTCTTTGCCCTGGTGCAATTGCTGATTGCCAGTTTACCCTACGACTGGGTGGACCCGGAGCACAGCTGGCTGCATCTGGCCCAGCAGCTTGAAGACTACGGTGAGTCTGAGCTGGCCAGCCTGTTTAAACTGGCCAACCAGCGCGCCTTTCAGCTCAGTCTGAAAGGCCTCTGAGCTTTTTAATGCCCGGCCGTGGGCTGCCCCATAATCATATACTGCTCCCCAGAAACCGGACAGAATCAGCGTGATTTTAAGTTCCTGATCTG
>JACYMC010000009.1 GCA_015272195.1 Candidatus Sericytochromatia bacterium
TTTTACCCCTGCTGATCCCTGGATTGCGTACCGAACACTTGAGCCGAAACGTTGTGTCCACAAGGATTTTTAAGTGTAAATCTTCATGAGGCAATGTATCTATGAGACGCATGGCAAGCCATTTGAGCCAGAGCTGAGGGCGTAAATATTTAGCGCGCAAAAACTGTAAAAGCCTTTTATATTCAATGTTTGAAGCATGTTTATGGAGTGTTTTAAGGTTGGCGGTTTCAAAACAAATGATGTGCAAAAAAACCAGCCAGGACAGCGTGAGCAAATGCTTTGCCCGGAATTGATGACGCAAACCTTCCAGGCTTTTTCTGATTTCAGGGGGTATACAAGAGAATGGGTACATGGTAGCTTGGCTTCAGACCTTTTTGTATGGTTTTTATTTTGTTTGTTGTTATTCAAAATATACACCATTCTAAAAAGGTCTTCTTTCTTTACTTTCAGCGATCATGTCAGGCAAAAGCTATGAACATTGAGTAAATCATGCTCATTCCGACACCCAGACGTCTTGATGCCTGAGTGACACCCACTTCTTGAGCCAGCGACAGGGTTTCCAGCTTAAATTCTTTGGTATATTTTGAGTTTGACATCGGTTTTTCCTTTACCTCATATTTTAAGTGATTTCTCTGTTCTGCAGAGTCCACTTTTTCGGGTAAAGGTCAGATTATCCTAAAATAAAAAACCAAAACAGACCCGTGTCACGGGTCCACGCAACCAGATCAAGCCGTCTGCCTGGCATGTCTGGATGCTTATCAGGGCGCCTGGGCAAAAGGATCGCTGAAAGCCGGGTTGCTGATAAAAGTGCTGTCGGTCAGGCTGTGCAAAAAAGCCAGCAGGTCAGCCCGTTCCTGGGCGTTCAGCGCAAAGCCGATCACAAAATTGCTCTTAAAGGGGTTGGTCGCGCCCACCCCCGCATGGGGGCCGCTGTGCAGGGTCCGGCCACCAGCGGCATAGTGATCGAGTACTTCATCGAGCGTGGCGATGCTGCCATCATGCATATACGGCGCGGTCAGGGCAATATTGCGCAGGGTCGGTGCTTTAAACTTACCCATGTCTTCGCGGCGGCGGGTCAGCTCGTGCAGGCCGGTGTTACGGGCGGGGTAAGCCCCCTGGCCGTCGATATTGTAGAGCCCGGTATTGTGAAAGTTAAACTCCTTAAAGGTGCTGCCGGCGTGCTGCACCGAATCTGAAAAGTTAAAGCCCCCGTGGCAGTGAAAGCACTCCAAACGCTCACTGAAAAACAGGGCCTCCCCCCGTTTGGCGCTGGCTGAAATGGCGTTGTCGTCACCGGCATAGACGTAGCGATCATAGGGACTGTCGGCTGAAATCAGGCTGCGCTGAAAGCTGGCAATGGCCTGGGTCAGGTGCAGCAGCGTGATCGGTTCAGTGCTGCCCGCAAAAGCCTGCTGAAAGCGCTGCACATAATCAGGATCAGCTTTGAGACGATCCAGCAATTCGTCTTCGCAGCCCGCCATGCCCATTTCAGGCGGTTCTTCGCCAAAGAGCGGGGTCAGCATCTGGGTTTCGAGCTGGGTCATATGGGGATTGTTCCGGGTCAGAATACTGCTGTAAGCCACGTTGATCAGGGCCATGCTGTTGCGCGGGTGGGCTTTGCCCGTCACGCCCAGCGGCACAGTTTTGCCATCGCTGAAGGCTTTGTCCTGCTGATGACAGGAAGCACAGGACAGGCTCTGATCGGCAGAGAGGCGCTTGTCGTAAAACAAATGGCGACCCAGCTCTACTCTGGCGACGGTCATGGGGTTGTCGACAGGCACCGCCGGTAAGGGGAAGCCTTCCGGCAGGTTCCAGCGATAAGGTTCAGCGGCTGGCGTGGCGGCGACAGCGGCAGGGTCTATCGCCGGGTTCTGACAGGCAAAAAGGCCCCCTGCAGCCAGGAGCAAAAGAGGAATCAAAGCCCCTGGCCACAGAGAACAGGTGTTTGAGGAAGTCATACCTTGGCGCATCAGCAGGCAGGCTTATTGCTGGCTGAAAAAGCCCTGGGGACCGGCTGAGCTATCGCCAAAGGGCAGGCCGAGCTGCTGAAAGATGCCCTGGCAATCGGTATCATCGGGCCCAGACATACAGCCCGAAGCGGTATCGGGTTGGTTGACGTCGATATTGCTGGCGCGCAGCAACTGGCCGAGGTCGGCCACCACCGTGTACTGGGTAGGCTCAAAATCAGGCAGGGTGACTTCAGAGCGGTTGGGATGCATACACTGAGCGGGTGGGCTCACCTGGCTCTCGCTGCCGGTGACGGCACCGTGATCTTCATCGCCGTGCTGAACACGCATCGTACTGGTGGTGCCCATACCCGTACAGCCCGTGCTGCCCAGGTGAATAGAATAACCATTGGGCTGGCCCGTGCTGGCAAAGTCGATGCGGGTAAACTTATAGCCGCCGCGCCAGTTCCAGAACAGAGAGCTCAGGTTAAGGGGCGAAGCGGCCCGGTTCATATCCTGATGGTTGAGTTCAAAGGGCACGCCCAGAGTGAAATTCAGACCTTTGTAAGTACCGGCGGGGACTTTGCCTTTGACCACAAAGTTGGTGTCGGGGTTGCCACTGCTACAGCCGGCACTTTTGTCTTCAAAGTCGAGCAGGGCGAGGTTCTGGTGCTGCCATTTGCCGTCCTGCACCAGCTGCAGGGGCACTGCTTCACCGGCAGCATTCACCAGGCGCAGATTGTGCACATAAAAGCGGAAATCAAGGGGGGTCAGGACACTGCCACTGGTGCCCACATTGGCGTAGCTTTTGCCACAGTCAAAGGCTTCGCCGTTGACGGCAGCAGCAAAGCGGATTTCAATATCCTGCATTGCAGCAGACTGGGGAGCGGTCTGTGCCTGGGCCGGTCCACCGGCAGGCTGACAGGCCAGCAGACTGCAAAGCGCAAAGGGCAGCAGCGCGCTGTGTGAAAGATGAAGCAAGGGTGATTTCATAAAATTCCTCTAAGCACAGATGTAAGTTGACCTTTGTATTTAAACCGCTCGGGGCCTTGTACAGCAAGGCCTTGACCCTGCAGCATTTTGTTGCAGGGGCTGGGCTAATGGCTCTGAGCCAGCAGGCCACCGAGCAGGCCCATGCCCCAGAGAAGCGCCACCAGCAGGCTTAAAGCCACCGTCTGGAGCCCCTGATACTGTTTTGGAAAACGCTGATCCAGCCAGAGCAAGGTCGCAAAACCCAGCACGCTCACAATGCCCAGGGCCTGATGCAGGCTGAGCACCTGGCGCAAAGGGCCCTCCATAAAAGGGTGGGCCTGCTGCTGCCCGGTAAACGCCGCCAGCAGGGCCAGGGCGGTGGTAGCGGTCAAAAAGGCACTGTAAAGCGGCGGCGACGGCTGCAGTTAGGTTTTAGAAAGCGCTGCGCCCGCCTGAGCCACTGACGCCTGACGTGCCTGCCACCATTGCCGCCAGCGCAGCAGGGCGGCCACCAGCCCCAGCACCAACGGAAAGTGCACCAGCTTGTTGTGCCAGTGCGACAAGAGCTGACCGCGCCAGTCAATCTGAGACCAGGCCAGAGGCGCCTCGGTCAGTGCCGTCATATCTTCTGGGGTGACGTCACTAAAATCCCAGGCCGCGTCGGTCTGGGCATCGGGTGCCGGGGTCTCAGGAACCGGAGCATCAGCGGTTTTATGGGATGTTTCAACAACAGGCGGTGCTGGCACCGGTGTATTGGGGGATTCCAGAAGGCTTTTGCGCCCTTCCGGGCCGTGGGCCAGCTGCAGCCGATATGGCCCAGCCTGCGCGGCCAACGAAGATAAGACCACAAGCACCAGCCAGATCAACAGGCTCAGCCTTTTCATCTTAAGATGCCGGCAGCTGCTTGATTTCAAAGCCGGCCCGCTGCAGGCCGTTGCGCCCGGCAAACTGCACCATTACCAGATAGTTCTGCTGTTTTTGAAGGGCGACCGGAAAAGCGTAATGGGGTCCCGTTTTTTCACTGACTTTTACAGGCTCCAGCCCGCTGGCGGCCCCCACGCTTTGCCCTTCGGCATCGGTGATTTTAAGCTTAACGCGGGTATCGAGCCAGCGCTTATCGTGCGCCAGTACCACCAGCAACACATAAGGCGCGCTGAAGGCCGGCGCGGGCAATTTGCGTGCCGCCAGATACTGGCGGTAAGCGCGCACACTCATCAGCTGCAGGGCCACCTCTGTGCCCTGAACCAGGCGGTGCTGATGAAAGGGGTCCTTTGCGTGACCCTCATGCGCCAGCGCAGGCAAAACGGGGCCAGACAGCAGGACCCCGAGCAAAACAAGCAGCAAATACTTCATGCTGACAGTGTGGCAGGCGCCGTCAGGATCTGACAAGGCAACCGCACGCAACATTTTGTTGCAGGCAGCGGGCCTTTCAGCTGTCGGGCAGCTGGCGCCAGTCGGGGGGCGCTTCGCGGCGAAAGCCGTCAAACAACAGGCCGCCATCGGGCGCCAGCCAGGTTTCGCAGAGGGCCAGCAGCGGGGCCAGCTCGCCCTGGGCAAAGAGGGCCTCAAAAGCCGCTTCAAAGGCTGCCGCAGCCTTGGGGTTAAGCGCCTGCAGCTGGCGCGGAATGCCTTTGCCGTGGGCGTCCCAGTGGCCCTGTGAGCGCAGGTAATAGGTCGCCAGCTGGCCATACAGCCGGCTGGCGCTGGCCAGCTGCTCAGCCCGGCTGCGGGGGCTGCGCAGATCGTCGAGGCTGTCGCTGACGGCGTAGCGCGCCGCTTCACGTTCTGCAGAAGTCCAGAGTGGCGGCCCGGCGGCCAGAATCTCGCAGGCCAGCTGCTGCAGCGACTCAGACAGGGGCGAGGGGCCGGGCAAGGGCAGGCCTTCGGCCACCATGCGGATCAGGGAAGGCACGCCGCCAGGCCGATCGACCGCCTCAAAAAAATAGCGCAGGGTCTGCGGGTCGTGCACAAAAGCCTCGACCGGCTGGCCCTCAAAGATCAGGCTTTCGCGCCAGGCGGCGGGCAAATGGGGGTAAATCACCACCAGATCCAGATCCGAGTGGGGCGTGGCCTCACCGCGCCGGCGTGAACCTGCCACAAACACACAGGCCGCCGCTGGATGATGAGCGGCCATAAAGGCCTGCGCCAAAGTGCAATCAGCGGGGCGCATCGCCGGCCTGAAAATTGCGGATCACTTCGTACATCAACGCACCGGTCTGAATGGCCTGCAGCGAGGGCAATAAAAAGGCCATCAGCTGGCGCAGATCTTTGGCCGGACTCGGCAAAACGTAGATCACATCGCCCGATTCCAGCAGCACGTCAGGCTCCTGGCCCTGCAAAATGGCCTCCAGATTGAGTACATAGAGCTGCGGCTCGTGCAGCCGGCCCCGCACCAGATAAAGCTGCTTGAGCAGGGTATCGTCCTTGAGGCCTTTGGCGTAGGCCAGGGCCTGGGTGCGCGCAGCCACCAGCTCTTCCAGCTGGGCCTGATAGCGCAGCAGCTCTTTTTCGGCCTTGCGGCGCTGGGCCAGAATGCGGATCTGCTCCACGGCAATGCGCATCCGCACTTCAAGCAGGCCCAGATCCAACGGTTTGGCCAGATAATCATTGGCCCCGGCGGCCAGCACCTCCAGCAGGTCATTTTTGCTGTCGCGGGCCGTGATAATCCAGATATAGCTCATAAAAACGCCTCGACTGAAATTGAGTCAGGCAGTGAAAAATCGAGCATAG
>JACYMC010000270.1 GCA_015272195.1 Candidatus Sericytochromatia bacterium
TAATTTGATCTCTCTTCCTTGGTTTATCTCGGACAGAGAGTATTTTATTTTTTTTGGCTGCTTATGGCTACCTTTACCAACAGAATCCGTTAGAGTCAGGAACATTCAGCTTCTTGACGCAGCCCGTTGGGTGTTGCGGATCGTTTGCTGCAACCCAGAGGGCTGTGTCTGAAGGGCTAGCACCCGCCGCCACCGCCGCGAAAGACTTCTTTCCAGCTGTCTTCGCGCCAGGCATAGATGCTGTAGTCCCACCATTCATAGCCGTTGTGCTGAATCATCACATGATCCAGCGCCGGGCCGGTGCTGAAGCTGCCGACCAGATCAGAGGCCTGGCAGTCTTCGGGTGATTCGGATTTGGGGTGCAGGTAGGAGGCCAGCGGGACCGCCCGACCCTGCTCCCAGATGCCCAGCACCCAAAAGGTTTCCTGGCCACAAAAAGCAGCGTGGGTTTCATCGCTGCGGCGACCGCTGATCAGCAGGCCCAGCTCCATCTCGCCGCCGGCCGTTTTTTGAAACGGAAAGCTGCGGACATGATCCAGGATAAATTCGTCAGCCTGTTCGCTCAGGTTCTGATTGGCAAAAAAGGCCGTTTTGAGCATGTTGCCCATTTCGCTGAGCGTCTCGCTGTCTGGTGCTGGCGGTGGAGTGAACGCAGCCAGCGGGGTGCTGGCCGGCGCGTAGCTGAAAGCCTGAAAGGTTTCATTTTCAGGCACCGTGGCCGGCGGCTGCAGCTGGCCCACCATCTGTGGGTAATCCCCACAGCCCGGCGGATCCAGGCGCTCAATGCCAAAATGCCCCTGGGGGCTGCCGTTGCGGTAGACCGGGTAGGATGCATCCTGGGGTACCAGATTTTTGAGCAGCTCAGCGTCGGCTTCAGTGGGTGCGTCAAGGGATTGACCGCGTTCAGGCAGGGCAGGCGCAAAGGTCTGACTTTCGGGCTGGTAGCGGGCGATGGGCTCCAGGCTTTTAGCGCTGACGCTGAGCAACACAAAGGGACTGGCCTGGATGGGGAGAGTGCTCTGGGCCGCTGAGGGCTCTGCTGTTGCCTCTGTGGGGGCGGTATCGGGTGGCGTCTCAGGACAAGCACTCAGACAAAGACTCAGGCAGGCGCTGAGCAGACTCAGCAACAGGACTCTTGGCATGATTAGAAACCTTTCCGGGGCAATAGATGTTAAAGAGATAGAATATCCGCCAGCACCGGCTGGCCGTAGCTGGCTGCGCCCACCCGCACCCGCAGATTTGGCAGGGGACGGATATCGCAGATATTGTGTGTATGACCGGCCAGGACCGTGATCTGGCTGTGGGGGTGTTGCCGGGCCTGTTCAAGCAGGACATCGCCCATGGCTTTACAAGTAAAATAAGGGGCCCAGTGATCATCGGCCACTTCGCTGCCATACAGGCAGCTTTCGCGCAGGGGCGGTACATGCATCGGCACAAGGGTGTGCTCAAAGTGTGCCAGAGCTTCGGGTAAGCAGCGGGCCAGATGCGCTGCGCCCTGATCTCCGAGCTGATTGAGCAAGGCTTCCCGGCCGGTTTCGCCGGCCTGCACAAAGTCATCAATCAGGCGAAAATCGGTCATTTTGATCCAGCTCTGGGCCAGATTGCCGTAACGGCCGTCGCCCCAGCCGTCATGGCCCAGCAGGGCCGTCCGGGCATTTAAAGCTGTGATGTCGCAGGCCGGCAGCCAGCGCAGCCAGGGATGTGTCTGACTGAGCTGTGTCATCTCTGCACGCACTGCAGAGAGGCTGCTGTGATAATAGTCGTGGTTGCCAAGCACAAAATATACCGGGCGTTCAAAGGCCCTGGCGATTTCCTGCAGGTGTGCTGCCAGCTGGGGGGCTTCAGATAAGTCACCGGTCAGACAGAGCGCTTCGGCCTCACTGTCTTGCAGTGCCTGCAAAAATGTGGCTTTGGCGCCCGGCTCCGCATGATCAAAATGAATATCTGTGGCCCAGGCCAGCTGGTGAATAGGCTGACGCGATTTAATCATGAGTTAATTAAATGTTATTGCCTATGGCTTTGGCAAGGCCTTGTTTTAAGTCTGTATCTGAAAGTTGTTAAATAACTGGGGTTCGGCCAGCTGGCCGGCGATAAGTCTTTTAGTTAAACTCAAGTTAAGTAAAAAGGAAGTTTAAACCATGGCCAATATGAATGTCAGCAGCGCTCAGCAAGCCCAGACCCTGAACAACGCCAGCACCGCTCAGCGTTCATCTGCTGCCGGTAAGCTCCAGCAGCACACCCAGCAGATTCGTCATCTCTCAGGTTCTGCTGAAGCCCGTCAGGAACTGCTGATGAAGTGTAAATGTCCCGGCCGTGGCCATGGTAATGTAAAGCCCCTGCCCAATAGCGAGAACCATCCCGCCAAGCCTTTTCCTGGCAAGCCCCTGCCCAACATGGAGAGCCACCCCGCCAAGCCTTTTCCTGGCAAGCCCCTGCCCAACATGGAGAACCACCCTGCCAAGCCTTTTCCTGGCAAGCCCCTGCCCAACATGGAGAACCACCCCGCCAAGCCCTCTCCTGAAAAGCCCTTTCCCATGAAGCCCGTGCTGATTGGTGCGGCTGTGGGTACCGCCATGCCTCTGCCCGGCGGTGCTGTGCTTGGTGCCGCTGCCGGAATGGCTACGGCTGCCGCCCAGCAGGCTGCCGAAAAAATGGAAGCCTTCCAGCGCAAATGTGGTCCTGAAACCAAATGCCTCGATAAATAAGTCACTTTTAAATCTCTCTTAAATCCCTCTTACGCTGCAGAGACCAAAGGGTCTCTGCTTTTTGTTATGCTGAGGTGATAACAGCCGGTTGAAGGATCTTTCCCTTATGCTGATACCCCCTTTTAATCAACTCGACCCTTTTTCTTTACGTATTCTGGAGGCCATACCAGATGCGCTGATGATTGTGAACACCGCCGGACAGATTGTGCTGGTTAATGCACAGGCCCTGCAGATTTTTGGCTTTGATCAGGCTGAGCAGCTTTTGCATCAGCCGCTGGAACTGCTGATTCCGGAGACCTTGCGCGAACAGCACCGCGAGCATCTGGCGCGTTACTTTGCGGCCCCCGCTGTGCGTGATATGGCCAAACAGATGCAGGTGCCGGGATGGCATCAGGCCGGCCATGAGATCGCGCTGGAAATTGCCCTGAGTCCCATTGCGCTGGGGGCAGAAGCCTTTGCGATTGCGATTGTTCGGGATATCAGTGAGCGGCTGCAGATGCTGGAGAAGCTGCACTATTTTTCGATGCATGATGCCCTGACCGGTTTGTATAACCGGGCCTATTTTGAGGAGGAGTGCGACCGCATTGCCCAGAGCCGGCGCTTTCCGGTCAGCATGCTGGTGCTCGATCTGGACGGTCTCAAAACGGTGAACGATACCCAGGGACATGCCGCCGGGGATCAGCTTTTGTGCCAGATGGCAGCCGTACTGCGTCAGAGTTTTCGAGCGGATGACATGATGGCCCGTCTGGGTGGAGATGAATTTGTGGTGCTGTTGCCGGAGACAGACGCTGCGGCTTTGCAGCGTTACTGTCAGCGTCTGGACACGGTTCTGCTGCGTTATAACGCAGCAGAACAAGCTAATCTGCAGTTTTCGTACGGCGGGGCAACAGCGGTCAATCAGGTCAAAGATCTCAATGCGCTCTACCGCGAGGCTGATGCGGCCATGTATCGCCATAAGCGGGCGCGCAAAGCCAGCTTGTCTGCTGGCCTCTGACTGATGCAGCGTGTTATACTGCCTGCATTGAGAAACCAATCCATATCCCTGTAAGGAGCCCCCATCTATGATCGATTTTTCACTGTCTGAAGAACAGCTGGAGTTTCAGAAGCTGGCCCGTGATTTCTGTCAGAAAGAAATCATTCCCAATGCCGCTCACTACGATGAAACCTGCGAATACCCCCGTCCGATTGTTGAAAAAGCCTTTGAAACCGGCCTGATCAACAACCACATTCCCGAAGAATACGGCGGCCTGGGTCTGAGCGTGCTCGACGGCAGCATTATTTCTGAAGAGCTGGCTTATGGCTGTACCGGTATCAGCACCGCCATGGAAGCCAATATGCTGGCTGAGTGCCCCGTGCTGGTGGCCGGCAATGACGAGCAGAAAAAAAGCTTTCTGGGCCGCATGACCGAAGCCCCCCTGCTGGCGGCTTATGCTGTGACCGAACCCGATGCGGGCTCTGATGTACAGGGTTTGCGCACCACCGCCAAAAAAGTCGGCGATGAGTATATCATCAACGGCAATAAAATGTGGATCACCAACGCTTCTGTGGCCAACTGGTATTTTGTGGTGGCCTATACCGATCCTGGTGCCGGCTTTAAAGGCATGAGTGCCTTTCTGGTTGAAGCGGATTCTGAAGGTATTCAGGTCGGCAAAAAAGAAATGAACATGGGCCAGCGCTGCTCGGATACCCGTGGCATTACCTTTGAAAACGTCAAAGTGCCCGCCAAAAACCTGCTCGGCGGCGAAGGCCAGGGCTTCAAAATTGCCATGGCCGCTTTTGACCTTTCCCGTCCGATGGTGGCAGCCGGTGCTGTGGGTCTGGCCCGCCGTGCGATGGAAGAGTCGATTCAGTATGCCTCTCAGCGCAAAACTTTTGGGGTGCCCATTGCCTCACACCAGGCCATCAGCTTTATGATTGCCGATATGGCCAAAGACATTGAAGCCGCTCGCATGCTGGTCTGGCAGGCCTCCTGGCAGATCGACCAGGGCATCCGCAATACCAAGCTGGCCGCCATGGCCAAGTGTTTTGCCGCCGATACCGCCATGCGGGTCGCCACTGACGCCGTGCAGATCCACGGTGGCAACGGCTACAGCAAAGAGTATCCGGTGGAGAAGCTGATGCGTGATGCCAAGATCTTCCAGATCTACGAAGGCACCAGCCAGATTCAGCGCCTGATCATTGCCAAAGAAATCTTTGAGCGCAAGAAAAAATAAACCCCGTTCAACGGGTTGCCGCCGGGTGCTGACAACAGAGCCCGGCGGCTTTTTTAATGGTATTGCACCAGCTCCAGCTTGTTGCCGTAGAGATCCTCAAAAATCACCACCGTGCCGTGCGGTTCCTCGCGGGGGGCTTCCAGAAAATGAACCCCCTGCGCCTGTAAGCGCTCATAATCTGCCCAGAAAGCCGGCGTCTGGATAAACAAAAAGACCCGGCCACCGGTCTGGTTGCCAATGGCCGCCCGCTGGCTGTCGTTGGTGGCACGGGCCAGAACCAACCGGGTGCCACTGCTGTTGCCCGGTGGGGCAATCTGAACCCAGCGCTTGCCGGGACCCATGGCGGTGTCTGCGATACATTCAAACCCCAGCTTGTGGGTGTAAAAATTCAGCGCTTCATCATAGTCAGCAACCATCAGGACCACGCTGCTGATCATTTGGTTTTCAGACATACTCAACACTTCCTGTTTCAGACTGACTGGGCATTATACCCGACGCTGCGCTTATAGGCAGACCCGATGTCTTTGTTGACATACTCCCCTCCCTAAAGGAAGGGGATTCTCAAGCTACGCTTACCCCAATGGGTTACGTTAGCCCGCATTTCTCACAAAGGTGCGCTCACATAAGGTGTAGGGTATATTTCGGGAGTTTTTACTGAACTCGGTAGCCTCTGAACAGGCCGTTTCACGCTTGATTCATTGTCTTTG
>JACYMC010000146.1 GCA_015272195.1 Candidatus Sericytochromatia bacterium
GGATATTTACTTGAAGCAATACGAGCATGTATTGGCTTTAAAAGCAGGTGTGAAGCGTTATGTGGCGTTTTACAATCAGAGGAGGTACCACCAGGCATTAAACAATTTGACCCCAGATCAAGTGTACTTTGCAGAGCCTTCAGACCAGGGAGTTAAAGTTGCATGATTTGCTGTCTTGACACTGGGGAGCACTATAGTTTGTGAAAAATGCGGGTTAGACGCCTACGGCGTCTACACCTTATATCCCCGACCTGAAGGACGGGATTTTACGGTGTGCTTGATAAAATCGGACAAGGGGTTCGCGTGCAGGGTGTCTTTGACAATACCCAGGCCGGTTCCCGCTACAGCCAGTACCACTACCTGAAAGAGCTGGGCGCAGATGTGGTGCGGGACGGCAATCCCCGTGCCATGCACCACAAAGTCTTTATTGTTGACAAAAAAAAACGGTCATTACCGGCTCTTTTAACTTCTCACAGGCCGCCGACCGCAGCAACGACGAAAACCTGCTGATCATTGAAGACCCTGAAGTGGCCAAAAAGTATCTGCAGGAATTCCGGCGGGTTCACGCGGAAGGACGCTGAGCCTTTTCGTCAGAGAATAGCTGGCTCACGTCGCGCAAAACCTGGGCCTGAACAGGATCGGGCGGCCCAAAACGCACGACCTCCAGGGCCTGCCAGAGAGCGCGCAGCTGTTCTTGTTCGCTGACATCAAGCTGTGCTGCATACAGCTGGAGCCAGTCATCAAAGGCCTGCTCAGGCCAGGGCAAGCCCCGTTCAGCCAGCCAGGCCTGCAAGAGCACAAGGGTTTCGCTCACCAGCGGATGCTCTCCCCGGTAAGCCAGAGACAAAGCCGGCAAGTCCGTCCGGGGCGCATCTGTCCGGCGGCGGCGATAATACAGCAGCCCCGCGACCAGCAGCAGGCACAGGCCCATCAGGGGATGGCTGAGCCCCTTCCACAGCAAGGTCTGCAGCCACTGTCGGCGCTCAGTCATATTCATCCGACTCAGACGCTCGCGCCATCGCTGCACATAGGTCTGGGTAGCCTCATACACCTGTCGCAACCACACCGGCAGAGTTGAACGCTGCAGCTGCGCCAGCTGATCAGCCGGTGTGGGGTCAAAGCGAACCCAGACGTTGCGCTCTGTATCCAGCACTTCAACCCAGTCATGGGCAGACTTTTCACGGATCACCCAATACTGTCCCAGTGGATTATACTCCATCTCACGCCAGCCAGAGACCAGATGGGCCGGGATATCCAGACTGCGCAACATCAGCACCATGCCAGAGGCAAACCAGGAGCACCAGGCCGGTTTGCGGTTCAGCACAAAATCCACCGTCGGGTCCATGCCTGGCGTAACCGGCGCACTTTCAAGGCTGTAACGAAAGTTTTGCTGAAACCAGTTTTCGAGCAGGCGGGCTTTTTCAAGCGGGGTCTGCCCCTTTAAGGTCACCGCACGGGCCAGGGGACTTAAGAGCGCGGCAATATCGCTGTCGATGCGCAGATTTTCTTTCAGCATTTCAGCGTTAAAATTGGCGGGAATCTCCGCTGTGCGGCTGGCCAGAATTTCATAACTGTGTGCCGGCTGAAACAACTCGCGGCGCAACAGACCATACTGGTTGCGATAAATCCGGGCCTCTTCAGGCGCCAGCAAAACCCGGGCCTCGCCCGGCGCAAAAAGGATGCCATTGTAATGGTTCTGGCTGTGTACCTGCAGGGCAAAGTGCTCCGTGGCCAGCTGCTGGGCATCCAGACGATAAGGCCGCATCCACAGCCCGCTGTGATCGTCACGGCGCAGGTCCACCTCCCCGTCTGCCCGGTTGAGGGTTTCTTCAGGGTACCAGTCACCCTCACGGTAAAAGGTCAGAATATTGCCACGCCAGTAGCCCAGCGACTCTGGACTCTGAATCTGCAGGGCAACGCGCTCCGAAAGCTGGACCGTCTGCCCCCCCTTTAAGCGGGTTTGCCCTGAAAAACCACTCCAGTCTGTGGGCTGACGCATAAAAAAATGGCTCAGCAGCGTATTAATCTGACGATCCACGGTCTCGAACAGATACACCCCCCCTAAACCCAACAGACTGCTGCAGCCCAGCACCAGGCTCAGACGCAGCAGATACTTGCGGCGGATCGCAACACTGACCTGTGCCGCCTGCTGCAGCTGTGGCCAGATGCCAGCCAGACTGAGCAAACCAATAAAGCTCAGCACCAGCCAGATATACAGCCCTTTAAACACAGCCAGCGGCGGCATAATGCCGGCACTCAGCAATAAAAACCCCACTGAAAACAGCCGCCAGTTAAAATGCTCACCCGGCAGACAGTACCACTGCAGCACAATCATCACAATCAGGGTCAGCTGCAAAGCCAGCACGTGTTTCAGGGGGTAAATCCCCAGCTGACCGCTGACGCCCCCGGAAGTATAAAACAGATAAAACAAGGCGTATAAGCTGACAATCAGCAACAGCAGCCACCGCCAGTCCGGCTGCAGCGGCGGCAGCCAGCGGCGGTAAGCCAGCAGCACCAGACCCAGTGCGGTACAGGCCAGCAGGCCTTTGAACACCAGACTGGCCATGTCATTCATCGCCGGCAGACACCAGGCCAGCAGCGCCAGTGTAAACAGCAATACATCAACTGCCGGGGGCAGATGCCGCGCAGCCATCAGGGCAGCACCGCTGCCGTGGGCAGCCATTCCAGACTGTCGCTATCGTCGGGCGGGGTTTCCTGTACAGCATAAATCAAATAAGGGCTTTGCAGCGGGGCCCGTGACGCACGCAGCTGCGTCAGAAGCTGTTCAGCCTGCGTACTGACAATCAGCAGCTGGGCCGGTACGCGTCTCAGCTGGGCCTCCAGCTGCGCTGCACGCTGGGCCGGCGTCAAGGGCTGGGCTTGCACACTGCAGAGCGCCTGCAGAGCATGGGCATAGGCCTGCAGGCCGCCAATCTGCTGATCACCCAGTGTGAGGGCAGGCATCACGCCCGCCTGCTGCAGCTGATCTTCTAGCAGACGGCGCACCAGCGCCACCGCAGCCTCAAAATCAGCGGCGGCAGCAGGTAAGGCCAAATCCAGCCAGAGACTGACCTCGCTGACGCGCTGCTGATAATGTCTGACCACCAGCTGACCGGTACGGGCCAGCGCCGGCCAGTGCAGATAGCGGGGGCTATCGCCTGTCCCCCAGGGCCGTAGACCTTGAAACTCAGGCTGCTGCATCACCCCCGCCCGCTGACGCCGTGTTGACAGCATCACAGCGCTGGCCACCGGATAAACCCAGTAGTGGGCCTGACAGGGCAAAGGCTGCCGCCAGAATATCAGGCGGAGCGGAAACAGCGAGACCAGATTGGCGCGCAGCAGCTGCGCCTGACCACGAGCGGCTGCCGGCAAGCTGACCTCAAAGCGCTGGAGCTGACCCGGCCCCAGGTAAAACTGACGTTCTGAGCAAAGTCGGACACTGCGTGTGCCCTGCTGCCAGTCCAGCTCCAAAAAACAGGCAAAAATACCCGGACCGGCATTGCTGACCTGTACCGTAAAATCAAAGGGTTGACCTGCCAGCACACGCTCAGGAAGCTGCCACTGCACCTGCAGCTGGCGGGGGCGCCAGATCGCACCCAGACCCAGGGCGCTGATCCACAGTCCGCCCAGGCTGCACAGAAACACATACACCAGAACATCTGTCCCCACCAGGCCCAGCGAAAGCGAAAACAAAAAGAGCAAAAAAACCGCTTTGCCTCGCGGTGTCAGATGCTGATCCGCATAGCGCTGCAGAATCACAAAACCATTGTTTTGGCGATGAAAGCGCCAGAGCTGCTGCAAACCGGCCCGAAAACTCATGGCATCAGGCGAGGCGGGGCTATCTCCTCCAGCAAGGCCAGCAGCACCTGCTGTTTTTGCTGGGTGGCACGCTCCGCATGACCACGCAGCAGCAGGCGGTGGGCCAGCACCGGGATGGCCAGATCTGCCAGATCCACCGGTTTGACAAAATGACGCCCCCGCAGCAGCGCCAGGCCGCGGGCCGCCTGCAACCAGGCCATACCGCCACGGGGACTGATGCCCAGACTGAGTTCCGGATGCTGGCGGCTGTGGTTTAACACCTTCAGAATATACACCCCCAGATCTTCAGCCACAAAAATCCGGCGCGTCAGCGCCTGCAGTTGCAGCAGTTCGCGCTGGTTTAAAAAGGGAGACGTTTCAGAAGCATGCTGAAGGGGTGGATTCAGCAAAAGAGACAGTTCCAGTTCCGGCTCTGGATAACCCAGCTCCAGCTGCATCATAAAGCGATCCAGCTGGGCTTCTGGCAGCGGATAGGTGCCGTGATACTCCAGCGGATTCTGGGTGGCAATCACCATAAACGGGCTGGGCAAAGGCATGTGGCGACCATCAACGGTGACCTGCTGCTCTGCCATGGCTTCCAGCAGACTGGACTGGGCGCGGGGAGAAGCCCGGTTGATTTCGTCAGCCATCAGAATATGGGTAAACACCGGCCCTTCCTGAAAGTGAAAGCGCTGCTCGGCAGGATGGTAAATCGCTGTGCCCAGCACATCAGAAGGCAGCAGGTCCGGTGTGAACTGAATGCGCCGGAAGGTACAGTCAAGCGCCTCAGAAAAGGCCTTGGCCAATGTGGTTTTACCGATACCTGGAATATCTTCGAGCAAGACATGGCCCTGGGCCAGCAAGGCCGACAGCAGTTTTTCGATCGTGGCCTGCTTGCCCAGAATAATCTGGTTCAGGACCTGCTGCAATTTTTGTAACTGCGCGCAGAGTTGACGGGCTTCTGCAGAGTGCAGGACGCCAGCAGGTTGAGAGAGAGAAGTTTCAGCTGAACACATCAAACCCTAGCATACTACAGATTCAGCCTCTGAGGGTGACTGAAAAGCGCACGCTTTTGTTATGATAAAAGCCATGAACATATCTATCGGTGGTTCCACCCTGATATTTCTGCCCCTGTTGGTCTCTGGCCTGGTACTGCTGGGGCTGGGGCTTTACTTTCCTTATCTGCTGGCAGCTCTGGGCCTTGCCTTTGTGTTGCTGCTGGCCCTTATCGCCCTGGGCTTCTGGTGGTTCCGGCGACGCTGGCGGCGTATTCTGGAGCAGGCCGATCAGGCCTTTACCCGTGCAACTGAAGCCGCTTCAGAGCCCCAGACACCGGCAGCGGGCCCGGTGATTTATGTGCAGGCCCAGGAAGTTAAACAGCAGGGTCAAAACGATTCCTGAAAAAGTGCCTGCAGTGATTCAGAATGAACCGTTCTTCGCACTCCCTGAGTAGACTTGAGGGGATCGGCTGAAGTTTTTTTACACATGAAAGGGTCTCCTTGAGGCGATGGATTCAATAACCACAAAGAAATCATCTACAAAAGGACTATACCAATGGATACAAAAAAAAAGACTTTACGCAAGCTCTCATCGGCCACGAAACGAAAAGTCCGTTTTCTGTGTCAGTTCGGAGCGACCCTTAAGACCTGCTTCCCGCGTTGGCAGGACTGGCTTGCAGATATTCAAGATCCGCGTGTCCCCGGTAAATGTTCCTATACCTTGTCTGACTTACTATGGATGAGCCTGCTCA
>JACYMC010000140.1 GCA_015272195.1 Candidatus Sericytochromatia bacterium
CGCCGCTACAACTGTGGGCTGGTCATTTTGATCTGGTCTTTGTGCTGGTTTATCTGCTGCCTTTGTTTTTAATGCTGCTCAGTTTTGATCTGCACACGACAGAGCAGCAAAATGGGACCCTGCGCCTGCTGATGATGCAGGCAGGGCATCTTGGGGGACTGCTCTTTGCCAAAACACTCGCCCGGCTCCTGATTCTGAGCGGCTTTTTACTGGCCCTCACACTCTGGGTCTGGCTGTTGCTGCGTCCCTGGCTCGATCTGGACTGGTCCTGGTCCCACTGGTTTTTGTTGCTGGCGGTGGTGATGGTTTATGGTGCCTTCTGGCTGCTGCTGGCCGCCTGGCTGAACTGTTTTCGCTGGCCGGCTGTTCAGGTGGCCACATCACTGGCCACGCTCTGGTTGCTCTGGAGCTGGCTGCTGCCTGCCACGGGTCAGCAGGCCCTGCAAACCCTTTATCCCGTGCCCTCACGTCTGGCTTATCTGCAGCAGCAGCGCGAAGCGCTGGAGTCTGCCCGACGCAACAGCGACCAGCTGCTGGGCGCCTATCTTGAAGATCATCCTGAGCTGGCCGATGGGGCCGATAACCGCTACGCCATGCTGCAGTTGAGCAAAGCGCAAAGAATGGCCCGTGCGGTACGACCGCTGGTGCAGCAGTATCAGCAGCAGCTGGCACGCCAGCAGGCCCTGGCAAGCGCCTGGATTTATCTTTCGCCGGTGAGTCTGCTTGAGCAGGCCCTGATGCATCTGGCCGGCTCCGATATGGCGCGTTATGAGGTGTTTGAAGTGCAGGCGCATGCTTTTCAAAAAGACTGGCAGGCCTTTTTTATGCCGCTGATTACACAAGGACGTGCCCTCAATAGTGCTGACTTTGCGCGCTTGCCGGCTTTTGTGGATGCTGTGCCCGACACCCGTGGCCAGATCTTCTGGCGGCTTTCAGCCAGTCTGCTGGTTTTGCTGGTGCTGGTGCTGGGGCTGACCTGGCGCGCCTGGCGACGCTACCCCGTGATCTGAGCGCCACAAAAGCCAGACAGCCAAAAGCCCCGCTGTCAGCGGGGCTTTTAGATGTGAGTGGTGTTTTTTACTCGCCGGTGCAAGGATTCTGAGATTCTTCACGCGGGCAGGGGCGCTGGACGCTCGGAGCGGCGGTGACGGCACTGCCTTCGCGGGGGCAGGGGGCGCTGACGCCAGCGGCTTCGCCGCCGCAAGGGTTTTGGTTGGCCTCAGAAGCCTGGGGTGCACCCAGCCAGAGGGCGGCACTCAGAGCGGCAGATAACAGCAGGCTGAAACGAATAGACATGGTTTTCTCTCCTCTTGCACTTCGTGACATGAAACACTTGCATCATTGTTTTTATCTTACACCATACAAGATAGGTCAAGCTTGTCTTTAAGTATATTTTATTTATTTTTTAAATTGAGCTTTGCCTGGTTTTAATCTATGGGTGAAAAAAAGACCGGCAAAGCCGGTCGGTTTGTCGGAAATATCGCGCAGAAGATTCAGTACGCGGTCTGTTTAGTAGCCGCTATAGCCTCCGGGCTGGCCAAAGCCGCCAAAACCAGGGCCTGGCCGGGGACCTTTGGGGCCCATCTGGCCGCCATGACCGCCATGTGCACCGGGCGCACCGTGCATGCCATGGCCAGGGGGGCGCAGCGGCAGCAGATCCTGATCCACCGCCAGCTGGCGCTGTTCAGGGCTCAGAATGCTGTGCAGATCCGCCAGGGCCTGCAGGGGCGAAGGCCGGGCGCTGTCGTCGGGGGGCTGCAGCAGGGCCACCACCGCTTCAACACTGGGGCTGGCTTTGCTCAGTTCGGCCACCAGGGCCGCATGGCGTTCGGCGTGGGCCGCTTGATGGCTGGCCCGATCGGGCTGCAGGGCCTGCAGCTGACTGATTTGTTCTGCGCTCAGGTTTAAGGCTTTCTGCAGGCGACTCAGATGGGGATTGTTGGCTTCTGTGGCCGGTTTTTCCGGGGGACTGGGGGGCAAATCACCGGCCTGGGCGCGGGCAATCATGGCTTCTGCTCTGGCGCTCAGGTGCTCAGCATCCGGGGCCGGGCGCTCGGGCGGGCTGGGCAGCTGGGCGCTGAGGGCTTCGATATCAAAGCTGTCGCTTACAAAAGCGGCACTCAGCGTGGCTTGAAAAGCCTGCTGCTCGGCCGAGGGTTCTGGTTTAAAGCCCGGCGGTCCCATTTTACCGCCGGGGCCAAAGCCGCCAAAACCAGGGCCTGGCCGGGGACCTTTGGGGCCCATCTGGCCGCCATGACCGCCATGTGCACCGGGCGCACCGTGCATGCCATGGCCAGGGGGGCGCAGCGGCAGCAGATCCTGATCCACCGCCAGCTGGCGCTGTTCAGGGCTCAGAATGCTGTGCAGATCCGCCAGGGCCTGCAGGGGCGAAGGCCGGGCGCTGTCGTCGGGGGGCTGCAGCAGGGCCACCACCGCTTCAACACTGGGGCTGGCTTTGCTCAGTTCGGCCACCAGGGCCGCATGGCGTTCGGCGTGGGCCGCTTGATGGCTGGCCCGATCGGGCTGCAGGGCCTGCAGCTGACTGATTTGTTCTGCGCTCAGGTTTAAGGCTTTCTGCAGGCGACTCAGATGGGGATTGTTGGCTTCTGTGGCCGGTTTTTCCGGGGGACTGGGGGGCAAATCACCGGCCTGGGCGCGGGCAATCATGGCTTCTGCTCTGGCGCTCAGGTGCTCAGCATCCGGGGCCGGGCGCTCGGGCGGGCTGGGCAGCTGGGCGCTGAGGGCTTCGATATCAAAGCTGTCGCTTACAAAAGCGGCACTCAGCGTGGCTTGAAAAGCCTGCTGCTCGGCCGAGGGTTCTGGTTTAAAGCCCGGCGGGCCCATTTTGCCGCCGGGGCCAAAGCCCGCCTGCTTCTGGGGCTGGCCCAGCATCTGAAATTGATCGCCGGGCCAGCTCTGGCTGGAATCAGCGGTGTTATAGAGCTGGGCCACTTCAGCGAGGCTGAAGCGGCTGGCAGCATCGGGCAGGCCCGTACCGCAGGCGGCCAGCAGGCTGCTGGCCAGCAGCAGGGAAAGGGGCAGGAACACTTTGCGCATCGTCATGGTTTATCCGTCCTTTGATGAAAACTTTCAAGTTGACCTTGATAGTCTGTATTCTGACAGCCCCATGTAAACCCCATATGTCGGGATTGTGAATGAATTGTGAATACTTAATATTTTTCTTGTTATTTTCGCAAGAATATTGAGTGCTCAGACACCAAAAGCCAGATCCCGTAAAAACAGGGCAATCTGGGGGAAGAGCACCAGCAGGATATTGGACAGCAGCAGCAGGGCCACAAAAGGCGGCGTTTCGCGGATCACGTCAATATAGCTCTGCTTAAAGGCCGCAATGGCCGTAAAAATATCGCAGCCAAAGGGCGGGGTGGCTGAACCGATGGCGACCTGCAGGGTGACCAGCACGCCAATAAAGACCGGATCCAGCCCCGCACTCACAGCCAGCGGGTGAAATATGGGCGTCAGAATCAGGATCACCACAATCGGGTCTACAAACATACAACCAATAAAATAGGCCAGCAGCAGCACCAGCAGAATCAGCCAGGGGCTGCTCTGGGCTGAGAGGCCTAGCAAATCGTTGATCAGGTATTCCGGCAGGCGGGCAAAAGAAACCAGCCACGAAAAGGCCGCCCCAGCGGCCACCAGAATAAAGACCACGGCGGTGATCAGGCCGGTTGAAAGGGCAATGTCCGGCACGTCTTTGAGCGACAGGGAGCGAAAGACAAAGACCTCCACAATCAGGGCGTAGAGCACCGAGATGGTTGCCGCTTCGGTGGGGCTGAAAAAGCCGGTATAGATACCGCCAATAATGATCACCGGAAACACCAGCGGCAAAGCCGCTGCACGGGTGGCCTGCCAGCGCGCTGCCCAGCTGGCTGAGGGCAGTGCCGCAATGCCCATGCGAACGGATTTAACGTAGCAATAAATGCAAAAGAGGGCCAGAATCATCAGGGCCGGACCAACCCCGGCAATAAAGAGCTCGCCAATCGATGTGCCCGACACCACGCCGTAGACGATCATGCCAATGCTGGGGGGAATCAGCAGGGCCAGATCCGAGGCGTTGATAATCAGCGCGGTGGCAAAAGAGGGGCTGTAGCCCGATTGCATCAGCCGGGGCCGCAGCGGGGTGCCGATGGCCACCACCGTGGCCTGGGTTGAGCCCGAAACGGCGCCAAAGAGGGTGCAGGCCACGGCTGTGCTGATGGGCAGGCCGCCGCGCACGTGGCCAATGCATTTCATGACCAGATCCAGCAGGCGTTCGGCGGCCTGGCCACGGGTCATAATATCTGCTGCCAGAATAAACATTGGCACGGCCACCAGGGCCGCAGGCCGCACGCCGCCGATCATCTGCTGCACAATGATTTCCAGGGGCAGATCCTGGGTAAAAAAAACAAAGCCCAGCAGGGTGGCCGCCAATAAGGGCACCATCATGGGGAAGCCCAGCAGCAGCAGGACGATCATCACCGTTGCCATTGTGAATGCCATGCTGTTTAGAGCCCCCTATTCTGCCGACACGGGGATTTCCCCGGGGTGTTCAACATGATTGAAAGATTCATAAATCTCAGCGCTGCTCAGATTGCGCACCAGGGTCAGCAGATATTGCAGGCCGGTGGTCAACAGCCCCAGCGGGGCCAGGGTGTAAACCCACCAGTAGGGAATCTGCAAAGCAGGTGAGCGCGTGCCCAGCTCGCGCACGGTTTCTACATAGTGCAGGCCACAGTAGGCCAGCACAAAGCAGAGCAGAGCGGTACTGCCGGCGATCAGCATCATCACAGCCTTGCGGCCCGTATCAGGCAGCAGGTCATACAGGGCTGACATGCGAATATGCCGGGCCTGTGCAGCGGCATAACCCGCGCCGATAAAGGTCACGGCAATGATTAAAAACTGGTTGATTTCTTCGACCGAGGCAAAGGAGTGGCCCCAGAAGGTGCGGCTGGCCACATTGACACAGGACAATCCGGCCATGGCCAGGATGCCGACCACCAGCACGCTGTATTCCAGCTTTTCGATAATTTTAAAAAGTGCGTTAAATACTTTCACAACGAGAGCCATTCTAACACACCTCTTTTGATATGTTAAAATTTTAAATAATTCATGCTTTTGAGCTTTTTTATTTTATTTAAGTAAAAATTAAAATCATAAAAAAATATTCGGGCGCTTAGCAGGAGATCAGACAGCATATGGCCAGACGCAGGGTTCAAACTTTTTTACTGATTTTAATATGTTCACTTTTGGGATTATATGGCTGTAAATCCCCGGCTTCTGAGGGGCGTGAATGGCGCTTTGCCCTCGAAGAAATCAAAGGCGGGGTACAGGACGCTTACGCCATGCGCTTTAAAGCGCTGATCGAAGAACGCAGCCAGAGTGAAATCACGGTCTCGGTTTACCCTTATGGCACCCTGGGCACTTCTGATCAGATTACGGAACTGGTCAATAACGGGGCGGTTCACTTTGCCATGGCCTCGCCGGGTCATCTGGGCAAAATTATTCCCGAAGTGCAGGTCTTTTTGCTGCATTTTTTGTTGTCTGATGACGATAATATCAATCGGCAAATTTACCGTGAACTGCAAAAAATGCCCGTGTTTAAAACACTCTATGCCGAAAAGGGGCTGGAATTTCTGGCCTTTTATCCAGAAGGCTGGATGGCCTGGACCACCCAGCAGCCCGTGCGCCGGCCTGAAGACTTTGCCGGCATGAAGCTGCGGGTGATGACTTCTTCGCTGCTGCTGGCGGCCTATCAGAACTACGGCGCCAGCCCGATTGCCATGCCCTACTCTGAAATCTACAGTGCGCTGCAGCTCAAAATGATTGATGGCCAGGTCAATCCGGTCTTTGCGATTGAAGAAATGAGTTTTTATGAGGTCACCGACTACCTGATTTTTCCGCGCCAGGCCCAGTTTATCGGCTCGGCGGTGGCCAGTCAGGCCTTTTTTGAGCGTCTGCCGGCGTCAGAGCAGCAGATGGTGCGCGAGGTGATCGCCCAGGTCAATGACGAGATCTATGATGTGCAGGCAGAATACAACCGTGAGCGTCTCGAAGTGATTGCCGAGCGCTCAGATATTCAGATGATCAAGCTGAATGATGCTGAAAGGGCAGCCTTTGCCGAGGCCTATCAGCCGGTGTATGACATATACAAAAATCTGGCCGGTGAACGCGGTGCAGCCCTGCTGGCCGATGTGCAGGCTCTGGTAGCCCGCATGCAGGCCGCTCAGTCCTGAGCTGGTCTGGCAAGCGCACAGCTGTTTCAGCATTCGGACATAAAAAAAGAGGCCCATCAATGGGCCTCCGGGGGGAAATAAGAGTTTATTTCTTGATGCTGCTGGCGGCGGCGGAGCCGTTGCCGGCGGCTTTTTCTCTCTGGATTTCCTGGCTCAGGTTTTCGCGGCGGGCTTTCAGCTCGTCCACGTGACGCTCCAGTTCTTCAATGCGGTCGTCGAGGTTGTCTTTTTCGACTTTGGGGAAACCCAGGCTGCTGCCGAGGCTCTGTACATTGTTGACCAGCTGTTCCCAGCGGTCCATAAATTCTTTTTCGCGGCTTTCGAGGTTGTTGCGCACTTCAGAGACGAATTTTTTGGCTTCGCTGTCGTGCAAGGTGCCTTTTTTCACAAACTCGTCGGCAACTTCCTGAACCTTGTCGGCGCTCAGAGAGATAAATTCAGCGGTTAAGAGGCTGGCTTTTTTTAAGATGTCCATGATGTGCATCTCCTTTTTTGCTTGCATTTCAAGTTGATGCTCTTAGTCTATAACACGGCGCGTAAAAAAGCAAGGTGCTTCCAGCAGAAAATTAACGCACCGAGTAAAAGCAAGCTGTATTCAGCTTTGCAGGGCTTTGAGCAGACCCGGCCAGAGCCAGTTCACCATCACGTTTTGCTGCAGCATGGGCCAGGCGTAGAGGTAGGTTAAAAAAACCAGCAGGGGGAACATCATCTGAAAAGCCCGCTGTGAAAAAATGCGGTCGTAGGCCACAATCAGGGTCAGATGCGAAATCGGCAGGTAGTAGCGGCTGAGATCTTCGTGAAAGACAAAAATGTTAAAGAGCCAGAAGACCAGTCCATACCAGAAAAACAGCGGCCAGCGCCAGAGCAGCAGGACGCCGGTGCCATAAGCAATGTACATCAGCATATACAGCTCGGCATGGTGGGGGTTGTTGTTCTGGGCATACGAAAACAGCACTTCAAAAGGGGTGGCACTGAGCAACTTGTGGTTCCAGCTGAAATAGGCCCAGAAATCGCCAAAGTGGTAGGCATAAAAGCTGAAGACCAGCAAGAGCGGGATCGGGGTCAGCAGCAGCCAGGGCAATTGGCGCCACTGCCGCTGGTGCAGCATGTTCAGCAGATAGGCCATGGCCACCAGCACCCCTACAATCCGGGTGATGCTTGACAGGCCCACCAGCGCCATGGCCCAGCCGTGCCGGCCCCGCTGCCAGCAGAGCATGCTGCCAAAGATTAAGGCCAGAAACAGGGGCTCTGTGGCACCCACCGAGTGGTAAATCAGCCAGCGGGCGGGCAGATAAAGCGAGACCACCGCTGACCAGAAAGGGTTCTGCACCGCGCCGCTTTCGCGCAGCAGATAATAAAACAGCACGGTGGCCAGGCCTGAACAGATCAGGGTGACTGCCAGCATGGCGCCGAGGTAGCCCATCAGACTTGCCAGCAACCGGATCAGCAAAGGGTAGAGCGGCAGATGGCAGGCAAAGTAAGCGGGGGTAGTTTCATAGGCCGCAAAAGGGTGATTGACAGGGATCTGGTAGAGTGTGCGCGCTACATAGAGATAGTTGGGCCCGTCCCAGTAGCGAAAGATCAGGGTGGGATCTTCACCATGCACCGGCCAGTAGAGCAGCAATGAAGACAGGGTGCTGAGCAGCACCAGCCAGAGGGGATAATAATCCGGATTCTGGAGGTGCTGCTTCAGTCTGACGATACCTGGCGGCAAATATCAGATACCCATGACCAGGCGCAGCGCCTGGAAAATCACAATCGCCACCAGGGCGGCAAAGGGTACGGTCATGACCCAGGAGTTGATAATGTTGATCACAACTTTGCGGTTGACGCCTTCCAGACCCTGGGCCAGGCCGATGCCGATCACCGCGCCCACCAGGGTATGAGTGGTGGAGATAGGCAGCCCCAGTTTGGAGCCCAGCAGAATGGTGGTGGCGGCAGCCAGTTCAGCGGCAAAACCACGGGCGGGGGTCAGCTCGGTAATGCCCTGGCCGATGGTTTGAATCACTTTATAACCGTAAGTGGCCAGACCGATTACAATGCCAACGCCACCAAGCAGAACCACCCACATGGGAATAGTATCAGAAGCAGTTGCCTGGCCTGTCTGATAAACAGAGGCGATGACGGCCAGAGGGCCAATGGCATTGGCTACATCGTTGGAACCGTGGGCAAAGGCCATGCTGCAGGCTGAGAGTACCTGCATTTTCATAAAGACTTTTTCAACTGATCCAAATTCTGCCCGCAGTTGGCCTGTGCCAAAACGATTGGTCTCGAGGGGCTTTACTTCCGGAATGCGGCGGATCAGCAGATAGCTGATGCCTGCAACAACCCCGGCAATCAGCATAGAAGCCGGCAGGGCTTCACCAAAGTTGAGATCCAGTTTAAGGTTTTTAAGACCTTTAAATAAGATCGACATCCCGACCACCGTTACCAGTGAAAAAATCAGCAGGGGGCTGATGCGTTTAAAGGCTTTCAGAGGGTGGGGGCTGTTAAAAATATGGCGGCGCAGCAGGGTGAAAATTGTAAAGGCAGCCAATCCGCCAGCAACCGGTGAAATAATCCAGCTGCTGGCAACTTGGCCAACAGTCGGCCAATCTACAGCAGCGGGTCCCAGGGCAATCAGTCCCACACCGACAACAGCCCCCACAATCGAGTGCGTGGTTGATATGGGCAGGGCAAAAAGGGTGGCGACCAGCAGGGCTGTGCCTGCTGCCAGCAAAGCGGCCAGCATAGCGAGAGCCAGCAATTCGGGCTGGCCCTCAAAGCCAGCCGGATCCACGATGCCCTTGCGCAGGGTGTCGCTGACATGGCTGCCCACCAGGACGGCCCCCAGAAACTCAAAAATTGCCGCAATAATAATGGCTTTTTTAAAGGTCAGGGCTTTGGAGCCGACAGACGTTCCTAAAGCATTGGCCACGTCATTGGCGCCAATATTCCAGGCCTGAAAGCCGGCGGCCAGAATGCCCAGAATCAGGATAATCAAAAGCAAATCCATGAATTTATTTCTCCAGAAGTGCGCGCAGTGCGGAAGCTGATTTTTCGATATTGATGCCGATGCTCTCCAACGCGTGAATCGCTTTTTGCCAGATCAGCAGTTCGGGCACCGAGAGGTTTTGGGTAAACAGACTGACCAGTGCCAGATGAATCTTTTCGCTCAGATCTGTCATTTTTTCTGATTGGCTGTCCAGCATGGCTGCTACGGCCTGGGCTTCAGCGCCGCCAAAAGAGGTATCAAAAAGGGCGGGCAGCTCCTTTTCGATAATCTCAGCAAAAAAGCTGGCGTGCTGGAGCAGGTCTGAGATGACCTTCCCGACCTGGCTTTTGAGGCTGTCTGGATAGCCCAGCGTCCGGTAAGTCAGGGTTTTGGCCAGGCGCTCACAGGCATCGCTGATGCCGTCCAGCTGTAACACAAAATCAATAAAATCGCGCCGTGGCAGTGCAAAAAACAAGCTGCGCGAGAGTTTCTGGCGCAGCTGGTGTTTGTGGATATCGATCTGATGTTCGAGATCTGAAACCGCATCTGACAGTTTCTGGCACCAGGCAAGATCCTGCTGGCTGACAGCTTCAAACAGAAGGGGAATCTTTTGAAGGGCTTCAGTGCTCAGCCGGATCATGATCTGGATCTCATCGGCGTGAGAAGACCCGATCAGTTCATCTATACGCAGTACCACTGTGTTTCCTCCTCATTGAAACAGCATCAGTGCTTGTGTCGGCCTGTCTACTGACAGCTGCACTCATTCTGCTTGAAGGTCAGCCAATTGCAAACCGTAAAGCGCCAGATTTTAAGCAAACTTAACACTTTGGGCTTGTGTGTCTGAAACTGTGATTTTTTTTGCATTCATCGCTTTATAAAATTGAAAAAAATTATTTTAAGGATATCGTTCAGGCCAATAATGTATCAATCGGCTTTTGAGTGTTTTTTCGCGTCCTTGCTCGCTGGGATGATAAAAAACCTGCCCCTGTAAAGCCTCAGGTAGATAGTGCTGCTGCACAAAGTGCTCAGGATGATCGTGGCTATAGGCATAATCTTTGCCGTAGCCCAGATCCTGCATCAAGCCGGTGGGGGCGTTACGCAAATGCAGCGGCACGGGCAGTTCTCGGCTGCGTTCGGTTTCGGCCAGGGCTGTGTTGATGCCCACATAGGCTGCGTTGCTCTTGGGACACGCCGCGAGGTAGCTGACCACCTGGCCCAGAATAATCCGGGCTTCGGGCATGCCTACCGCCTGGACAGCCTGCATGCAGGCCGTGGCCAGCGAGAGGGCGTAAGGTTCGGCGTTGCCGACGTCTTCAGAGGCCAGAATGATCAGACGCCGGGCAATAAATTTGGGGTCCTCGCCGCCGGCCAGCAGGCGGGCCAGCCAGTAGAGGCCGGCATCCGGGTCTGATCCCCGGATGCTTTTGATCAGCGCTGAAGCCAGATCATAATGGGATTCGCCGTTTTTATCGTGGGCCAATGGGCGCTGAAAGGTTTTTTGCAGCAGTTCAGCATCCAGAACCACCTTGCCCGGCTGGCCCTGGCTGCCCAGCTGGATAGCCAATTCGCTGCGGTTCAGCAGGGTGCGGGCGTCACCTGAGCAGTAGCGGCAGAGCAGCGCCCAGTCGGGGATTTCGACGCTGAATTGTTTCAGCCAGGCGTCCTCGCGCAGGGCGCGCTCCAGCAGGGCCTGCAGGGTTTCGGGGCTGTGCGGCTGCAGCACAAATATCTGGCAGCGCGAGAGCAAGGCCGGAATGACTTCAAACGACGGATTTTCGGTAGTGGCGCCAATCAGGATGATTTCGCCCGTTTCAACCGCGTGCAGCAGCGCATCCTGCTGGGCCTTGTTAAAGCGGTGAATCTCGTCAATAAACAGCACGCTCTGGCGGGCAAAGAGGGTGTTTTTCTGCTCGCGGGCTGACTGAATCAGCTCACGCAGCTCTTTGACTCCGGCAGAGACCGCGCTCAGCTCATGAAAGTCGGCTTCTGCGCGCTGGGCCAGCAGGCGGGCCAGGGTGGTTTTACCGCTGCCAGGCGGGCCCCAGAGCAGCAAAGAGCGCAGCTGGCCGCTGTCGAGCATCAGGCGCAGGGGCTGACCGGCGGCCAGCACGTCCTGCTGGCCCAGATAGTCAGTCGCATGAGCTGGGCGCATGCGCTCAGCCAGCGGCTGGGAAGGCCATGCCACTGGGTTTATTCCTGAATCACCCGGACGGCAATGCCGGTATTGCAGCGATAGCCGACACCCCGGACGGTTTCAATATACGGGGGATGATCGGGATGCACGTTGATTTTTTCGCGCAGGCGGCCAATGTGCACGTCCACGGTACGGTCGCTGACGCTGGAGTCATCGTGCCAGATCACGTCGAGAATATGCTCGCGGGTAAAGACCTGGCCGGGGCGTGAGGCCAGCAGCATCAGAATATCAAACTCTTTTTTGGTCAGGTTGACTTCCTGATCCTGTACAAAGACCTGGCGCTTGGGAATATCAATCGAGAGATCCACATGACCGGTATCGTTCCCCTGGGCTTCGGGTTCGTCTTTGGACATATTGAGACGGCGCAGCACGACTTTAACGCGGGCTTTGAACTCCCGCACGCTGAAGGGCTTGGTGATATAGTCTTCTGCACCCAGTTCCAGGCCCAGTACTTTATCAAACTCATCAGTCAGACCCGACAGAAAGATAAAGGGCAGTTTGGGGTGGCGGGCCTTGATGACCTTAAAAAGGTCCAGGCCGTTCATGCCCGGCAGGTTGATATCGGCGATGACCACCGTGGGCACTTCTTCATCAATGGCCTGAATGGCGTCTTCAGCGGTTTCGGCTGAGATGACCTGGTAGTTTTCTTCCTGCAGGATACGCTCAACCAGAACCGGCACATCGGGTTCATCATCAATGATCAGAATTTTTGGACGTACAAACACAAGCAGTCTTCCTTGCAACGTTTAATCACGAAATGTCAGGATAGCAGTTATACTGTTAACTATAAATTAACATGTTCTCTAAAGAATACCAAGCCTGCACGCCCGCCCGGCTGCAAATTGCCAAGGAGAAATTTATGTCCAGCCCATCAGCCAGTGAATGGTCTCAGCAACTGGCGGTCCAGAGCGCCAGCCCCCAGGAAATTCTGCACTATTATCAGCAGCAGATCGCCGTCAAAGAACCTGTGATTCAGGGCTTTACAGAAGTGTTTGAAACGCCCGTCCAGTCACAGCAGAGCATCTACAGCATTCCGCTGGCGCTCAAAGACAATATCTGCCTGGAAGGCTACCGCACCACCTGTGGCTCCAAGATGCTGCAAAACTTTTTCGCCCCCTATCAGGCCACCGTGGCACAGAAGCTGCTGGCCGCCGGCGTTCCGATTGTGGGCAAAACCAATATGGATGAGTTTGCCATGGGTTCTTCCACCGAAAACTCTGCGTTGAAACAGACCCGCAACCCCTGGCAAACCGACTGCGTGCCGGGCGGCAGCAGCGGCGGTTCAGCGGCGGTGGTGGCCGCTGACGAGGTGCCCTGGAGCCTGGGCTCAGACACCGGCGGCAGCATTCGCCTGCCGGCGGCTTTTTGTGGCCTGGTGGGCATGAAGCCGACCTATGGTCGGGTATCGCGCTATGGCCTGGTGGCCTATGCCTCCTCCCTGGATCAGATTGGCCCCATGACCCGCACAGTGGCTGACAACGCCCTGTTGCTGAACCTGATTGCGGGCCCGGATCCGCAGGACTCCACCTGTTTACCTGAGCCGGCACCCGACTTCAGCGCCCTGCTGGGCCAGGAGATCAAAGGCCTGCGCCTGGGCGTGCCCGAAGAGATGCTGTCTCAGGGCATTGACCCTGAAGTGCGCCAGGCTTTTGATGCAGCCCTGAAACAGTATGCGGCCCTGGGGGCTGAGATTGTGCCGGTGCGCCTGCCCACCGTGCCTTACTCACTGGCCGCGTATTACCTGATTGCCACCTCCGAAGCCAGTTCTAACCTGGCCCGCTATGACGGGGTCAGCTATGGGCATCGCGCGGCCAAAGCCCGCAACCTGACCGAAATGTACGTCAACAGCCGCAGCGAAGGCTTTGGCATGGAAGTCAAGCGCCGCATTATGCTGGGTACTTTTGCCCTGTCATCGGGCTATTACGACGCTTATTATCTCAAAGCCCTCAAGGTGCGTACCCTCTTAATTCAGGAGTTTCAGCAGGCCTTTGAACAGGCCGACGTCCTGATTTCACCGACTTCGCCCTGCTGCGCTTTTCCCTTTGGCGCCCGCAGCGAAGATCCGCTGCAGATGTACCTGACGGATATTTTAACCGTTTCGGCCAATCTGACGGGCATGCCGGCCCTGTCACTGCCCTGCGGTTTTAACAGCCAGGGTCTGCCGATAGGTCTGCAACTGATGGGCAAGGCTTTAGATGAAGCGCGTCTGTACCAGGTGGCTGAGGCCTATGAGCAGGCTTGCCGCTGGCATGTGCAGCGCCCTGAAATGGCAGGGCAGACAGCATGAGTCGGTTTGAAGAACGGCAGATGATCCTTTGTTCCCAGGAGCTGCCCGTGCGCTGTGTGCACTGTGATCGCCACCTGCCCGAACGCGATAATCCCAGCCTGATGATGATCAATGCCGAAGGCGAAGCCGTGGTCTGCAGCGGGCCGGTGGTCTTCTGTGCCCAGTGTCCGGCAGCCTATGCGCCCGAAAGCCATTTTGCGGCCATTGCGGCCAGTTATCAGTTTAATCCTTACAGTCTGGTGGGCTTTCTGGACTGGTCCCTGCTGCCCGAAGATCAGCGCCAGCAGGAACTGGATCCGGATGGCGAGATCCCGCTGGTGCCTTTTGCCAGTATGGATGCCCTGCGACCGGCCCGCTTTGACTGAGCGCCAGGTCTGAAGGATGGCCGCACACGACGCAGAGCACGACGGGCAGCCGCTGGAAGATGCGTCTGATGCGCAGGCTGAAGACCGGTCACAGGCTCAGGAGGCAGCATCGCCTGAGGATGTGCCCCCCCCTGCGGCTGAACCCCCGCCGGATGTGCTGCAGGACGAGCAGCTGAACCCTGCGGCCGGGTCTGAGAGCGAAGCCGGGCCCGGTGCGGACGCTACCGCAGACGCGATCGCAGATCCTGCCACTGACGCGCCGGCTGAGATGGAGCCGGAGACCACGCTGCGCAGCCTGCCCGGCCAGCTGCTGGGCTGGGGGCTGCGCTATGCGCTGATGACCGTTTGCCTGCTGATCCTGGGCCTGGTGGCTCTGCTTTATCGCCCCCCGGACTATCTGCTGGATCAGGGCGCCCGTCTGATTGAGCGCCTGGTGCTGCAGCAAACCGGCCTGCCGCTGGAAATCGGGCGCATTGCCCGGCTGGAGCTGCGCCCCTGGCGTCAGCGGGTGGTGCTCGAAAACCTGGTGCTCTATGGTCATGTGGGCGCCACCCGCCCTGCCCTGGTGATTCCCCGCGCGGAGCTGAACAGCCATTTGCTGGACTTTTTACTGCAGCGTGAACAGCTCGCCCGCCTCGACATTGACTATGCCTGCATCTGGCTGCAGCGCGATGCCCAGGGCCAGATCAACCTGAAGCCGGTCTTTCAGCCGTCTGAACCCCAAGCCAAAGACGACAGCCCGCCCCCCCGCCTGCCGCGCGTGCTGCTGACCCTGAATCACACCCTGATTCAGTATCAGGACCAGGCCGAAAACTATCCGCTCGATGAGCGCCTCAGTGTGCCCCTGCTGCGCGCCGATCTGCAGGAAGACGGTGCGCTGAGCGCCCAGCTGCAGCTCCGGCATGGCCTGCTGGGCCTGCGGGCCAGAACCGAGCTGGGGCTGTTCAGCGGCCAGGGGCAGGCCCTGGCCCGGTTGCGTAGCCTGGATCTGGCCCCCGCCACGGCTTATGCCCATCCCCTGAAAGACTTTCAGGTGCTCTCAGGTCAGCTGGCGGCAGATCTCAGCGCCCGCTGGCCTTCCCGGGAAGGGCTGCCAGCGGCGCTGTACCAGGGTCAGCTTAAGCTGGATGCCCTGCAGGCCCGGCTGCCTCATTACCCCCGGCCGGTCAGGCTGGATGCGCGCCTGCAGCTGGATCAGGATCGGCTGCAGGTCGATGCCCTGTCGCTGGCCAGCGCCGATCTGCTGCTTCAGATCAGCGGGGCTGTGCGCGATTACCGCAAAGACTGGCAGGCCGATCTGGACGTGCGTCTGCCCCGCTTGAATATTGCCTTGATCAATAGGGTGCAACACCCGGCACTCAAAACCGTGCAGGCTCTCAGAATGCAGGGCCTTGCCCGCAGCCAGCTCAGTCTGCGCGGCGGTTTGAAGCAGCTCACCGTCAAAGGTGAGCTGGACCTGCCCCGCTTTGCCATGCCGGAGATTGCCCTGCAGAACGCCAGCACGCGCTTCAGCTACCAGCATCCGCAGCAGCAGGCCAGCGGGGATGTAACCCTGGCCCAGGGCCGCTGGCGCAATGTTTTGCTGCATCAGCTCAGCAGTCGCTATGATTACAATCCGCAGCGGGTTGAGATTTCCCGGCTCAGTGCCCAGGCCTTCAGTGGGTCTGTGCAGGCCAGTGCCCGTCTGGGCCTCGACAAAAGACAGGCCCTGCAGGCAAAAATTCAGGCCCGTCAGGTTTCACTGGAGCAGCTGCAGCAAGAACTCGGTCTGAAGCTGCCACCAGACTATGCACCGGCAGGCCGTGTGGATCTGCAGGCCAATGCCTGGGGCAGCCTCAAAGCCCCCCAGGCCAAAGGCCAGCTGGTGTCCAGCCGGATTGGCTTCCCCCTGAGCCAGAAGCTGCAGCCCCTGCTGGATTTGCAGACCCGCTTTGAATACAGCCCGGCCCAGGCCCAGCTGGCGTTGCGCACCAACTCCACCGATGCCGGCCTGGTCACAGCAGCGGCCCGTTTGCGTCAGAATGACGCCCTCTCAGCCAGTCTCGAGCTGACTCATCTGCCTTTAAAAACGGTCAACAAATGGGCGCCTCAGGCGTATATCCAGCAGGGCACGGCCCGTCTCAGGGCTGAGCTGACCGGCAGTCTGCGTCAGCTGCAGCGCAACTGGATGGCCTTTAATGCCCGTGCTGACTTTGACGCCGATGATCTGGATCTGCAGCTCCAGCAGGCCGACCGGCAGATTGTGCAGCACTTTGATCGCGCGGAACTGCGCGCCCGCTGGCAGCAGGGCCAGCTGAGCCTGTCCCATCTCTTGCTGCGCAACGGGGACTCTCGCCTGCAGGGTGACGGTGAAATCGCTGTGCCGCGCCTGCTGGCGGCACGGGACCCGCACAAACAGGTTTTGCAGATCCGGCTGGATGGCGATCTGGAACTGGCCGACTTCCCTTTGCTGCAGGACTATGCGGTGGAACAGGGCCAGGTGAAGTTGGCTCTCAGCGCCCAGAGCCTGGGGGATGGGCATCTCAAAGCCTCGCTCGACAGCACGGCTCAGCGTCTGCGCCTGCGCGGGGTCAGTCTGGAGCGGCTGGAGCTGACGACTCAGCTGGCCGATCAGCGCCTGCAGATCGATACGGCCCGGCTGGTTCAGGCCGAGGATCAGCTGGACATTGTGGGCTCAGTCGATCTGAGCCAGCCCAGTCCCGCGCTGGACCTGCTGGCCCGCAGCGATCAGTTCCGTCTGGAGACCCTCGTCAGCCTGCTGCCGGAATCTCTACGCGCCCGCTTTGAGCCCCAGCCGGCAGCAAGTCAGTCTTTGCCAGAACCAGATCCGTTGCCCCGGCAGATTGGCCTGCCCCAGATTGCCCAGCGCCAGACCTTTCGGCCCAATCCTGAGACCTCTGCTGAAACTCTGACGCCTGAAGGCCTGAGCCTCAGCTGGCGTCCCATCTACGAACACTGGGCACGCTGGAAGCTGCCCCCCAATACGGAGCGCAGGGCGGGCAATCAGGTCTCTGAGCGCAATCCGCTGGAGACTTTGCGGGGCGAGCTCTCGCTTAATGCCAGGGTGCAGGGCACGGTCAAGACCCCCGCTGTGCAGCTGCAGTCTCTGCTGACCGGCTTGAAGTATCAGGACAGCGAGGTCTCTGAAACCTTTGTGGACGCCACCTTTAAAGATCAGCGTCTGAAGCTGACGCGTCTGCATCTGCTGGAAGCCAATGGCGCCGTACTGGAGGTCAGCGGTGATCTGGATCTCAACGAAGACATGGATCTGGTCATTGAAGGACGCGGTCTGCGCCTCAAAAGTGCGGATCCTTTTGTGAGCGATAATCTGCGCCTGGAAGGGGAGCTGGACTTTAAGGCCCGTGCCACGGGCTCGCTCAAAGATCCCCGCGTACAGGCCGATCTGAATCTGGATCGCCTGCTGCTCAACCGTTACTTTTTTGATCAGGTGGCTTCTCAGGCCAGTTATCGCGACCGTTACCTCAAAGATACGGCCGTTCAGGTTGTTTATGGCGATCAGCGCGTGCTGGCCCGTGGCGATGTGCCCGTGCCTGATCTGAACCAGCCCATGGACGTGCTGCTGGAACTCAAAGACGAGAGTTTTGGGCTGCTGAACCTCTTTACTCAATCTATTGACTGGCGCGGCGGCAAGGGCCTGCTGCAGGTGCGCGTGGTGGGCACCCCCAAAAAGCCGCAGCTCGAAGGGGAAATCACCCTCGAAGACAACGAAATTTATATTGCTGCCCTGCGCGAATCGGTCAAAAATCTGCAGCTCAAAGGCGTGCTGCAGCGCTACCGCAATGAGAAAGGGGTGTTGCAGCAAAATGTGGAGCTGGCCTCCGTCACCGGTGATTTTGGGGGGGGCAAGGTGCAGGCCACCGGGCGCATGGACCTCTTAAACCTTCTGCCTTCTTATTTTGATCTGCAGACGACCCTGGACAAAGTCACCGTGCGCTATACCTATCCAGGGCTGTTTGAAACCACCACGCCGGTGGAAAGTGCCAACATCCGCATTATGGGCCTGGTGGAGCAGCCGATTATCTCCGGGCGGATTCAGCTGGGCCGCAATGGTACCACCATCTTTCCCTTTTTGCGTGACCAGTCAGATTTGCCGGTCAGCAACAGCGTCGAAGAGGAGAAAACCCGCCAGAGCAAGCCGCCGCGCATCCTATTTGGCGGGCTGCGGGTGCAGATACCCTACGACTATCAGCTCAACTCCCCCATCTTTGATATTCCGGTGCGCTCCCCCCAGGGCATCAACCTGCGGCACAGCGCCAGTCTGCTGACCCTCAATGGCAATGTCAGTGCCGAAGAGGGCGCGCTCTATCTGCTCAATAATATTCTGAATATTGAACAGCTGAAGGTGGCCTTCCGGCCGCCCCAGACGCCGACAGATCCGGCCTTGAACCCCAATTTTAACCTGCGCGCCAATTTTAAGGTCGACGATGTGGCCGAGCCGGTGCTGGTCAATATTGACGGCTCGCTGGAACGCCTGCGCAATCGCACCATGCAGTTTACCTTTGACAACAGCCAGGGCCTGAGCGAGGGGCAGCTGCTGGGCAAACTCGTGGGCCTTGATGCCGCCCAGAGCCTGGGTCAGGGTGACTTTGCCGGGGTGGCCAGCCAGTTTTCGGATGCGGTGCTGCGCGGCCTGTTTGACCCGCTCACATCGCGCATTTCGTCTTTGCTGGGCCTGGAAGAACTTTCGTTTGGCATTGCCGGCCAGTCGGTCATGGGGCCGGAGTTTCGCTTTACCATTCGCTCCAATCCCTTCTTTCTGGTGGATGAGTGGATCGAAGAAAACCTGGAACAGCTGAACTTTTTGAATAAAATCCGCATCCGCAGCAATGGCTATCTGGGTGAACAGGTGACCTATGATCTTGGTGCCAACTACCGCTTTAACGCCAACTGGTCCCTCGATTACAACTTTGAGCAGCTGGGCTCCATCCACAACGTGCACGTCAAAGGCAATTATATGCTCGACTTTGTGTTGCGCTGGATGGACTATGTGCGCACCCGCTTCTTTGGCTGGGAGCCTGAGACGGCGGCCCCCGCCACCGCCCTGGAGCCCACCCCCAGCCCTGAGCCCGCGCCGGCCCCTGCGAGTGCCGCTGAGCTCAGCGCGCCCTGGGGGGCGGGTTTGTGGTAGGCATCAGCTCATAACGCTCAATCAGAATCAGTTTTCGGCCTTCTTTTTGATCGTACTGAATGTATTGGCCTTCAGCGTCGGTGACCCGGCCATCGGTTTCGAGCCGTCCGGAAAGGCGTACGGTTTGCCCGGTTTCGGTGCGCTCAATTTTTTTTGACCATTGCCAGATCCTGGGGCACCAGGTGAAAGGTATTAAAGTCACCTTCAGGCCCGGCTTTGGGAATGGCGTCGGTGATCAGGCGTACTTTGCCATTCTCTAAAATCTCTATCATGTCGGGATTGGCATAATCGCCGGTGGCCAGGAGCAAAATATGGGTATTAAAGGGGGCAAAGCGATTGTATTCGGGTTTGAGAAAACGCGCCACACCTTCAAATTCAAGGGCGTCTTCAGCCCATTCAGCGGCGTAGGTTTTGCCCTTCAGCTCAATGCGATCATCATGCAATTTCATGTTTTGGATGATTTTCTGGGGCTTATCGGGCGACTGTATCTGCCAGATGACCAGGCCTAAAATGACCAGACCCAGGGCGACGGCTGCGTTTTTCATCTTGTGTGATCCTTTGGGAGCGGTATTGCTTGCGGGGCCTGTGATCCCGCCGCGTATCCATCTCAAGCTTACTACGCCACAGCAAAAAAGCAACCATCGGCGTGCTTTCGCTGTGCTGGATGGGGTGGCTGTCTTTACTTCGGCCTGCGTCTGCGTTAAACTGAGTTTAATACCCACAAAGATCGCGATTTATGCATTTTCAGGAGATTTCTTTATGGTTTTGCGCGCTTTAACCCGCCTGAAAGCCTCCCTGCTGGCCGCTGGCCTGCTATTGGCCACAGCTTGTCAGGCTCCTCTGCCCCATGCCGGTCAATTGCAGATTCCGCTCGGGCGTGGCCTGCAGCAGCCCCAGCTGGGGACCCAGAACCTGCCCCGCACCCAGGATCGCTTTTTGTGGGGCGTGTCATCGGCGGGTTATCAGGCGGAGGGCAATGAGCGCAACAGCCAGTGGTATTACTGGGAGCTGGCGGGCAAAACCCAGCACAAAGCCGGGCGGGCGGTGGATTTTTACAACCGCTATGAAGAAGACATTCTGCTGGCCAAAGACATGGGGGTCAACACCTTTCGCCTCTCGGTGGAGTGGAGCCGGATTGAACCCCATCCGGGAGTCATTGACCGCGAGCAGCTGGCTTTTTACAAAAATCTGGTGCAGACCGTGCGCAAACACGGTATGGAGCCCATGGTCACCCTGGTACACTTTACCTACCCGCACTGGCTGGATTTTGACACCGACAAAGACGGTCTCAGCGGCTGGGATGACCCGGATACCGTGGATGCCTATCTGGACTATGTCAGCCTGGTGACCCGTGAGCTGAGCCCGGAGGTGCGCTTCTGGATCACCTTTAATGAGCCCAATATCTGGATTCCAATTGCCCATCTGGCCGGCCAGACCCCGCCGGGCCGCCGCAATCCTTTTTCGATGCTGCGCGCTGCCCGCAACGTGCTGCAGGCCCACGCCCGCGCCTACGACCGCATTCACGGCATCCAGCCCCATGCGATGGTCTCGGCCAATATGTTCCAGTTTATGTACAACCCCTTTGCCCGCAGTGCCAAATCCTATGCCGCCAGCCCCCAGGCTTTGAGCGAGCAGAGCATTCAGGGCATGGCTGAAAGCAACTGGTTTATGGAAGCCCTCGAAGAAGGCCAGTTTGCCTACGAACCGCACCTGCAGCGCTATCTGGAGCCGGCCCATTTTCGCGGCGGAGTGTCAGCCATGAATGGTTCGATGGTTTCGCTGCTGGGGCGCTTTGACTATGTGGCCTTTGACTATTACTACCGCTTTACCAAGCTCAGTGAGATTATCAACGCCCACGACACCTGGCGCATGCCCATTTACCCTGAAGGCATGTACAACGTGCTGATGGACTACCAGCGTCGCTTCCGCAAGCCGATTGTGATTGCCGAAAACGGCATTGGCACCTTTAACAATGAGCCCCGCGCCGATGGCTGGACCCGCTCGGACCATATTGTGCAGCATGTGCACCATATGCAGCGGGCCATGGCTGACGGCGCCAACGTGATTGGCTATTATCACTGGTCGATCACCGATAACTACGAGTGGGGCAGCTTTGATTCCCGCTTTGGACTCTACCGCGTGGAGGCCCTCAACGATGCTGAGCTGCGGCGCATTCCCACCGACGGGGTGGCCACTTATAAAGCCGTGATCAGCAGTCAGGGTGTGACCCCTGAGCTGCTGCAGCGCTTTCCGGGACCGCAGCCGCGCCCCTGAAGGGCTAAAATCGCGCGCAAATGCCCGGCTTGTAACCGGGCATACTGACGCGGCCACAGATTACGGGCTATAATGGCTGCAAAAATCTGAATGAGTTGAGTTTTTTGTCATGAAATCTCTGGTATATACCCTCAGCAGCGCCTGTCTGGCGCTTTCACTGGGCCTTGCGGCCCAGTCTCAGACCCTGCAGCCCTCTGAGCAGCAACCTCAGAGCGTTCAGCTGGCAACCGCCCCTCAGCACAGTGTTGAGGGCCGGCCTCTGAATATTTATCGCTTTGGCGAGGGCACGGCAGAATTTGTCTTTCTGTTTGGGGCCTTTCATGGGGATGAGCCCCAGGGCCCTTATCTGCTGCAGCGTCTGATGGATGTGCTCAGCGCCAACCCGGCCTATTACCAGGACAAATCCATCTTTGTGATGCCGGTGGTCAACCCCGACGGCCTGCAGCGCAGCACCCGCATGAATGCCCGCAAAGTTGATCTCAACCGCAATTTTCCGACCCGCGACTACAAGCCCGGTCAGCACCGGGGCACGCGCTATTATGCCGGTCCCAAAGCGCTCTCAGAACCGGAGTCGCTGACCGTATACGAATTGCTCAAGCCCTATGTGCAGTCGGTGGGCAAAGACAAAATCAAGATTCTGTCGATTCATGCGCCGCTGGCGGTCAATAATTTTGATGGCCTGGCCCGCCCTCTGGCCGAGCGCATGGCGGTGTATAATGGCTACAAAGCCATTCAGGACATCGGCTACCCGACGCCTGGCTCGTTTGGCACCTATTATGGCAAAGAGCACGGCCTGGCCATGATCACCCTTGAAACCAGCACCGAAGCTGCCTCCAAAGCCTGGGAGCGCCATCGCGAAGCCCTGCTGGCGCTGCTGCAATTTCCTGACAAGGAACTCTATCCTGAGCTGTTGATTCCCAGCCTTCGGCCTGAGCCCCAGGCCACGCCCCAGCCCGAGGTCTCTGAAACGCCTGAAGAGCTGCTGGACAGCCCCGACACAGCCCCGGTTCCGCGCCGCTGGTGGCCCCTGCCCCAGCCGACACCCCAGGTCACACCCGCTCCTACACCCACGCCCCGTCCTGTGCCTGAAAGCACCCTGCCGCCGGTACTGGCCCCTGTTGCCACGCCGGAGCCCACGCCTGCTGTTTATCAGCCGGGCAGCCAGAAGCTGCCGCCGCTGTCGGCCCAGGCCTGGATCAAGGTCTCCAAAAAAGATCAGCGTCTCTATGTGCTGGAGCAAAACAAGGTCATTGCCAGCTTTCCGGTTTCAACCGGTCTGGGGGCCAAAGACACGCCCAATGGGACCTTTAAGCTGCTGACGCGGGTCACAGAGCCTCCTTATTCGGGCGGTCCGCATCTGGGCAAACGCTATTACCCGCCCCGGCATCCCAACAATCCCCTCGGCAGCCGCTGGATGCAGATCAATGGCTGGCACTACCGCACGGGGGCCATGCTGGGCATTCACGGCACCGATGACCCTGAGAATATTGGCAAAGCCGTCTCGGGCGGTTGCGTGCGCATGCACAATCAGGACGTGGAGCTGCTCTTTGATCGGCTGCGCGTCGGCATGAAGGTGGTCATTGCAGCCGAATGAAAACCCCCAGACTGAGCAAAAAGCAGGGCTTCTGGGCCGCCGTCCTGGGCGCAGCCGCTCTCGGTCTGCTGGCCTATCGCCAGCGCAAGCCCGCCAAACTGATGAGCTTTCTGGACTTCCCGGAGGGCTTTGTCTGGGGAGCGGCCACTTCGGCTTATCAGGTCGAAGGCGGTATATCCAATGATTGGTCGGCCGCCGGGCTGGATGCCGGGCAGGCTGCCGATCATTACCACCGCTATGCCGAAGACTTTGGCCATGCCCAGGAGATGGGGCACAATGCCCACCGCCTCTCGCTGGAGTGGGCCCGGATTGAGCCTGAGCCCGGCCGCTTTGATGATGCGGCCATTGCGCACTATCGCCATGTATTGCAAGATCTGCACGCCAAAGGCCTGACGCCCTTTGTGACCCTCTGGCACTTTACCCAGCCCCAGTGGTTTGCGCAGCTGGGTGGCTGGCAGCGCGAAGAAAACATTGCTTCTTTTTTGGCCTATGTGCGCTATGTGGTGACGGCTCTGCAGGACCTTGTGCCTTACTGGATCACGCTCAACGAGCCGATTGTCTATGCTTTTCAGGCCTACGAAGAAGGCCTCTGGCCCCCCTTTGAAAAAGAGCGCAGCCAGGCCCTGCAGGTGGCGGGCCACCTGCTGCTGGCCCATGGCCGGGCCTTTCATCTGATTCATGAGCTGCAGCCCCAGGCCCAGGTCGGTCTGGTCAAAAACATGACGGCCCTGGCTCCGGCCCAGGTCTGGTCGCCGCTGTCGCTGCTGGCCACCCGCCTGCAGCACCGTCTGTTTAATGAGGCCTGCTGGCAGGCCCTGGTCAGCGGCAAGCTTTCACTCAAGGTGCCCCAGCTGGGTGAGGTCAAAATCGACCCCAGCGAAGGCCTCAAGGGCACGCTGGACTTTATTGGGATCAACTATTACACCCGCAATCTGGTGAACGGTCGCGGCGAGCTGCGGACCCGCCGCAAGGCCCGCACCAGCGAACTGGGCTGGGAAATTTACCCTGAGGGGCTGCTGCAGATGCTGCGGCAGCTCAAGCCCTATGCCCGCAAGCTGAAAGTGCCCGTATACATTACCGAAAACGGTTTGGCTGACGCTCAGGACGCCCAGCGCAGTCAGTTTTTACTGGAGCATCTGGCCGTGCTCTGGCAGGCCATTCAGGAAGGCATTCCCGTCAAAGGCTACTTTCACTGGAGTCTGATGGATAATTTTGAGTGGGCCGAAGGTTTTGAGCCCCGCTTTGGCTTAATGGATATGTCGCGCCGCTGGCGGCCTTCAGCGGAGGTGTACCGCGAGATTGCCCGCCATAACGGTTTCCCGCTCTACTGGTTGAGCATCAAGCGCAAGCTGCGCCGCAGGGCTTCAGCGGCTGCGCTTCAGCATTCTCACCAAAAAGGAATCACTCTGAAAGAATAAATAGACCAGTGCCACCAGCACAATGGCGCTGAAAGTTTCGGTGATCATCATTTCCTCACAAGGCGGATGAGCCTGATTCTTTGTAATTATAGGTAAAGCTGGCTGAAAAAGCAAGTATTTTTCTTGTTTTGACATTTTTGATATATTTAACGGTTGTGTGAGGGTGGAATAAAATTTTATGGTCAAAGCTCAAGTGCTGGTCCTTGTTCAAGGATATCCGGATGAACATAATCGTTACAATATGGCTTATGTTCATAGCCGTTTACTGGGGTATCAGCAGGCAGGTTTTAATGTTACCGTTTTGAGCTTTTCTGCTTCAATTGATTATGTGTTTGAAGACATTTCAGTGGTCACTGAAAAAAGTTGGTTGAAGCACACCAGTCACAAGACGCTGTTGATTGCCCATGCGCCTAATCTGAGAAATCACATGCGTTTTTTACTTTTATATGGCCATCGGTTTTCGCACTGGTTCTTCTTTTTTCATGGTCATGAAGTGCTTGAGAAACGGCTTTATTATCCAGAGCCTTATGCTTATATGCCTCAGGCACATACTTTATATCAAACGCTTGATAGGGCATATGATAAGGCAAAGCTTCGCATTCTACGTCGGCTGATTTCAAGGTGGTTACAACAAAAGCGTTTGCATTTGATTTTTGTCAGTGAATGGATGTTAAACGCTTTTGTTGAGAATGTACAATTATCGAGAAATGAAATCATGCCCTTCTCTCAGGTTATTCCCAATGCGGTTCATCCTGCTTTCTTGCAAAAGCAGTGGCGAGCGGATGGGCCTTTTCAGGCTGATGTGATAACCATCCGGCCGCTGGACAATTCAAAATATGCGATTGATCAAGTACTTGGTTTTGCCCACCAGTTTCCTGAGCTATCTTTTCATGTTTTTGGAAAGGGAAAGTATTTTATTCATCATCCGCCGCCGCCCAATTTAATTTGGGAAGATGCTTTTTTAAAGCCTGAAGACATTGTTCGTAAATTAAAAAATTATCGTGCTGCACTGATGCCAACACGTCTTGACGCCCAGGGGGTCATGATGTGTGAGTTGGCGAGCGCTGGTATTCCTGTGATCACAAGTGACTTACCCATATGCAGAGAAATGTTAAAAGATTTTCATCGGGTTTATTTTCTGAACGGACAGAATAAGCCCCTGCCTGAAATTATTGAACAGCTTTGTCAATTACCGCCGCCATCTAAACAGCCTTTTGATGCAGATAATTTAATAGCAGCTGAAGTACAGCTGCTATTAAGCGTCATCAACTGAGTTTAGTTCAGAAACTGGCTGGCAATCCAGCCTTCGCTGCCGTTGCGGGTGCGGACTTTGGTCCAGCTGTAGCCATCGGCATTGACCGGGCTGTCGCTTAAAACCGTTACCTCGGTCTGTGACAGGGTGGTCAGCAACGCACCGCTGGTGCTGGGCGTGCCGCGCAGGCTGACCCCGGTTCCGCTGACCTGGCGTGTGGCGGCAGGGGCTGCTGCGGAGTTGGCGCTCAGTCCGCTGTCAGCTGTGGCGGGGGCGGCTGAGGTGCTGGCCTCAGGTGCAGCGGCTGTGCTGTTACTGCTCTGTACAAACTGGCTGGCAATCCAACCGGTGGCGCCAGCTGCGGTCTGGATCTGAGACCAGGTATAGCCGTCTGCCGTGACGCTGGCGTTGGCCAGCAGGGTCACACGCTGCCCTTTGCTGAGGGTGCCCAGGGCGGCGGCCTGGGTCGAGGGGGACTCGCGCAGATTGATGCTGTCGCCGCTGACCGTTGCGTCCGGTGCGCCCGCCGGGATCAGATTGCCATTGACGTCTTCTTCAACAATCACGTTGGGGGTAGCCTGGGGGGTGGCAGGGCTTTCAGCACTGGCTTCGCTGGCTGTCGGGCTACTGGCTTCCGGGCTTTCTGTGTTTTCGGTATTTTCTTCAACCACAGCGGCTGTCTGGGTGCCTGGCTGCGAAAAAATTTCAATGCATTTCATCACGATGGGAGTCAGACAGATCAGACCGACCAGCACGGTTAAAATCGCCATTTTATTGGGTTCACGCTTGGTTGCGGGCTGCTCTGCTTCGCCAGCGACGGGGGTGACATCGGATTCCTGCATCATGCCTTCCAGTTCTCTGATGTTTTTTTCAATGTGTTCGATTTGTGTCTGATCCTGGGCATGCTGACGCGCCTGCCGCAGCTCATGGTACGCCTGCTGGTAGTTACCAGCCTGATAAAACTGATTGGCCTGCTGGTAGTGCCGGGTGACCAGCTCGCCTGTCTGTGTTTCCTGTGTGGTCCCGTTCGTCATTTGCCATTCCTCTTTGCCATAACTCTGCTTACAGATTAACGCACTTCAGGGGCAGCTGATAGGTTTCTTATCACAGTTTTGCCTGGAAACTCAGTGCACCCAGGGCTTCAAAGTGCACTTCCAGATCCTTGAGGGCATTCTGCTTCAGCTGCAGTTGCTGCACCCGTAAATCGCTGACGCAGGGGCTCGGACCCTCAGCACGATGAATGGTTCGCCCTTCAAAAAGCGAGAGAAAGTCCAGTTCACCGCGATCTTTACGGCAAAACCCTCGCAAAAAGTGATCAATAATGGCTTCGCCCGATGGGGTGACCCCCTGCTGATAAAGGGCTTCTGCAAAGTTCTGAAACACCCGCGTGGTTTCACCATGTGCGACCGGCCGGGCCAGCGGCATGGGGTAGTGTGCTTTCAGCACCATCACCCCAAAGTGATTCACTTCGGCTTCAATGCTGGTAAATTTGCCGACCTTAAAGCGGTAGGTATCGCCATGCAGCTCGCTCTGAATCAGGCCTCTGGAGAGATTGCGCCCGAGGCCCAGGGGCAAAAATTTGAGCGCCCCTTCAATGGAAGCATGCATGGCATAGCCGAGTACACCCTGTACCAGAACCTCACTTTCGCTCTGGGGGGTCAGGCTCACTTTCAGGCTGAGGGTGCCGGGAACATGGACATGAATCGGTTCAAGTGCTGTCATGAAAAACCTTTCTGTGCGTGGCTTCTGCTGCGGGGGGCGCCTGTTCCCTGTCGCAGATGCAGGTAGCGCTGGGCAAAACTTTCGCGCAGCATATCTTTGTGTGCGTTGCTGTGCAGATGCTGCAGGCTGTCTTCAAACAGCTGCAGGTAGGCCTTGGCTCGCTGCAGTCCGGCCAGGGAGTGCTTGCTGACAATAAAGTCTCTGATTTTGTGCCAGCACTCCCGCTGAAACACCTGCAGCTGCAGGATCAGGGCTTCGGCGGAAAGGTTGTCGAGGTGACTGCGCAAGGCGGGCAGCTGGGCGGGGCTCTGGATGGCCTCAAGCTGTTCCCAGTGCCAGAGCGTGTCGTCTGGTGCTGGGCTGCTGACAGGGGGGGGCAGATACAGAATCTGACTGCGGGAGCGAAGGGTGGGCAAAATACGGGCCAGATGCGGCGTCAGCAGTAGAATAATGCTGTTGGAGGCAGGCTCTTCAAGGGTTTTGAGCAGGGCGTTGCTGCTGGCTTTGGGCATGTTTTCAGCCCCTGCAATCACAAAGACCTGGTGACTGGCCTGGTGGGGGGGCAGTCCCACATCATGCACCAGACGCTGAATCTGTTCCAGTTTGATGACCTGGCTGCGGCTGTCTTCGGCGGCCTGAATCTGGTGCCAGTCCGGGTGCTGGTGGCTGGCCACCTGCTGGCAAACACGGCAGATTCCGCAGCCCTGCTGCGCACAGAAGAGGCTCTGAGCCAGAGCGCAGGCCAGCTGCAGACCCTGCGGGACTTCTCCTTTTAACAGGTAGGCATGGGCCAGCTGCTGGCGGCTGGTGGCGCGGGCCAGCAGCTGAACCGCAGGGCTATTGACAAAAGGAAGCTGTGCAAAGACCTTTGGCAGCACGCTCAGACTTTGTATTCCCAGAACTGCAGGCCGGTGGTTTTGCTAGCAAAACAGACCAGCTGGCGGCGACCGTCTTTGCGGGCCAGATTGAGGCGCTTGTCGGCCATCTGAATCAGGCCACGGGCAGAGGTGGTTTCAGCACTGCTGCAGAGGCCAATCATGACCTGGAGCAGGGGGTTGATGCGGCTGAGGGCTTTGACGCAGCGAGAAAAGACCTCTACGGCCGCTTCGGGTGCGGTGTTGGGGAAGTAAAACAGAATTTCAAAATTATCCCAGCGCACCACCCAGTCCGTCTGGCGCAGCAGGGAGCGCAGGGCTTTGCCTGCCTGTTCGAGCAGCTCGTTCTGCTCGTCCTGGGGCATCATGCGCACCATGGCGGCCATATCGTCGAGCCCCATAATGGCCACGGAGCCCACTTCTTTGGAACGGCTCAGGCGTTCGCTTTCTTCGCGGAAGCGTTCGTTAAAATAAGAACGCTTCCAGAGACCGGTCAGTTTATCGGTGCTGGTGCGTTTTTCGACTTCTTCCTGCATTTCGCTGGCAAAACGGGCCAGCGAAAACTGCGGAATCAGTGCCTGCAGCAGCTGTTCCGCTACGGGCAGGGCCATGTCGTTGACCTGCACCAGCAGCATGCCCAGCATCTGCCCGCCCAGTTTAAGCGACATGCTGTAGCAGCCGGGCAAATCACTGATGGGTTCCAGGTGCTCGCTTTGCAGGACGTCGCCGCGTTTGATGGATTGCAGATAGTTGCCAAAAATGGCTTCGGCACCGGGGGTAAGGTAAACAAAATCACTGGTTTGGGTCCAGTAGGTGGCAATTTCAAGCTCGGGAGCGTTTTCGCTGTACAGTGCGGCAATGAGCGCGCGGTTGTGTTCCCAGTTGGTGGTGAGGTGCAGTCCCGTGGTGATGTTAAAAAGTTTTTCTTTGTCTGCTTTGTTGAGTTTGCTCATCCGCTCATAAATCTCCAGCTGTGAATGTAGGTCAGGTCAGGACTCCAGCAGCGGTACCAGCAGCCGGATGGTTTCTTTCATTTCGATGCGCAAAAGACCCAGGTTGATATTGCTCTGGGCGATAACGGCCAGAATAAACAGGGAGGCTACAGACATAATCAGTTTTTCATCGCCCTGACGCTCAATGATCAGCTGCTGAATGCCCTCGCCTTTCAGGCCCGTTTTGGTGCTGCGCTCAAACGAATGAATCGCGCGGGCAAAGAGGGATGCCAGCTCTTCAGCGTTCATCATGCCGGTGCTTTCTTCCTTGGCGATCAGCAGACCGTCGCGGTCCACGACCACGGCGGCCTGAACACCGTCGACGGATTTGAGATTGTTGAGGATCTTGGTTATAGCCTGTAACATAGTTTTCTTTATACCATCGTGTCCGTTTTTTACACAGGTACCGTGTTCGTTTTGGTGCTTTGTCCGGGCAAGGGCTCCGGCCATTTGTATAAGTACAGTTTAACGCACTTTTACGCCTTTACCAAGTCCTGTCAAAGCACGAAGTATTTATTTTCCAACACAAAAACGATGAAAAATTTCGTGGATCACGGTTTCGCTGATGCTCTCGCCCAGCACTTCACCAAAGGCCACAATGGCCTCTTTGAGATCAATGCTGGCAAAGTCACCGGGCAGCCCCTGCTGAAGGGTCTCCTGCATGCGTTCCAGAGCTTCGGCTGCCCGGACCAGACAGAGGCTGTGGCGGGCGTTGACTGATACCGGGCTGCTGAGGTTGAGCTTTTGGGTGATCAGCTGATACAGGCCGGCTTCCAGGTCTTCCAGTCCCTGCTGTTGCAGGGCAGAGATCCGGTAGATTGGCCAGTCTGGCTGCAGCGGAGCAGCTGACATCTCGTTCTGCAGATCCTGCTTGTTTTCAACCTGCACCACCCAGGGTTTTGATAGGCTTTGCACCAGTTGCTGCAGATCTGAGGGAATGGCCTGTCCGGCTTCACTGACGAGCAGAATCAGATCGGCATTTGCCAGGGCCTCGCGGCTGCGGGCCATGCCGATGGCCTCAATCTGATCATCGCTTTCACGCAGGCCGGCGGTATCAATCAGCCGGATCGGGATGCCTTTGAGGCTGTAGTCGTCCTCGACGGTGTCGCGGGTGGTACCGGGAATGGGGCTGACAATGGCGCGTTCGTAACGCAGCAGGGCGTTCAGTAGGGTGGATTTGCCCACATTGGGAGTGCCGACCAGGGCCAGTCGCAGCCCCTGTTTCCAGACCCTGCCGGAGTCTGCGCTGGCCAGCAAATCGCGGATGGCCTGCTGAATGACCTGCAGTTCCGCTTCAATGGCGGCATAGTCCGGGCTGTCGACTTCGTCGGGGAAGTCAATATTGGCCTCAATGGTGGCCAGCATAGCAATCAGCTGCTGGCGAATCTGGCGCAGCTGGCCTGAGAGCTGGCCTTCCAGCTGGTGGGCTGCCAGGGCCATGCCCGGCTCACTGCGGCTGTGAATCAGATCGGCCACGGCTTCGGCCTGCACCAGATCCAGCTTGCCGTTGATAAACGCTCGTTGGGTAAACTCACCTGCTTCAGCTAGCCGGGCCCCGGCCAGCAGACAGGCGTTCAGAACGGCCTGCAACACAAAGCTGCCGCCATGGCAGTGCAGCTCGACGCTGTCTTCGCCCGTATAGGAGTGGGGCTCACGCATCCATAAAAACAGCCCCTGATCCAGGGCCGCACCTGTTTGGGGATGTTGCAGGCTGCCAAAATAGGCCCGGTGACTCTGGGGCGCATCATCACGCCAGGCTTTGCGCGGAAAAAAGATGGCCCGGGCAATGCGGAGCGATTCCGGGCCTGAAAGCCGCACCACTCCGATGGCAGCAGTGCCTAGCGGGGTGGCGATGGCGGCGATGGTTTCATTCATCGATGCTGATAACGGTGCCGGCTGTGGCGGTAGCGTGAGCGACCGCGCTCAGGGTTATTGTGGTCTGCCCGGCGCAGAGAAACCACCACCCGGCGGTTGGGTTCGACTCCCACGCTGGAAGAAGACAGCTCAGGAAAGGGTTTGATGGCTTCGTGCACAATTTTGCGATCGCGCGAATCCATTGGCTTCATGGTGATGCGCTGGCGCTGACGCAGCACGCGCTGGGCAATCTGCTCTGCCACGGCCACCAGGTGGGCCCGGTGCCGCTCGCGGTAATTGCCGACATCCAGCACAATGTTAATGTCTTTGCTATTGACCACCAGCTGCAGCAGGTACTGCAGAGCGTCCAGGGTCAGTCCCTGGCGACCAATCAGAATGCCTGCATCATCACTCACAATATTCAGGGACACGGTGCGGCTTTCCCAGTCGAAGTTGCACTCCACCTGTGACTCCAGCTCCAGATTTTTGAGAATATCCACCAGTGCGTGATGGGCCTGTTCCACTTCTTCCGGCTCTTTCAGCCAGGCTTTGACCCGCGCGGGGCGATCTTCGCCTTCGTCTTCGGACTGGCCTTCATCGAGCACTTCGTAAGCAATGGCCTCGGGCTCCGCTTCCAGTTCGTCCAGAGCATATTGCAGGGCCTCATCAACGGTTTCACCTTCTTTTTCAATTGCATGCTCTTGCATAAAGACAGTACCTCTTGCTTATTTGCGTTTTTTCTTTTTTTTGCCGGACTTTTTAACGCGATATTTCTGATCCGCGTTGTTTTCTTCACTGTCAGTGCCATGACCTGATGCTGGCACTGAAACGGCCTCGTCTTCGTCTGCTGCCACGTCGTCATCCTCCAGCAGCTCTTCAGCTGCGTGGGTGGAGCTGCCGTTGGCTGCAGCCAGAGCTTCACGCCGGGCGCTGTGATGGTTCAGAAAGGCATATTGCCCGATACCAATCAGATTGGAAACCACCAGGTAAAGATAAATGCCTGTCGGCACCGGAATGATCAAAAACATCACGGTGATCATGATCGGCATCATGACGGCCATTTGCTTCTGAATGGCGACCTGTCGGGGGTCTGCATCGGGTGAAGGTGCCGGGGTCATGGTTTTTTGCTGGATAACAGTGCTGAGGGTAAAAGCAGCCAGCAGGAACAGGTTATCCAGATGCAGGCCCGTATCGCTGTAAATGCCCACGCGGGCCAGATCGGGCATAAAAAAGAAGGCTTTGCTGACTTCGGGTGCAGCCAGCAGGGCCTTGAATTTTTCGCCAATCAGGGCAGCATACAGGGCAAACAAAAAAGGCATTTGCACCAGCAGGGGCAGACAGCCACCGAGGGGATTGACTTTGTTTTCACGGTACAGCGCAATCATGCGCTTGTTGAGTTCTTCAGGTTTGTTTTTGTAGCGTTCCTGGATCTTTTTGAGTTTGGGCTGAATCTTCTGCATGGCTTTCATGGAGTAATAGGACTGCATGGTTAAAGGCAGCAGGACCATGCGGATGATCAGCGTCAAAAAGACGATGGCCCAGCCATAACTGCCGGTCACAGCAAAGGCTTTCTCCAGAATCGGCAGCATCATTTTATCTACGAGAAAATCAATCGGGTTCATGTCTTAACCTGTATTTTGGGGCTTATTCCAGTGGATCGTAACCACCGGGGTGAAAGGGGTGACAGCGCAGTAATCGCTTCAGCGTCAGCCAGCTGCCTTTGCCCGCGCCATAGCGCGTAATGGCCTGCAGTCCATAGTGAGAGCAGGAAGGATAAAAACGGCAGACAGGCGGGCGGTACGGGGCAGTCAACTGGTAGAGGCGAATCAGTCGGGTCAGCAGCCAGCTCAGCATTCAGTTCAGCACGCGGGCTTTTTTCAGCAGGATTTGCATCTGCAACAGCAGCGCCTGATAAGACAGCGTTTGCAGCGCGGGGCGTGCAATAAAGAGGAGTAACTGTCCAGAAGATGGCCTGGGTTGCAACAAATGATAGGCAGCCCGCAGTCGCCGTTTGACGCGGTTGCGTTGCACGGCTCTGGGGCTGATTTTTTTACTGACAATAAAACCTGCAAGGCTGCGCTGGGCTGCGTCAGAGGCTGTGACAAGGCTGAGGGCGGGCTGGTGGTAACGTGTACCGGTCCGCCGCAGCGTGTCAAAGTCCTGTTGCAGTCTCAGACGCTGAGACCCTGGCAGCATGACCATGGCGCTCAGACGGCCAGACGTTTTCTGCCTTTGCGACGGCGACTTTTGATCACACGACGGCCTCCGACGGTGCTCATGCGCACCAGGAAGCCATGTTTTTTATGGCGCTTGCGGTTATTGGGTTGAAATGTGCGTTTCACGATGAATTCAGTCCTTCCGATGAAAGATTTAACAATATGTTTAAAGCATGTTAAAGCAGATTAGCTCAGTTCAGGTGGAACGGCAACAGAATTGCCAAGGATCTGCTTTGATGTCATTCGTTTTTTATGATACCATACACAGTCCGTAAATAAGGAAAGTCACACTATCTCACCCGTAGAATTTAAATTTAAGATTAAGCGAAGTATGGATAAGATCCCCACGCAATACGAAGAACTCTGGCAGCAGATACTTGTCGACCTGGAGCTGCGTCTGAACAATGCCCCGGCCTTCAGCGTGGTTTCGGGTCTGACCCTGCTGGATGCTGATGCCACCCGATTGGTTCTGGGTGCGCCCAACAGCTTTATGCTGATGAACATCCAGAACAAATACCTCAAGCCGCTGCAGGCTTCGGTTGAGGCCGTGGCTGGTGAACCCCTGGAAGTGGTGCTGGATATTGCCCGCAATGGCCAGGCGCGGCCGGCCGCTGAGCCTGAACGCCATGAAGTCCGGGCCGCTACTGCGGCGGCGGCTGAGCGTCAGCAAAACAGCAATTTGAATGCACGCTATATCTTTGAAAATTTTGTGGTGGGCTCTCACAGCAAGTTTGCCCATGCCAGTGCCTGGCGTGTGGCTGAATCACCCGGATCAGCCTATAACCCTTTGTTTATCTATGGGGATGTAGGCCTGGGCAAAACCCATCTGATGCAGGCCATCGGCAATCAGATTCTGCAGCACAATGCCCGTTTTAACATCACCTATATTTCGTCTGAACGCTTTACCAATGAGCTGATCAATGCGGTGAAAGACGGTACCACGCTTGATTTTAAAAACCGTTACCGCAATACCGATTTGCTGCTGATTGACGATATTCAGTTTATCGGCGGCAAAGAGATGACCCAGGAAGAGTTTTTTCACACCTTCAACGATCTGCATGAAGCCGGTAAGCAGATTGTAATTACTTCTGACCGGCCACCCAACGAGATCTCTACTCTCGAAAACCGCCTGCGCTCACGCTTTCAGATGGGCCTGATCTGCGATATCCAGCCGCCGGATTTTGAAACCCGCATCGCCATTCTCAAGAAAAAAGCCGAGATGGACGGCCGCGATATACCAGACGACGTGCTGCACTTTATTGCCCGGGCCTACAAGAGCAATGTGCGTGAACTGGAAGGTGCGCTGGTCAAACTGATGGCCTATACTTCCATGACGGGCACCCAGCCGACGGTGGCCATGGCCCAGTCAGTGCTGAATCAGGTGCCTGAGCGGGATGTCAATACAGACATGATTCAGGACGTCACCGCTGCTTATTTTGAACTGAAGGTCTCGGATATCAAGGGCAAAAGCCGCGCCAAATCCATTAACCTGGCCCGCCAGATTGCGATTTACCTCTGTCGGGAGCTGACCGATTTGTCTTTTCCTAAAATTGGGGAGCATTTTGGCGGACGGGACCATACCACCATCATGCATGCCTATGAACGCATCCGCGAACTGGTGCAAAATGACAGCAAAACCGAAAGTATGGTCAATACGCTGCTTTCGCGCCTGCGCTGAACTGTGGAAAACCTGTAAGGTTTTGTGACTCTGACTACACCTGCTTTGTGACGCACTGTATCATCTTGTGTGCGGTAGCTGCACCCCATCAGGGTTTCTCAAAGGATCACCCCATCAGGCTTTGAACCCTTTGCTTGTGGATAATCTGTGGATAAGTAAGGGTTTTTGCTGTATATTCCCGCGCTTTAAGGTTAAGGAGTGGTTAAATGGCATTTAGCCTGCCCCTAAACTTTGCTATACTGGCCCTGAGCACATGCCAAGAAGGTACCCCGTTATGAATAAGTCAGCCCCCTTTGCACTCAGTGTATTCTGTGCTTTGAGCTGTGTCTTGCCGGCCTGGGCTCAGAGCGCTGAGGGGGGTTCGCCCGCACCAGCCGCTGAAACCGGTCAGGATGCTGCTGCTAACCCAGACACTGCCTCTGAAATACCTGCCGAACAAGCCAATCCCGAAGCGTCTGACTCTCCGTCTGTTGAAAGTACAGAGGGCGAGACAGAGACCGCTGGAGACGAGGCCCCTGCCACCAACCGCTTTAAGGTGGTGGATATCGAAGTGGAGGGCTCCAGCTTTCGGGATGCCGTGCTGTTGTCCATGTATATCAAGCCCGGTGACGAGGTCACCCTGGAGCAGGTGCGCAACGATTTACGCCGCATCTACGGTCTGGGTTATTTTCTGGATGTTACCGCCCGCCGTGACCCGGTGCCGGGCGGCTATCGCCTGGTGGTGATCGTGCAGGAAAACCCGGTGCTGAAAGAAGTGCGCATTGTTAACGATCTGGAAGTCTTTGACAAAGACGAGATTCTGAAGCGCTTTGCTGATCAGCTGGGCCAGACCGCCAATTTTGACAGCATCCGTGAAACCGAGCAGGCCATTTTACAGCTTTACCGCGACCAGGGCTATGTGCTGGCCAACGTGCGCTTTCTGCGCACCCAGCTCAACGATGTTGAGGGCCTGCTCTCGATGGACGGCATCCTGGAGCTGCGCATCAACGAAGGGCGCATGGAAGACCTGCGCATCAGCGGCAACAAAGAAACCAAAGACTATGTGGTGCTGCGTGAGATCACCCTCAAGCCCGGTGAACTGTTTAACTCGGAGCGCTTTACCGCCGATTTGCGCCGCATTTACAACACCAATTTCTTTGAAAGCGTGAACTTTGTGCCCCGGCCGGGCGAAAAAGACCCTAACGACTGGATCATTGTGGTAGAGGTCAAAGAGCGCCCCACAGGTCAGGTCAACATGGGGGCCGGCTTTAACAACCGCGACGGTCTGGTGGGCACTTTTCAGATCATCAAAGACAACCTGATGGGCGAAGGCCGCCGCCTGGCGGTGGATCTGCAGCTGGGCGTGGATGTCTTCAGTATCTTTAACCAGACCAATAACTTTGTTGAAGCCCAGCGCACCCTGCTGGGCCGCATCGACTTTTATGACCCCTGGATGTTTGAAGGGCGCACCTCTTTTGGGACCTCAGTCTTTTCTGAGCGTATCCCGCTCTTTTTTGGTACAGGGGTGCAGGATATCTTTAACCTGCCCGCCGGCAGCGGTATTATTCAAAGCCGTGTGGGTACGAGCATCAGCTTTGGCCGGCCCCTTTTTGGCGATTTGACCTCGCCCTGGCGCGGTTCACTCTCGGCGCGGGCTGAGCAGGTCGGGGTGACGGACCTGGCGCGCAATCCCCTGCGGGATCTGACCGTCAGCAATCGCTTTTCGGCCACGGACGTCTTTTTCAGTGTCGGTGGCTCTATTTCATACGACACCCGTGATGTGATCATGGACCCGCGCAGCGGCTGGTACGGCCTGCTGTCGGTGGAGCCGGTCTGGGGCGACAGCGCTTATCTGCGTTTGTCGGGCAATATGAGTACCTATCTGGGGTTGACGGACTGGCTGACCCTGGCCATCGGTGGCCGGGGCGGTACCTATCTGGGCCAGAACCCGGAGTACGAGCAGTTTTACTCCAATGGTTTCAACGTGATTCGCGGCTGGCCCGAAAACGGCTTTCTGTTTGGCAAGCACTTTGTGATTGGCTCCGTTGAGCTGCGCTTCCCGATCTTTAACCCGGTTTCGGGCGTGGTCTTTACGGATATTGGCGAATTTTTGCCCGTGCCCGAAGCCCGCGTGGAGCTGAACCAGGGCCTGCCCTTTAAATATGGTGCGGGTCTGGGCATCCGTTTGAACACCCCCATGGGCCCGCTGCGTCTGGACTACGGGGTGCGTGACTTTTCAAAATTAAACTTTGAATCCCTCTTTGATGCTGGCCAGTTGCATTTCAGCATCGGACAAAAATTTTAGTGAGGACAATACCATGAAAAAATTGATTGTAAGTTTTGCCGCCGGTCTGATGCTGGCGGCTCCCCTGGCCGTTGTGCCCAGCATGCCCGCCCAGGCTGAATCCAAAATTGGCGTGATTGATGTGCAGCGTATTCTGTCGAGTTCTGCTCTGCTGAAAGCCCTCGAAGGCGCTCAGCGTGATGTGCAGCAGGCCGAGAAGACCCTGATCGAATCCCGCAACAAAAAGATGAAAGAACTGCAGGAAAAGCAGGGTAAAATTTCTGAAGATGAGTTTCTGAAGCTCAAGCGTAAGTATGAAGACGAAATCATGCAGCAGGCCAAGTCTGAAGAGACCAAGCTGGAGCGCAAAAAAGAAGAAATTCAGAAGATGAAAGACAAGCTCGAAAAAGATGTGGAAGCCGTGGTGCAGGCTGTAGCCAAAAAGAAAGGCCTGGACATGGTGGTCAACAAACAGCTGGTGCTCTATGGCGGCTCCGACATCACTACTGACGTGGTCAACGAGCTCAAAAACCGCAAATAATGACCTGGACCCTGGCCACGCTGGCCACCCGGCTGGGACTTGACTGGCGGGGTGCGCCACAAACACCTGTTGTGGGTCTGTGTGAGCCCCAGGCCCTGCAGGCCGGTCAGCTGGCCCTGATTCTGGACGCCCGCCGTCTGGCGCAATTGCCGCCGGATGCTGCTGGCGTTCTTTTGTTGTCTGCCGATCTGGCAGAGCAAACCGCTTTGCCCTGCCTGCTGGCGGCTGATCCCAGAGCGGCCTTTGCGGCTGCCCTGGATCTGTTTTACCCCCAGCTGCCGCTGCGGCATTCTATTTCGCCCCAGGCCTGTATTGACCCGAACGCCCGGCTGGCCGAACCCGTTGAGATTGGCCCTTTTGCGGTGATTGAAGCCGGGGTGCAGATTGGCCCTGGTACGCGCATTGGCCCCCACTGTGTGCTTGGGGCCGGTTCGGTCATTGGCCCGGACTGCCGTCTGGGACCGCGCGTGGTGCTGGGGCCTCAAACCCAGATGGGGGAACGGGTGATCATTCATGCCGGCACGGTGATTGGCGCCGACGGTTATGGTTTTTACAAGGCTGAAGGTCGCCACCACAAAATTCCCCAGGTGGGCCGTGTGGAGATCGCAGACGACGTTGAAATCGGTGCGCTGGTGGCGATTGATCGCGCCACCCTGGGCCAGACCCGTATTGGGGAAGGCACCAAGATCGATAATCTGGTGCAGATTGGCCACAATGTGCAAATCGGCAAACACTGCCTGCTGGTGGCCCAGGTGGGCATTGCCGGCTCCACGGTGATTGGCGATCATGTGACGCTGGCGGGTCAGACCGGCGTGGCCGGGCATTTACACGTGGGTGACGGCGTGGTGGCCGCCGGCAAAAGCGGCATTACCCGCGATATTCCCCCCGGTCAGCGCGTGGCGGGTTATCCGGCCCAGCCCATGCAGCAGGAGTTCAGGGAGCGCGCAGCCTTGCGCCGTTTGCCCCGCTGGCTGCGCGCGCAGCGTGACCCGGAGTAGGTGCCGCTCAGGTCTGTAAAGCTTCCTGCTTTTCCGCCAGCTCCAGCCAGCGGCTTTCGGCGGTCAGCAGCTCAGTCTCTACATCGGCATATTGCGATGACAGGCTTTGAATCGCTTCTAAGCTCTGGTTTTCGGGCGCGGCCAGCTGGGCTTCCAGTGCACTTTTTTGTGCCTGAAGATCCTCGATCCGGCTTTCGAGACTCTCCAGCTCGCGTTCTTCCTTCCAGCTCAGCTTTTTGGGTGGGGTTTTGGGTGCTTTGGCCGGGGCTTCGCCCACGGCTTTTTTATCGGCGCTGGCCGTTTTTTCGGCCTGTTGCAGCTGCTGGTTTTCGTCCCACCAGCTGGAGTAGGTGCCCGGGTAATACGTGACCTCACCCTGGCCGGTAAAGACCAGCAGATGGTCGGCAATTTTGTCCATCAGGTAGCGGTCATGAGAGACCAGCAGCAGGCAGCCGGGATACTCCATCAGAAAGCTTTCCAGAATCTGCAGGGTCTGGATATCAAAATCGTTGGTGGGTTCGTCCAGAATCAGAAAGTTGGGATTGCCCATTAACAGGGTCAGCAGATAAAGGCGGCGCTTTTCGCCGCCGCTGAGGGTGCCCACCTGGCGGTGCTGGGCCGCGCCGTTAAATAAAAAGCGCTCCATCAGCTGCGAGGCTGAAATGCTGCGGCCTTTTTTGAGGGGCAGGTACTCGGCCACCTCGCGCACCACCTCAATGGCTTTGAGCTGGTCTTTGAGCTGCAGGCCCTGCTGGCGGTAATAGGCCACTTTGATGGTTTCACCCCAGTCGATCTGGCCGCTGTCGGGGGCCTCTAAGCCGGCCAGCAGGTTCAGAAAGGTACTCTTGCCCGTGCCGTTGCGCCCGATAATCCCAATGCGGTCGCCCCGGCTGAAGGTGTGGCTGAAATTTTTGAGAATGATCTGCTCGCCAAAGGCTTTGCTGAGGCCCTCAATTTCGAGCACCTTGCCGCCGAGGCGTTGCATCTGTACTTCTAACTGCAGGCTTTGCTCGGGGCTGTAGTCGTCCAGCCGCTCGGCCAGTTCGCCAAAGGCTTCCACGCGGGCCCGCGATTTGGTGCCGCGGGCGCGGGGCTGTTTGCGCACCCAGGCCAGCTCCTGGCGGTAGAGATTTAGCTCGGCTTCGCGCAGGCGCTCGGCCTGCACTGCGCGGGCCGCTTTTTCTTCGAGATAGACCGAAAAATTGCCCGGGTATTTTTGCAGCGTGCCCTGATCCAGTTCCAGAATCTGAGAGCAGACCGCCTCCAGAAAATAGCGATCATGGGTCACCATCAGCAGGGTCTGGCGGCTGCGCGAAAGGGTCTGCTCCAGCCATTCGATCATGTCCAGATCCAGATGGTTGGTGGGCTCGTCCAGAATCAGCAGATCCGGGGCCTCCAACAAGGCGCGCGCCAGGCCGATGCGGCGGCGCTGGCCGCCGGAGAGATATTGCACCGGCTGGCTGAGCTGATCCAGCTGCAGCTGGGACATGATACGCTGCAGTTCCTGCTGCAGATCCCAGGCCTGGTGGGCCTCCATGGCGGCAAAGGCGGCCTCCAGGGCCGCGCTGTTCTGGGTCTGCTGAGCGCTTTCAAAGGCTCGCAGGGCTTGCAGGCCGGGGTGATCGGAGTCCAGAATCGCCTCACGCACGCTGTGGGCCGGGTTGAGGGGTGGCTCCTGAAAAACATAGCCCACCCGCAGGTTGCGCGCCCATTCGATTTCGCCGCTGTCAGGCGGTTCCAGGCCGGCCAGCACGCGGATCAGGGTGGTTTTGCCGCTGCCGTTGCGGGCCACCAGAGCCACCTTGTCGCCCGGATGCAGGGCAAAGGCGATATCTTCAAAGAGGGGTTTGTCGTCAAAGCGCTTGCTGAGCTTACGCACAACCAGATAAGGGGCTTCGGCCATGGGAATATTTTTCCTGAGAATAGCTTGGGTAGACTGCTGTCTGTAAAAGCCGCAGACTGGTTTCAGCTTAACACAGGCTGCCGGCTTCAGACGGGAATCAGGGCCAGAACCGGGCCGGGCAGTTCGGGCAGGGGAGCCTCAGCACTGTCGGGCTGCCAGAGCAGGGGCCAGACGTAGTGGCCTAAATCGGGATCGCCGATAAAATCGGGGATTTTGCTGTTGCGGCTCATGCGGCCTTTGCCGTAGTGCAGCTGGCCACCGTGTCCTTTTTTGAGGGCTTCAAAAAAAGCCAGATAAGTTTTCAGATCGGCTTCACGTGCCAGCGGACCGTAATCCAGTCGGTCGCTGAGGATGGGATCTCCCGTGCGCAGGCTTTGAAAGCTTTTTTGCAGGCGCTGCAGCAGTTCGGGCAAGCGCCGGGCCGGCACTTCGACGGCCTGCAGGCGCTCACCCGGCAGACTACTGCAGACGCCCCGCACAATCCGGGGCACGGCCACAGGCAGGGATTCAGCGGGCGTCAGGCGCAGACGTATATGATCAGCGGTGACAAGCGGTGGATGCTGCCAGGACAGATGGTCTGTCAGTTTTGCGGTGGGGTACACCAGATTCAGCATGCCTGCAGGCAATCCTTTTTGCAGGGCCTCACTCAGCACAAAAGCACTGGCAGCGTGGCTGATATCGGGTTGCCAGATCACCGGACAGCCGGCCATGAGGGCTTTGAGCAATGCTTCAAAAGTGCTGATCAGGGCGCTGTGCTGACTGTTCAGCCAGTGTGTTGACGGTGCTGTGCCTGCAGCAAGGGTTGTAGGAATACTTTGCAGCCACTGAAGCAGGATTTCCTGCTCGTGTTGGGCCTGTGCCAGGGGCAGACCGCTCTCGCGCCCGCGCAGGCGGGCCAGGGCCAGGCTCTGGCTGGTCAGCCAGGGCTTGAGGGTCTGTTCAAGCTGCTGGCGGCGCTCAGCAGCTGTCGCTGACCCGCTCAAATGCAGCTGCTGTAATTGTTGCTGCTGTTGCGTATTTAAAGGGCCGGGCAGCCAGGCCATAATGTCTTGACTGCAGGCGGGGTTCAGCAGCGGCAGCCGACCGTCTGCCGCCCCTGTGATCGCCTGACCCACGATCAGGTGGGACAGCTGCAGAGGCTCACCGTAGACTTCGCGATAGGGCAAATCCTGGGGCACAGATTTAGTGGACGTGGGTGTCCCAGTAATCAAGTGTGTTGGGCAGGCGAATCAGCTGGCCCAGCGGAATCTGGCTGGCTTCGCGCAGCTCAGGATTGAGTGCGGCAATTTCAACGGCGCGCTGGGGGTTGTCGAGGTAGATGTCGGCCAGATCTTCAAAGGTTTGCTGACCGGGCTGTACGCGCACGGTGCGCCACTCGGGGTTGTCCAGCGGCGGGGCCGGCGGCTGCATATTGGGCGGGGTGACATAAGTACCGGCCAGTACCGCCTGCACGCCATCCATCAGACGCGCCACAGAGAAGTTGTTGGAGGTATCAATTTTGCGGCCTGCGGGGACGGCAATGTCCCGGTGGCGGGTGATATTATCAAGGGAGATCTGGTGGGTCTGCACCAGCCAGGCCACCAGCTTGATCAGCGCATCATACTGGGCATCAGGATAGGCCTCAATCGAGTCGCCCAGATTGCAGATTTCAATGCCAATCGAAAAGTCGTTGACGTTGGGGCGGCCTTTAAAGGCGCTGCGACCGGCGTGCCAGGAGTTCATATTATCGGGCACGGAGCGCACAATATAGCCGGTGCGATCGACAATATAATGGGCAGATACTTTGGCGTCAGGGCGTGAAAAGAAGCGCGCCACGCGCTCAGCCGTACCGGCTGTGGCCGTGTGATGCAGGACGATGGTATCGGGCTTGACCCCTTCAGGACGCGGATTTTGGTTGGGGGAGGGAATTACCATCAATTCAGGGGCTGGAATCACGTTGCGGCGGGCCTGAAAGGCCTGCAGGCCGGTGTTGGGTGCCAGATTGCGAAAACCAGGTGTGGAGCAGGCCACCAGAGTGAGACTGATACCCAGAGCTGCGAATAGGGTTTGACGAAGATTCTTCACGCGGCGTGACCTGCACTTTCGTTGATGTTAGCTTAATTTTAACAAATGTTTAATAACCGGGCAAGGGCTGTGCTAAAAAGGAGAGGCTGCGCTGGATCAGCGCTGTGCGCAGGGCCGGCGCTTCCCAGTAAAGGTCGTGTCGGGCCTCGGGCCATTTTTCAATCTGTGCCCGGGGAAACTTACGCTGTAAAAAAGGCAGATTGTGCTGCCAGTCCACCACCGTGTCGGCTTCACCCTGCAGGATCAGGAGGGGCGTTTGTGAGGGCGGGTAGGCTTCGATCACGTTCTGATTCCAGTCGATCAGTGCCCGCACCCAGTTCACGGGCGTGGCGGCTGATTGCAGCGGGTCGCGGCGGATCACTTCCAGTAAGCCGGGATCTGAGGTGTCTTCGCGCAGCAGGCGCGGCAGTTCCTGCAGCCAGCCCTGCCCCAGATAAAAGCCCATCAGCGACAGATCCCAGAGCCAGGAGCGCACCAGCGGTGCGGCCAGCACCACCCGCTGATAGGTGTGATCGGGGTTGCGCAGCAGGTACTCCCAGCTGCCGGCGCCGCCGGTGCTGTGGGCCATCAGATAAAGCGGGCTGGGCAGCCGGGCCTGCAGCCGGGGGGTGAGATCTTCGATCAGGCGGGCATAGTCTGAAAAATTGTCAATATCTGCGCGCGGGCCGTCTGACAGGCCATGACCGGGCAAATCGGGTGTGACTACCGTATAGCCTTCGGTCAGCAGGGCCGCCGTCAGGTGATTGAGCTGAGCGCCGTGTATAAAATAACCATGCATGGCCAGCACCGTACCTTTGCTGACCTGCTGCGGCCGGTAGATATGCACAAAGGTTTTTCCTGTGACGGTTTGCAAGATACCTGCATGGTGCTGGGTGTCCGGAAAGTCCAGCCCGTAAAAATCCAAATAAGTCTGAAAAGCCGTGCTGTTTAGGGGCGTCTGCCAGTTGAGGGCCGGCAGCTGCTGGCTGAAGCTGGCAAAGGGGTTTTCGCGGGCGGTTTCAAACAGCATGGCTTTGGCCTGGCGCTGCAGGCTCCAGCTCCCCAGGCCGACAATGCCCAGTCCCAGTGTCAGCACCAGCAGGGCCCGGCGCAGCCGGGTTTGAGGCCGCCACAAAGCCATGGTATCAGGCCGGCAGCAGCGCCAGACGCTGCTCCATTTCTTTGAGGGGCATCAGATCCCCTTTTTCGGCGGCGGCTTCCATGCCCCGGCTGTAAACCGCACGGGCCTGTGCCGTCTGCCCCAGGGCTTCGAGAGCTTTGCCCCATTGCAGATAGGCTGCTGAATAGAAGGGATCCACCGTGGCGGCTTTTTCGAGATAGATCACCGCTTCACTGTAGTTTTCGCTGTCGACCAGGGCCTTGCCCAGACCAAAATTGGCCACCAGATCGTCGGGGTCTTCTTCGGTCAGTACTTCACGGAACATGGCGATCAGGGCTGCTTTTTGTGCGGCAGCTTCGGCCTGTTGTTGCTGCTGCTGGCGCTGCTGTCGGAGCATATTCAGGCGGGTCGCTTCGGCCATATGGTTTTCGGCGGTGGGCTTGTCGCCCAGCAGCATATAAAAGCGCGAGAGATTGGTATGGGCCATGGGCTCTTCGGGAGCGATCCGGGTCAGTTGCTGCATGACCTCAATCGCCGCTTCATGCTGGCCCAGACGGGAGTGCAGCACACCGAGGGATTCGTAAGCGTCTGCCAGCTGGGGATCCAGCCGGATGGCGCTCTGCAGCATGGGAATGGCCTCGGCCTCACCCTGGTGGGCAAAAATATCGAGGGCCTGTTCGTAGAGCTGGCGGGCCCGCGCTTCAGGGGGCAGGGGCGTATAGAGCGGCAGGCGGCGCACTTCTGCCGATAAGCTGTGTCCGTCGCTGTCGAGCTGCACCTGACGGCCGTTTTCGCGCCATTTTTTGTGCAGGTAGGCCAGCGCCACAGGCCGCTGCAGCTGTGGCGACCAGCCCAGCGAGGTGATTTCACCGGCTTTTTTGCCTTCGATCTGAAAAGCTGCCGGTAATTTGAGGTCTGGCTGCGAGCTGTCGAGCACCAGGCCGACCAGCGCCCTGGGTACCACCCCGTAGGCATGGATGCGGGCAATCACTTCCTGACCCAGATAGCAGCCCTTGTCATAGCTGACGGCCTGCTTTTCAAGGCCTGTTTCCGGTAATTGGGTTTCTGCAGTCATATCCTGGCCCGGCAGGGGCTGACCGGCTTCCAGCCGCAGCCATTCAAGTACTTCAGGCTCGGCCTGCGGTATTTTAAGCTGCTGGGTCAGCAGTTGTTGCAGCGGGGCCTGTTGCTCCGGGCGGGCCAGCAGCAGAAAGCCGCTCTCACCGCTGAAGCTGTCGGGAATCAGCCAGCCGGAACCCCCCGGAAATACCAGGGATTTGATCTGCCAGCGCTGCAGTTTTTCCAGCGGCAGGGGCGCAATCTGCTGCAGCAGGTCCAGGCTCTGGGGTCCTTCCAGGCGCAGGCGCTGCCAGCGCTCTTCGCTGAGGCTCAGTTTTTCCATAAAGTGAAACTGCTCCAGGTGGGCCAGCAAGGCCTCGGCGCCCATCACAGGCAGCAGCAAAAAGCGCTCCGCCTGCTGCCGGTGCAGGCTCAAAATGGCGCGCACATGTGCTTTACGATCCACCAGGGCGGCCAGCGCACCCTGGCCGATATCCAGCTTCAGCACGTCCTGGGTCAGCTGGGTTTGCAGATAACTGCCGGCATCGGGGCCTTCGACCACAATGGCGCGCTGTTCGCTTTCAGGCCACCAGGCGCAGGTCTGGCGCACCGCCTGGTAGTTGTCGATGAGGTGTGAATCAATCTGTTGCATACTCAAAATGCTAGCACAGAACCAGCATGCCGTTGTGGCATTATCACTCAATGTTCATAGCTTTTGCCTGACATGATCGCTGAAAGCAAAGAAAGAAGACCTTTTTAGCCCGCATTTCTCACAAACAGATCAGTAGATAAAAACTGGCTCCTTTCTGTAGATTAAAGTTATCATATCCAGAAATCGCAGAAAAGGAGCCAGCTGTATGAAGTGTAACCCTGAGACCTGGGAAGTTCAAGGCAAAAATGGAGAGCCGCTGACAGTCAATTTTGAAGGCGGTGCGCTGACTTCGGACGCAGG
>JACYMC010000034.1 GCA_015272195.1 Candidatus Sericytochromatia bacterium
CAAATGTTTCTTAGGGGCTATTTTATTGCCTTTCAGCACTCATGAAAAGATGAGCGAGCAAAACGGCGACACTGCCAAAGATCACCGACGGCAAGATCCAGGCGTTTTCATCTTTTTCAAGCCGGGGGTTCAGACGCAGGGATTGAGCAGGATCGACCTTCACCTGCTGCTCCCAGCGAGCGTAACCTGGCCGGCGCAGCGTCAGCTGCTGGGGTTCTGCGTCCAGCATCAGCATCACAGGGGTATGTCCCTGGTACACCCCATTGACATACACAGAGGCTCTGGAGGGTACCAAGTCCAGATACAGGGTGCCGCGCGGCTTTTTTTTCGGCAACAGGCGGGTTTCAAAATTTTTAACCTGACCAGCGGCAACCATGACCGTGTGCAACTGGCTGTGGTAGTCCGGGTGCGAGACCGTGACCTGATGCAGGCCCGGTGGCAGGGCATCCAGAACCAGGGGGGCTGGACCGTGAGATTTTCCATTAATGGCCACCTGTGCACCTGGTGGAGTGATGTGTACATTCAGGCTGCCGCCCCGACGTTCTTCGAGCAAAGCAAGGTTGAATGCAGCCACCTGACTGGGCTTTACCTGAATCTTCTGCTGATTTACCTGATAATTGGCCTGGCGCAGCAAGAGCGTATGTTCACCGGCAATCACCTGAGGCAGATGCAGCGGTGTACGTCCCATCAGCTGCTGATTCAGCACCACTTCAGCACCCGACGGCGTGGAGTCAATGCGCAGCTGGCCTGTGGGCATTTCGGCATAAATGGCATCCGTCAGCTGGGCAGCAAGGGCCTGGGGTACACGGGTCAGCATCTCTTCAACGCTGCATTTGCATTGAAAGGTTGCTGCACCCGTCATCTGAGCTGAAGCGACGTCAAGCAGGTGCAAATGGGCTGAAAAAAAGCCGTCGATCTGATGCACAGCGCCGAGTACCAGACGCTGCACGCCCAGCATACGGCCTGTTTCCTGCAGACAGGACTCCGAATCGCCGCAGTGGGTACTCAGCTGAAAATGCTGTTCTTTGAGAATATCGTCCATGCGGACGCGCTCTAGCAAGCGCACACCGGCCTGATCACGCAGATGAATGCGCAGCAAATCGCTGAAGGCCGCCGTTAAAACCGGGTCCGCACCGCGGGGCGCCAGTTCGAGCACCGCCAGAGAGACCGGCTGCTGGATACCGACCGGAGCCTGAGGCGCTGCGGGCTGTGCAATGCGTGCCAGAGCAGGTGCCGGCAAGGCAAAGCTGAAAACCATCAGGCAAACACAGAGAGTTCGAAAGAAGGATATAGTGCGCTTGGACATGGCATACCTCATGTCCGAAAGCTGAGTTATTCACTTTAATATATATTAATTATACAGTCTGATCAAGGCTGAAAGCCCCCTTGGATCAGGCCTGGAAACATGGTTTAATGCAGCTACGCTCAATTTTCAAGGAGGCCAGGCCCCACCGGCCTGAGACAAGCAGCTATCATGACCGTCCGCGTCCGTATTGCCCCTTCCCCCACCGGCAACCTGCACATTGGCACCACCCGCACCGCCCTGTTTAACTATCTCTTTGCAAAAAAACACGGTGGCCAGTTTATTCTACGCGTCGAAGACACCGATAAAGCACGCTCCCAGCAAAGCTATACCGACAATATTCTGAGTGGCCTGCAGCAGCTGGGCCTGCACTGGGACGAAGGTCCGGGCGTTGAGGGGCCGCACGGCCCTTATTTTCAGTCTGAACGCAGCGACATTTACCGACAGTACCTGCAGCAATTGCTGGACCAGGGCCTGATTTACCCCTGCTTTTGTAATCCCGAAGAACTGCAGGCCGAACGCGCCGCCGCCGAAGCCAGTGGCCAGACCTATGTTTACAGCGGCAAGTGGCGCGATGCCAACCCGGCCGAAGTGCAGGAGCTGCTGGACGCCCAGACCCCGCACACCTTTCGCTTAAAAGTGCCCGCCAAAGAAGTGGTCTTTAACGACCTGATTCGGGGTGAAATCCGCTTTGATACCCGCACGATCGGCGACATGATCGTTGCCCGCCAGGGCCTGGAGCCACTGTATAACTTTGCGGTGGTCGTCGACGATATCACCATGCAGATCAGCCATGTGCTGCGCGGCGAAGATCATATTTCCAACACCCCCAAACAAATCCTTATCTATGAAGCCCTGGGTGCCACCCCACCGATCTTTGGCCATACGGCCATGATGCTGGCCCCCGATCGCTCCAAGCTCTCCAAGCGTCATGGCGCCACCGCCGTGGGCGCTTACCTTGAGATGGGCTATTTGCCCGAGGCCCTGGTCAACTACCTGGCCCTGCTGGGCTGGTCTCCCCCTGAGGGCCAGGAGATCCTGAGCCTGGACGAGCTGGTGGCCGCCTTCAGCCTCGAAAGCGTCAGTAAAAGCGGCGCGGTCTTTGACGTCGAAAAACTCAAATGGGTCAACGGCCAGTGGCTGCGCCGCCTGTCAGCTGAAGATCTCTGGCAGCGCCTGCAGCCAGTGCTGCAGACGGCGGGTATTCCAACCGACAGCCACAGCCAGGACTGGTGGCTGCAGAGCCTGGCTCTGGTGCAGGAAAAAATGAACCTGCTGCCAGACTATCTCAAAGAAGCCGACTTTTTATTTGCTGCACCCGATCTGAGCGCCGAAGCCGTGGGCAAAGCCTTTGGCATGGCTTCAGCCCAACCCGTGCTGCAGGCCCTGCACAGCAGCCTGCAAGACATGCCATGGGAGGCGGATGCTCTGCATACGGCGTTTGAAGCGCTTAAGCAAAACCAGCCCTTTAAAATGAAAGAGATCATGTGGCCGATCCGGGCCGCTCTCACAGGACGCACAGCAGGCGCTGACCTGCAGCAAAGTATTTTACTGCTGGGCCGTGAAGCCTGCCTGGCCCGCCTGCAGCAGGCCCTCAATACCCTGGCACAAACCGCCGCCACCTAGGAGACAGCATGTTCGAGTATCTTGTCAAACGCCTCTTACTGATTCCGGTCACCCTGCTGGGGATCTTTACGATCACCTTTGCCCTGCTCTACCTGGTGCCCGGCGATCCCGTCTCTACCATTATGGGCGAAAAGACAGATGCCGCTACCCGCGAAGCCATTACCCGCCAGCTGAATCTCGACAAGCCCAAGGTTGTGCAGTACGGTATGTACCTGGGCAATATTGTGCAGGGTGACCTGGGCAAGAGTTTTATTACGCGGCGCAGCGTCAACGAGGCCATTCTGGACGCCTTCCCGCATACCCTGGCCCTGGCCTTGCTTTCGGTGTTGATCATGACCCTGATCGGCATCCCGGTCGGCATTATTTCGGCGGTCAAACAAAAGACGTTTTTAGACCGCTTTGTGATGGTCAGCGCCATCGGGGGCGTTTCTGCGCCCAATTTCTGGGTGGGCATGATCGTGCTGTACGTCTTTATTTATAACCTGCGGCTCTTCCCCATGAACCCCCTGGAAACCATCTCCATGGGGTTCCTGCCTTATATCGGGTACCTGATTCTGCCGGCAGCCGTACTGGGTGTACGCGGCATTGCCGTGGTGGCCCGCCTGACACGCTCCACTTTACTGGAGGTGGTGCGCCAGGACTATATTTGCATGGTCCGCGCCAAAGGCCTGACCGAGCGGGTGGTGATTCTCAAACACGCCCTGCGCAATGCCCTGATCCCCGTGATCACCTATGTGGGCATGGATCTGGCCTTTTTGATGGGCGGGGCGGTGGTTACTGAAACCGTCTTTGCCTGGCCGGGTCTGGGCCGCCTGGCCGTACAGGCCCTGCGCCAGAAAGACATTCCCATGGTGCTCGGTACGGTCTTGTTTACCGCCGCCGTGATTGTCATCGCCAACTTGATCACCGACCTCTGCTACGGGGCCGTGGATCCCCGCGTCAAGCTGGGCAAAAAATAATGGCTGAGACCGGCATCAGCGCACTGAATCTGCCCAAACCCCTGGCAGCCAAAGTGGCCGCTGCTGGCCTGGAGCAGCTTGAACAGGCGCGCGACAGCACCCTGCCACAACTGCAGCAGCGGGGCCTGCAAGCCCGGGAAGCAGAAGCTTTGCTGAGCGCAGTGGATTTTTATCTGGATCGGCGCTTTCGCTCCGAAATGCTTTGCCCTGCCTGGCCCACGCCCTGCCAGGATGTGGCCTGTGAATTTCTCGAAATCCCCGCCGATCTGCTTGCGCAGCTGGAGGAAAACGGGCTTGAATATACTTACCAGCTGGCTTTTTCACGCCGCTATACCCTCACCCAGCGTTGGGGTACAGCAGCAGTAGAAGCGCTTGAAATGGCCCTGGCGCGCTTTTTAAATGCCTGGCGCAGTGAAGAAATAGTCCTTGAAGAGGTAGACGATGTCTGACGATAAAAAAGAACCCCGAAAAAAAACAGAAGCCGAAAAAAAAGCTGAGCAGGATGCCATGGTTCATCTCTGGATGAACGGCATGGGCTCTGAAAGCAGCATCCAGACAGAGGCTGAAACCCAGGATCAGTCCAAAGACTGATTCAGCCCGCCTTTTTTTTCAATGCGCCGGAAGTAGGTTTTAATGGTGGAGATATTCAGACCCAGACGGCGGGCAATTTCCTGGCGGTTGTGACCGGCCTGGTGCAGGCTCAGAATCTCGCGTTCCCGGTAAGACAAATCCTGCCAGGAGACCGATAGCTTTTGCCGGGGCGGTGCGGGCTGGCGGTGAAACTGCTGCTTAAAAAGTGACTGCACCACGTCCGGCGGAAAGCAGGGCTCATTATTGTAGACTTTTTCGATGCCCCGGATCAGCTCACGCAAATTGCCTTTGACGATATATCCCCGCACACCGGCGTTCACAATACTCTGCATATCTTTAAAATCAAGGTAGGAGCTAAAGACCAGCACCTTGATCAGGGGCAGCTCCTGAAACAGAATATCTGCTACCTGCACGCCATCCAGGCCGGGCATCACCAGGTCCATCACCACCACTTCAGGCTTCAGCTCACGCGCCATCTCCAGGGCCTGCTCACCATTGCAGGCAGTGCCTACCACGTTCAGAGAGTAAGGAATCTGCTTCTGATAAAGCAAGGCATCAGAGACATCTTCCAGAAAGTCTTCCTCATCATCCACCAACATGACATCAATCACGGTTTGCTGCATGGTTTATCTCTCAACATAAGGGCATTTTTAAAAGTCTTTTATTATCATAGCAAAAAGCGGTACGCATTTAACGTCCCGCTTTGTATCCCTTCAGCCCCCTTCCCAAAACGCAAATCTCGGCTTAATCTAAAGACATGACAGAATCAGAACGCATTGCTTATCTGGAAGAAAAAGTGGCACAGCTTGAGCATGAAAATGCGTTACTCAGAGCTGAGAATGCCGCTTTAAGAGCGGAAAATACCGCACTGAAAGAGCGCTTACGGCAAATCGAAGAGCTGCTGGGCCTCAATAGCAAAAATTCCTCCAAGCCCCCTTCAGGTGACTCAAAAAGCAACTCAAAAAGCAACTCTAAGCTTGGCTCACTCAAACCCAGAAA
>JACYMC010000054.1 GCA_015272195.1 Candidatus Sericytochromatia bacterium
GGCCTGTTCAGAGGCTACCGAGTTCAGTAAAAACTCCCGAAATATACCCTACACCCTATGTGAACGCACCTTTGTGAGAAATGCGGGCTAAACTCAAGCCTCAATTTGTTTTCTTTGATTCTGGCTTTGCCAATCAGAAGTTGCTCAAACGAATAGACGATTACGGCTGGGCTTTCATTAGCCGCATCACCAAAACGCGCAAATTCAATGACATCGCCATGTGGCGCTACAAGAAACAGGGTTTCTGGAACGATGTAGGTCTATTGAGCAACGGTCTGAAGATCAGAGCGATTCGACGAGCAGACAAATTTTTTGTGACCAATCGGGTCATGATTGATGCAAGCGAGGTTGTCAAACTGTACGGGAAACGCCATGTGATCGAGGAAGTTTTTCGCGTTTTGAAGCAGGAGTGTCACTGGGATCGCTGTCAACTCAGATGTGCAGAGGCTTATGAGCGTTTTTTATCTCTCGGATGCGTGAGCTTTGTGAAGTGGGAAAGCCTGAGGTTGAGCCAGCCGAGCTTTTCTACCATCTACAATTTGAGGCGTAGTGTCATATTTGACCAAACTATGCTCGATTTTTCACTGCCTGACTCAATTTCAGTCGAGGCGTTTTTATGAGATATGCCCTGGCTTGTCTTGTTTTTGCCCGCTGTGTTTGAATGCAGCTGGGCCGTGGGACTCAAATACACCCACGGCTTTACCCGTTTGACCCCCTCACTCTTGACCCTGGCCGCCATGGCCCTCAGCGTCTGGCTGCTGGGCCGGGCCAGTCTGCACTTGCCGATCGGCACGGCCTATGCCGTCTGGGTGGGGCTGGGCGCTGCCGGCAAGGTGGTGCTGGGCATCTTTTTGTTTCAGGAACCCGTCAGCCCGGACCGGCTGTTTTTTCTGGGCCTGCTGCTGCTGGCCGTGGCCGGTCTGAAGCTGACGGCTTAGGTTTTCTGCGCTGCGGGCATTCAAATACCCGCAGCAGTCAGGCTGGCCCGCGCTTCGGCGCTCATATAGTATGAGCCGGCGAATTTGGCCGCCGTATTCAGCCGCTGTTTAAGCGTTGCATCCAACCCCTTAAGCTCGTCTGTTGAAAGCGCTTTGACAAAAGCTTCCGCTGCCGGGCCGTAGTTGGCAGGCTGCAGCATGTCTTTGAGGATATCGCTGAACCAGCTTTCCAGCTTTTTGCGGGTGGCAGGGTCAGCGCCGGCTTCACGGCCCCAGGCAGCCAGCTCACCGATCAGCCGGCTGTCATCGGTATTGACCAGCTTGTTTTTGATCACATCCAGAAAGGCCAGCCCACCATCTCCTTTGATGATCTGATTAAACTGGGCCCAGGTGCTGTGCTCCAGAATTTTAACGGCGGTTTTGCCATCGGGTGCGCTGCGCGCCAGGTTTTTAACGGCATCCGTGCTGAGTCTGCCGATCATTTTTTCGCCCAGATCAGGCTGTGCCAGCATATGCTGCAGGCTGGCGGCATGCTGGCCGGCATTCAGCCCTTCGAGGAACTGCTGCAGGGCTTTCTGGCCCACGGGGCCTTCAATCGCCATCAGTTTGCGGGCAATACCGCTGCTGGCTTCCGGGCTGAAGCCCAGCTTGCGGCCTAGCAGGCCGGGTTGCAGGCCGTTCTGAATCAAAGACGCGACCTCAGCCCCGGAGAGTGACTCCAGCATCTGACGGGCCACATTGGCGCGGCCTTTGCTGATCCAGACGTCTTTGTTATCGAGCAACTGATTGATATAGCGCACCTTATCGGCCGGGTTGGTGAGGCCGCGAAAGTCTTTGAGCATCTGCTGCGGGTCGTCATAAAGATAACCTGCAGCCTGATCGTATTTGGCCTTGATTTTATCCTGCTGGGCACTGAGGCCCGTGTTGCGCAGGGCCTGGCGCACCTCGCCGGTTTTATCGCTTTCGGCAAAGAAATAATCGGCCACCGAAATGCCCAGCCCCACCAGCGCCGCGCCGCCGACCACCAGCGGCGCCAGCGGTCCGGTGGAGCCTGCCAGGATGGCCACCCCGGCCAGCGCACCAGCGGTACCGCTCACCGCAGAAAGGGTTTTGAGCGCCTGACCGACACGGTCTTCGTTTTTGCCTTCGCTGATGGCCCCGGCAATGTCTGCGGCCACGCCCAGGGCATCACCCAGCGGGCCGAGGGCTTTGACTTTGGCCAGCTTGCCCATCAGGGCTGACTCTGAACCCAGATTGAGCAGCTTGCCGAGGCTTTCAAGACCCGCCACACCGGAGGTCATATTGCTCAGGCCTTTGAGCACCTGTTCGGTGTTGTCGGCATTGGCCAGCAGATAGGCTCCGTTGACCAGTGCTGCCTTGGCCAGTAGGCTGCCGGTGATATTAGGGCCGCGCAGGCCTTTGACGCTGTCCTGCAGCTCCGCCACCTGGCGGGCGGGAATCTGACCACTTTTTTTGAGGGCTTGCACCCCTTCATTCAGGGCCTGGCCAAAGCCGTCTTTGCTGAGCAGCAGCCGGGGATTTTTCTGAAAGGCATCCATCATCTGGTCGGTCAGCTTGGCAATTTTATCGGTGTGGTCGTAGCCGTCGCTGAATTGCTTTGCAAGTGTGTCCTGAATCGTGGCGCGCAGAGCTGCACGGGCTTTATCTCCGGCAGGGCCTGCGGCATTCAGATTCTGAACCAGCTCCCCTTCCATCTGTTTGACCATCAGGGCTTTGAGGGTCTGGTCAGCCAGTTTAGGGTCCAAAGCACTCAGTTTGAGGGTGGCTTTGAGCAGGGCCGCCTTTTGCTGATCCGGGGGCAGCTTTTTAAGTGAGGCCGCAAATTGATCCGAGAGCAGATGATTGGCATAGTGTTTGGCCACCGTGGCGTGCTGGGGGCCAAAAGTAGCTTTGAGCGCATCTTCGCGGGCGGCTTTAAAAGTGGCCTTGACCGCTGGATCCGCGCTCAGCTGCTTGACTTTGTCCTGCAAAAATTTCAGGTTGGCTTCGACCAGTTCACGGGCCTGGGGCTCATTGGCCAGCGGTCCCTGACCGGTCTGTTTATAAAGGGCGTATTCGTTGAGCAGTTTGGAGGCCGCGTGATACTGGCCCACCGGACTGTTGCGCGGCGCCTTGCTGAGACGGGCCTGCAGCTTGCTGCGAAAGGCCTCTCCCGCTTTCTGGGCCTCCTGATCGCTGATATCGCGTCGGGGCGGCGCACTGGTCAGCACACGACCTGCGGGTGTTGCCGGCGCAGCGGCGCGCAGGGGGCTGATCTGTGTAGCAGACGGCACGCCAGCAGGGGCAGCCAGAGAGCGCACGCGCTGTATCATCGGAGCCGCCGCAGGCCGTCGCGGCGGCTGCGTCATGGCATCAAGATCAATTTCAGCCTTGCCTTTAAGGCGCGAATCAAACTGTTGCAGATCCAGCAGTATTTTGCCCCCACCAGCCTGCTGCTGAGCGGTCTGCAGCAGACGATCCGCAAGATTGTTGAGCCCCAGCTGCTGCATTAAGTCTGACGTCATTTTTTTGGCCATGCCGTCCAGATCCAGCTCAATACTGCCCTGTAAGCCCGGCTGCAGCTGATCCAAAGGGATTCTGAAAGCCCCTGAATCCTGAGGGTTCGCGCTGAGTTCGGCCAGAGACTGGGCTTTGGGATTGACCTGCGTGAGTTTTTCAAGCAGGGTATTGCCCAGCTTTTGCAAAGCTGTGGGGCCTGATGCAGCGCCCTGAACGCTCACTGCCTGCGCAGGGGACGCAGCACCCGTTAACTGGCCCAGCTGCTGGAGCTGACTGACGGCGTTACCGCCGGTCTGGGGGCGTAGGGCCTGGCGCGCGTTTTGCTGGGCCTGCTTAAAGCGCTGGGGGTCGCGCAGCTGCAGCTGGGGGGTAGAAGTCACCTGAGCGGCGGGTGCAGACACCCGCCGCCCCTGGGTCTGAGTCAGCGGATTGACGCCGCTCATCTGGTTCAAAAGCTTAAAATCCATCATCTGATTCACCTGTCAAAAGCAGAATGCATGTCAATGTTACAGAGCATTTTAATCTGTTTTGTGCCTGAGCGGAATGACCCAATCCACAGCGCCGGTGTATGCTGGCTCACAGCCCAATCTGCTTTCCATCTGACGCAAAGCCGGTATAATAGGCTTATGAAAAATATATCCATGCTTTTTTTAAGTGCACTGAGCTGCCTGAGCCTGAGTGCCTGTGCGCCCGGGCCAGTGCTGCCAGAGCTGAATGTGGTACCCAGCGTTGAGATTGAACGCTTTCTGGGCACCTGGTACGAGGTGGGCGGCATCCCCACGCCGGAGCAGAATGGCTGCATTGGCACCACGGCAACGTATAGCCTGCGCGACAATGGCGATATTGACGTGCTGAATCAGTGTTTTCTGGATGCCGCCGGAACGCGCACACAACAGGCCCGGGGCCGGGCCTTTGTGCCTGATCCTGAACAGCCCACGCGCCTCAAGGTGGAGTTTTTCTGGCCTTTTGCCGGCGATTACCAGATCATGGCCCTGGCCGATGACTACAGCTCGGCCATGATTGGCAACCCCCAGCGCCGCTACCTCTGGATTCTCAGCCGCGAAGCCACCCTGCCCGAAGAACGCTACCAGGAACTGGTGGAGCTGGCCGTGGGCCAGGGTTATGACGCTGATAAAATCCAGCGCACGCCGGCCCTGGCCTCAAACTAAGCTGAAGCGCTGACGCAGGCGCCCTGTTTTAAGCACCCGGCGCATCAGCCGGGGCTTGCAGTGGCTGGCTGGTATCTTCAAGCAACCGGTTCAGCACCCGGCCATAGCCGTTTTGGGCGGGTTCGCCTACCTCAGGGGCAAAAACACCCGGCGCTCCAACGGGTACAGGTTCAAAATAGCCGGGCAGACCCTCAACTGCCTTAAGCGATTCAGGGGTCAGAAAGCGCGTAAGGTTCAGCTGACCGGCTTCAGTAGACGCACCATCCTGTGATTGCAGGCGGATCATACCGCTTTCAGAGAGAACAAGTGCTGTATTTTCAGGGACAGTAATGGGTGGCTGCAAATCAAAGCCTTCGGGCGTGATCAGCTGTCCGTTTGCGTTGCGCTGAAAACGGCCGTTGCGGGTAAACAGCAGCCGTTCATTACGGTGATCCAGCACAGCAAAATACCCCACCCCGTCGATGGCAAAGTCGGTATCAGATTCAGACGGCACGATCGGATGCTGCTGGTGGTTCTGCTGAAGTGCCTTCAGCATGTCGCTGGCCTGTGCCGGTGTCGGTTTGTTGACGGGTACAAAGGATGGATTACAGGCACTCAGCAAAAGGATTGCGGTCATGAGAAGAGAAAACGATTGGGGCATTTTGATAGGCATAGCATCTCCTTAGGGTTTTAACATCACGTCTGATGCCTTGATTCTAACATGCGGGAAAATGTTTTTAGGGGCCTTAAACCCCTTCAAAACAAAAGAGCGCACCCCGGGTTAACCCGCATTTCTCACAAAGGTGCGTTCACATAAGGTGTAGGGTATATTTCGGG
>JACYMC010000187.1 GCA_015272195.1 Candidatus Sericytochromatia bacterium
CTTTGTGGTTATTGAATCCATCGCCTCAAGGAGACCCTTTCATGTGTAAAAAAACCTCAGCCGATCCCCTCAAGTCTACTCAGGGAGTGCGAAGAACGGTTCATTCTGAATCACTGATAGCTTAAAGTAAACGCTGGTGCTGCAGACAGGGCAGCTGCCTGCGCACCTGCTGCAGACGCTCTGCTGAAAACGCTGCCAGAATAAAGCCTGGCTCGGTGCCAGCTTGTGCCAGGATGTCACCCCAGGGATCGATGATCAGGCTGTGACCATAGGAATGGCGGCCACCAGGATGCCTGCCGCACTGATTGGGGGCCACAATATACACCTGGTTCTCAATCGCCCGCGCCCGCAGCAGCAGTTCCCAGTGTGCCTGGCCCGTGGGATGGGTAAAAGCCGCCGGTACAAAAATCACCTCGGCACCGCCCAGGGCCAGGCGGCGGTAAAATTCAGGAAAGCGCAGATCATAGCAGATGCTGGTGCCAAAGCAGCCCAGAGGAGTCTGCAGCAGCGGCTGCTGGTCGGTATCACCCGCCAGAAAGGTATCCGATTCTTTCAGGCGCACGCTCGGCGCATCGATATCAAAAAGGTGGATTTTACGGTAAACGCTCAGGCGTTGGCCGTCGGGCCCCAGCCAGCAGGCCGTATTGTAGAGCTTGTCACTGTCTGGTACCGCTTCGTGAATACTACCGGCCAGCAGATAAATACCCAGTGTCTGGCTGAGGTGCCGCAGCTCTTGCATAACAGGGCCATCGAGCGCTTGAATATGTTGCGCTGTCTGACCTGAGGGGCCAATATAGAGAAAGGTTTCCGGCAATGCCACCACGTCGGCACCTGCGGCTGCCGCTGCCTGAATCCAGCGGACGGCCTCAGACAGGTTGGCCGCCGGATCGGCTTGGCTATTCAGCTGAATGGCGGCCAGCATCGTATTTCAGGAAACTCCTTGGCTTTTGCGCCACGCGTTTGTATTGATTTTCAGTATAATACCCGAAGCGATCCATCCAAATAGATCGCATCAAAATAGTTTTTGGATAGTCAATCTACTTTTCATGTCACAGTCTACTGTATCCCTTCCTACTCTCCCTGTTGTTGAACTGCAGCAAATAGATATCAAAGCCTTTGCCGCTGAACTGGAAGCGCTCAAAAAAGACGCTTTGCAAAACCTGGGCGAAAAAGACTATCGCCATTTGCGCAAAATGGAGCGCTGGGGCCGGGCATGTACGCTGCTGGGTTACGGTACCGCCTGGATCTTTCCCAATCCTGTCTCGGCCCTGCTGATCAGTCAGGGTAATCTGACCCGCTGGGCGCTGTTGAATCATCACGTTGCGCACCGGGGGTACGACCGGCTCAAAAATATCCCTGCACGTTATCACAGCAAGCATTTTGCCAGAGGCTGGCGACGCTGGATTGACTGGCCCGACTGGATTGCCCCGGCGGCCTGGAACTTTGAGCACAATGTGCTGCACCATTACCACACGGGCGAGACCCTGGACCCGGACCTGCTGGAACGCAATGTGGATCTGATGCGCCGGATTAACGCGCCCTTATGGATTAAATACCTGATCACCCTGTTTTTTATGTGTACCTGGAAGCTGAGTTATTATGCCCCCAACACGCTTTGGATGGAGCAAAAAGTGCGTCGCCGTAAAAAAGACGGTAAGCAGCGTGCTGAGCGTCTGGATCAGATGATGGAAGCCGAGCCCACGGCCACTTACCACGGCACTAAGCTCTTGTTGCCTTTGACCCGTCAGGGTCTGGACTTCTGGGCCCGCTGTGTGTTGCCCTATGCTTTTTACCGTTTTGCTTTGTTGCCGGCTCTGTTTTTGCCGCTGGGTAAAACCGCTGCTCTCAGTGTTTTGCTGACCTCTGTGCTGGCCGAGATCTTCACCAATATTCACAGCTTTCTGATCATTGTGCCCAATCATTCAGGGGAGGACCTCTATCGCTTTGAAGGTGCGATTCAGAGCAAAGACGAATTTTATTTTCGCCAGGTGATAGGTTCGGTTAACTATACTGGCGGCAGTGATCTCAAAGACTTTTTGCAGGGCTGGCTCAACTACCAGATTGAACACCATCTCTGGCCTGATCTGCCCATGCACACCTATCGCGAGCTGCAGCCCAAAGTGGAGGCGGTCTGCCGCAAATATGGCGTGCCCTACGTCAGCGAAAGCCTCTGGCAGCGCGTGCGTAAAATGTTGCGCCTGATGGTCGGGCAGGCCTCGATGCAGCGCCTGCCCGCCGAGCTTGGCAAACCGCTCGCTTAGTTTTCAGTTGCAGCAGGCTGGGCCTGAATGGCCGTCAGGGCAATGGTGTATACAATATCGTCCACCAATGCGCCGCGCGAGAGATCGTTGACGGGTTTGTTGAGCCCCTGCAGCATGGGGCCAATACTTAAGGCATTGGCGCTGCGCTGTACGGCCTTGTAGGTGGTATTGCCTGTATTGAGATCCGGGAAGACAAAGACATTGGCCCGGCCTGCAACGGGTGAGTTGGGGGCTTTGCTGCGGGCCACGTCCGGCATAATGGCCGCATCATACTGCAGTGGACCATCGATCAGGAGCTCAGGTGCACGGGAGCGGGCCAGGGCGGTGGCTGTACGGACCTTTTCGACATCGGCGCCGCTGCCGGAACTGCCGGTGCTGTAAGAAATCATGGCAACCCTGGGCTCCAGACCAAACTGTGACGCCGAAAGGGCAGATTGCAGGGCGATGTCGGCCAGCTGTTCAGCGCTGGGATCGGGGTTGATGGCGCAATCACCATAAACCAGCACCCGATCGGGCAGCAGCATAAAAAAGACCGAAGAGACCAGGCTGTTGCCCGGTGCGGTTTTGATCAGGCTCAGGGCCGGGCGGATGGTGTTGGCAGTGGTATGCACAGCACCTGAGACCAGGCCATCGACGCGCCCCTGCTGCAGCAGCATGGTGCCCACCACCACGTTGTCATTCAACTGATCGCGGGCATCGAGGGCTGTGATCGCTTTGTGTTTGCGCAGCTCAACCAGGGCCGGGACCAGCTCATCTTTTAAAGGATGGGGGTCCCAGATTTCAAGGCCTGTGACGTTCAGATCGATGCCCTGACCGGCTGCCACGCTTTCAATTTCGCTGGCATCACCCAGCAGAATGCAGTGGGCAATGCCGCGTCGGGCACAGATGGCCGCTGCTTTGATGGTGCGCGGCTCGTTGCCTTCGGGCAGCACAATGCGCTGTCTGGCGGCCTGGGCTTTGCGCGTCAGCATATGGCGAAAGGCGACCGGGTTCAGCAGGGTTTCCTGAATCTGACGGGCCTGCTGGTGCAGCCAGTCGCGATTGACCTGCTGGGCCACATGCTCTTTGACCCGCTCAATGCGCTGCAAATCGTCTGTCGGCAGTTCGTGTGGGTAGCGCTGAATCAGCCGGGCCGTGCTCCAGGTGTCCAGTGGGAGTCCCAAAACGGGTAGGCCAGCCTGAAAAGCCGGCTGGCAGAGCGTCATGATATTGGGATGTATGGCAAATCCGCCGGTCAGCAGGAGACCACCCAGTTTGATGCCGTTCTGAACGGCCAGGCAGGCGGCCATAATAATATCGGCCCGATCCCCGGCGCTGATCAGCAGGGTGTTGGCCTGCAGATGGCTGACCAGATTGGCGGCGGTGCGGCTGCAGAGCGACACGCTGCGGATACGGCGGTGCAGCATATCCCCGGCGGAAACGATCTCAGCATCCAGAAATCGGGCCAGATCCTGGACCCTTGGTGCGGCCAGATCCGGGTGCCAGGGTACTGTGGCGACCAGGCTGAAACCCGGATGCTGAAAGACCGGCAGTGCGTTGATTTCGGCTTTGCAGCGCGCGAGGGTGTCGCTGTCGGGTACCACAGACATCTGGGCAATGCGATCATCGCTGCTCATGCCACCGACTTTGTTGACGATGGCCCCGCAGACGGCGCTGCCATAAGGGGCTGCGGCAATTTCCAGACGCTGATTGAGGGCCTGGCAGTCCTGGTTTTCTGCGGAGGCCACCATCACAATTTTTGCGCCCAGGGTCTGGGCGATCTGGCGGTTGAGATTTTCGGCGAAACTCAGGTTATCACTGTTGTTCAGGCCTTCTATAATCAGAATCTGATCGCCGCTGCGCAGGCTTTCGCAGCGTTCAAGCACGGTTTCGAGCAGTAAATCGGCCTGGCCGCTGGCCAGCAATTGCTCGGCCTCGGTAAAGGACACGCTGGCCGCAGTAGAGACCGCTGAACCTTGCTGCACCAGTTCGCGTGAAGGGTCGCCAGGCGCCTGTTCAATGGGTTTAAAAAAAGCCACCGGGTAGCCCTGGGCTTCAAAGGCCCGGACCAGCCCCAGACTGATGGAGGTCAGGCCGACACCATTGCCGACAGGGGCCAGAAAAATACTTTGGGTCATGGTTTCTCTGCTTTCATACAAAAATAAGCCTCACGGGCCATCATGCGCTCTTCCTGGGTGGGAATGACCCAGACAGAAGGCGCTGATAAAGAAATACAGCCTTCTTGACCTTGCAGGCTGGCGTTGCGCTCAGGGTCCAGCTGCAGGCCCAGAAAGCTCAGTTGTGCGACGATCTCTTGCCGGATGGGCCCGGCGTTTTCACCAATGCCTCCGGTAAACACCAGGGCATCCAGGCCCCCGAGGGGGACGGCCAGAGCGGCCGCTGCTTTGGCCGCCCGGTAGGTGAAGATATCCAGAGCCAGGCGGGCGCCAGCATGCCCTTCTGCTTTGGCCTGCAGCAGGCTGCGTACATCATTGGAGAGCTCTGAAATCCCCAGTAGTCCTGATTTTTTGTTGAGCAGCTGATTGAGCTGAGCGGGGGAATACTGGCATTGCTCCAGCAAAAACAACAAGACGCCGGGATCCAGATCGCCACTGCGCGTGCCCATCACCAGGCCTTCTAAGGGCGTCATGCCCATGGAGGTGTCTACAGAGCGGCCCGCCAGAATGGCTGCCATACTGCAGCCATTGCCGAGATGGGCCGTGATCACGCGGCGGGAGGCATTGCCAGGCATCAGTTCACGCAGGCGCGCGCTGACATAAGCGTGGCTGGGGCCGTGAAACCCATAACGTCGGATGCCATGCTCGCGGTAGAGTTGCTGCGGCAGGGCATACAGATAGGCGCTGGCGGGCATCCCCTGATGAAAGGCGGTATCAAAAACGGCGTACTGGGGCAGGCCTGACCAGGCTGTTGTGGCGGCCCGGATGCCGGCCAGATTGGCCGGGTTGTGTAAAGGGGCCAGATGGCTCAGTTTTTCAAGGGTTTGCAGCATGTCAGCAGAAAGACGGGCCGTGGTTTTGAAGTGTTCACCTCCATGCACCACCCGGTGAGCGATGGCCGTCAGCGAAAACTGACCGGTGTAGCGTTCCAGCACAGGCTGCAGGGCCTGCAATGCGGCTTCATGTGTGGCACCTGACGGCAGGGGCAAACTCAGGGTTTCGGGCGCTTGTAAGCGCAGGGTGCTTTCGGCTTCGCCCAGGCGTTCAGCCAGGCCTTTGATGATCTCCTGTTGCTGGGGCCATTGGATCAGCGAAAACTTCAGGGAGGAACTGCCGGCATTCAGAACCAGAATGCCAATTGCATCAGACATGGAATCTCTCCTTCAGGGCCGGGATGATTTGGCCGGCAGGCTTTGATAGCTTTGACAGCATGCTTTGTAACTCAGAAGTTCTCAGCTGCTACGCCATCTTAGCAGAGTCCAGAGCCGCTGAAATTGATATCTGTCAAGCCCGTGACTGATGGCGGTGGTGGGTGTACAGCTTTAAAATATACCGGCCGGTGGGGCGTTCGCGCCATGTCGTGATGTCAGCGCGCATGGCATCCGGATAGCGCTCCAGGGGCGGATAGGCATAACCATATTCCGGGGGCATGACCAGCACGCCGCCCAGCGCCGCCAGGCTGAGGTCGGCTGCAGTGAAGCGTTCGCCGACCAAAAAGCGGCGCCCATCACGCAGTAAAAAGTCAAACTGATCCCAGAGGGTGTTGATTTCAGTGCAATGTTTTTGGCTGTGGCCCGGTCGGACCCGGTACTTTTTGCCTAGCCCTTTGGCCAGCAGTCCAAAAAAGGGCTGGGCCAGCTTTTGTTCCCGTGGATCGGCATGCTGAATCACTTCGGCCAGCAGCGCAAAATCGGTCAGCAGGTGGCTGTAAGCCCAGGCGCGGGCATGTTTGCCAATGCGATCGGCGCGGGCTTCCAGACTTTGGATTTCGGCTGCATGTTCAGGCGGGTAGAGATCGGCGCCATGGGTGTTGGCGTAGATGAGGATATCTGCCGAATCTTTTAAAACCCCCTCAGGGGTGATCAGGGCGGGTACCGTTGCGCCTGCCCCGGCCCGCCGGTTATACAGGTAGTGAAAAACCGGCAGATGCCCTTTTTCGGTATACGGCAGGCCCGCGCGCTCCAGCGCCCAGCGGGCTTTTTCGCAGTAGTGACTGAAAGGAATACTGAGTAGCTGCAGGGTCATAGGGCCTCCTTGAGCGCTTGCCTGGGCGGTGCTTCTGACGTACACTTGAGCACAAAACATCCCATCCTATCTCTAGCTTATCAAAGAGGCGTCTGTCATGGTTTTTTTTCGTGTCTGTCTTGCTTTTTTACTTTTCAGTTCCCCGGCCTGGGCTGCCACCCAGCCTGGTGACCGTGTCGTGGTAATTCGGGCAGAAGATGCTGCGCTGAATTGGCAGCGTTACGAAAAACCTTTTAAAGAGCTGAAACTGGATGCCAGAACCCTGGCGTTTATCCGGCGGATTGAAGGCGAGCTTAAAGACGCAGAGTATAACGCTGACACCCGGTTCCGGCTGACGCATCTGCGTCTGGTGGCCAATCAGGTACAAGCCCTGATTTTTGCCAATGCTTACGGCGATACGGTGCTACGCTATCTGGATCAGCCTGAAAGCGGCTGTGACCTGACTTTCAGCGGTAACGGTTTTTCACGTTGCTTTCCCTGAGGTCTGTTCAGCGTAATGTGTTAAGTACTTATTAAATCTGAATCATATCTTTATCAATTTAAACAGATCTGAGGTAAGTCAATGCCATATTCAACTGAGCTTCATTTAAATTTTTGAATTCAGAAGGAGCCTGTCTATGAGAACCGATAACAACCGTCCTGTCGTTCGTCCCCAGGCACGTCCCACGCCGCCCAGTAACCGAACTTCTCCGCAAGCCCCGGCCAGCTCACCCCGCCCGCCTGCTCGGCCTCCGTCACTCGGCGGAGGCGATCGCTCTCAGGCTGCAGCCCGGGCACGCGATAACCTGCAGGGGGGCGTCAGCTTCCCGGATCGCACCAGCGGTGTGGCCCGTGCCAGCGATCCCACCGTTGATGAGATGGCTGCGGCCATTCGCAATTACCCCGACAGCCGGGCCACCACGGTGGCTGCTTCCCGCGAAATTGCTCAGGCAGCTCAGGATGCTGCGGCCCAGTTTGGGGTGGATCCGCGTCAGTTGCTGGCGGTCTGGGCCCGCGAAAGCCAGTTTGACCCGCGGCGCTCTGAGGGCAATGGCCGGGGCCTTGGGCAGCTGACGGCGCCAGCGGTGAATGAACTGCAGCGCATCAGCAAGGGCGGCCGTGACGGTACGCGCAGTGGTGTGAACGATGAAACCTATGCCATGCTGCGTACACCCAAAGCCCGTGCGGCTTTTGCTCGTCTTGAAAGTCCTTCAGCCCGTCTGAAGACGCGTGATAGCGCCATGGGTTCGGCGGCTTATCTGCGCCTGATGATGGATATTAATAATGGCAACCGGACCCAGACTCTGAGAGATTATAACGGGGCGGGTGGTGCCATTGAACGGGCTTATCCCGGCCATATTGCTCGCGCTTATCAGGATCTCTTTGGCGGTCCGATGCCAGCGACACTGCAGATGCGCTAAAGCCGCTGGGGTGACACAAGCAAAACCTGATTCAGGGACACGCTGACATATCAGCGTGTTCTTTTTCAGACTTTGTCTGGCAGAATCCAGTCAGGGCGGGGAAAGTGGCAGGTATAACCCTGTGGATAGCGTTCCAGGTAATCCTGGTGTTCGGGCTCGGCCTCCCAGAAATCGCCCACAGCTTCGACCTGTGTGACCACCTTGCCCGGCCAGCGTCCTGAAGCCTCGACGTCTGCAATGGTTTCACGGGCGATTTGCAGCTGCCTGTCGTCGACATAATAAATAGCCGAACGGTAAGAAAGCCCCCGGTCATTGCCCTGGCGATTCAGGGTGGTCGGGTCATGAATCTGGAAAAAGAATTCCAGCAGGCGGCGGTAAGTGATCTGTTCAGGATCAAAGAAGATTTCTATGCCTTCGGCATGGGTACCGTGATGCCTGTAAGTCGCGTTGGGAACATCGCCTCCGGTGTAGCCCACGCGGGTTTTAAGTACGCCCGGCAGTTTGCGGATCAGATCCTGCATGCCCCAAAAACAGCCGCCTGCCAGAACGGCGCGTTCGGTTGCCATGGTTGTGGTCCTCCAATAGTTAGGTTCTTTTACAGCCATTATCGCATTGGATCAGCTTGCCGGATAAGTTTCTTACCGGAAGGCCTGTGATCTGCACTGGCCTGTCTGCGTCTGAATCAGTGGGCTGTTTTTTTATCCTCATTCATTGCGGTGGTCAGGACCTCATCAAAATAGCGCACAAAATGAACCTTCAGACCCTCGCGTAGATAATCTGGCAAATCTTCAAAGTCGCGCTGGTTGGCTTTGGGCAGAATCAGCTCAGGCACTTTGACCCGCCGGGCGGCGATCACCTTTTCGCGCACCCCGCCAATGGGCAATACCTTGCCTGTCAGGGTCAGTTCGCCGGTCATGCCCAGCCGCCGCGCAATCGGCTGAGCGGTGGCCAGCGAGTAGAGCGCCAGGGCCATGGTAATGCCGGCTGAAGGGCCGTCTTTGGGCGTGGCGCCTTCGGGCACGTGCAGATGAATCTGGTGTTTGTCAAAAAAGGCCAGGGCTGCTTTGGCGGCTTTGTCCTGGCGCTGGCCGAGCATGGCGCGCACATAGGTATAGGCAATCTGGGCGGACTCTTTCATGACCTCACCCAGCTGCCCGGTCTGCTGAAAACTGCCGCTTTTGGCCGCCACCGCATTGGCCTCAATGTGCAGAATGGCACCGCCTAAAGCGGTCCAGGCCAGGCCTAGGGTGACACCGGGCAGCGCTGTTTCGTAAAGTTCCTGGGGCAAAAAGGGCGCTTTGCCCAGGTAGCTCTCCAGGTTGCGCACGGTGATTTTAAAGGGCCCCGCTTGTTTTTCGGCCCACTGCAGCGTGACTTTGCGCAGAAGCTTTTTGAGCTGGTTTTCGAGGTTGCGCACTCCCGCCTCGCGGGCATAGCGCTCGGCGATCTGCTGCAGGGCCCCGTCTGAGATCTGCACTTCGTCAGGTGCCAGGCCATGGGCTTCCAGCTGGCGGGGCAGCAGGTGGCGGCGGGCAATCTGGATTTTTTCCTGCTGAATATAGCCCGACAGGCGGATGATTTCCATGCGATCCAGCAGGGGCGCGGGAATGGTATCCAGCTGGTTGGCCGTGGTCACAAACATCACCCTGGAGAGATCAAAGCGCACGTCAAGGTAGTGGTCCAGAAACTGGGCGTTTTGCTCCGGGTCCAGCACCTCCAGCAGCGCTGAGGCCGGATCCCCCCGAAAGCCCACGCCAATTTTGTCGATTTCATCCAGCATGATCAGGGGGTTGGCCGTGCCGGTACGCTTCAGGGCCTGAATCAGCTTGCCAGGCATGGCCCCGATGTAAGTACGGCGGTGCCCTTTGATTTCGGCTTCATCGCGCATGCCGCCGACCGAGAAGCGATAAAACTCGCGGTTCAGGGCTTCGGCAATTGAGCGGCCAATCGAGGTTTTGCCCACGCCCGGCGGCCCCACCAGACAGATGATCGAACCCGAGAGTTTGCCGCGCTTTTTGAGGGTGCTGATAAACTCCAGAATGCGCTCTTTGACGTCATCCAGACCGTAGTGGTGCTGGTTGAGAATGCGCCGGGCCCGCCGCAGGTTGAGATTGTCGCGCGAATAGATGCCCCAGGGCAGCTCGGTCAAAGCGTCGAGATAATTGCGGGTGACGTGATACTCCGGCGCGTGGGGGTCCATCTGTTGCAGCTTGTCGAGCTCTTCATGCACCACTTTGGCGGCCTCGTCGGAGAGCTGGCGTTCTTTAAGGCGGCTTTCAATTTTTTCAATTTCTGCAGCCTTGCCGTCTTTTTCGAGCCCCAGCTCCTGCTTGATCGCTTTGAGCTGCTCACGCAGAAAAAACTCTTTTTGCTGTTTGGAGACCTTTTCCTGAATCTGCTGCTGGATTTTTTCCTGCAGGCTCATCAGCTCCAGCTCTTCTTTGAGCAGCAGCAGCACCTTTTCGGCCCGGGGAATCAGCGCAAAGGTCTCAAGCAGCTCCTGTAACTTGGCAGGCTCAGAGCCCAGCAGGGCGGCCACCACATCCATCAGCTCCAGCTGGTTGTCGGAGCTGAGCTGGGAGAGCATCATTTTGACCGGCTCCTGCATTAAGGGATTGCTGCGCATCAGGTCGCGCACATTGGCCATCATGGCCACGGTGTAGGGTTTGAGGGCGTTATCAGCGGGCAATTGCGGGTCATAATGATAGCGCACCTCCCAGCGGGGCAGGTGGCCCGGCAGGTTGCGCACGCGCGAAAAGCGCTGCAAACCACGCGCCAGCACCTGGATCACGTTCTCGTCGGGCTGCTGCATGCGGTAAAGCTTGAGGACCGTTCCCACCTCATAGAGCTCAGAAGCAAAGTAGTCTTCACTGTGGCGTTCTTTGATCAGCACAGCCCCCAGCAAGCGATCTTCGCTCTCCCAGACTTTTTTGATCAGCTCAACCGCTTTGGGACCTGAAAATGACAGTGGCAGCATCACATGGGGGAAAACAGGGCGGGGTTCGACGGGCAAAATATGCAGTTTATCGGGCAGAATTTCAGAGACGACGACCAGATCGCCGCCCCGTGCAGCAGGGGTGTTTACGTCCATGTCTGTATCCTGTTTGATGTTAAAGATTTAAAAATATTTTAAAGGCTGCATATTTTTGTTTCAAGCAGATATCCTGTATGTGGCAATATAGGGATGTTTCAGAGATGGCCGCCGCTAAAAAAGAGCGGCTGGCTCTGATGTTGAAATTCAGAGCCAGCCAGCGCCTGCCAGGAATAAAGGCTGTTTTAACCGTTGGGCAGAAAGACCCGGAAGCCACCATAGCGGCCATTGTTGTTCATGGTGATGCCCCAGGACTGGGCTCCGTCACTGACGGCCTGGCCGTTAGGCCCAATGATTTCAATATGGCCGTGGCTATAGCCGTTGCTGGGATTGGCGGCCCGTCGGCTGGGGTCCGGGTTGCGATCCCAGACCACAATCGCCCCTGGGGGCAGTGAGCGCAGCTGGCTGCGGCTCACCGGCCGCATTTCGGTAAATTGATCCTGATAGCGAGTGGCCAGGGCGTCAGCGGCCATATAAGCTGAGCGCAGGTTATTGCCGTTTTCATCCCGGATATGAATGCCAATTCGATCGAGTGTCTGGCGCACGCCTTGCATGCAGAGACCGTGAGGGCTGCGTTCACGGGCGGTTTGCTGGGCTGATTCCCAGATGCGGCGGCCCAGATCGGTGGTGTCGGGCGGTGGGCCCGTGGGATTGACCGGATCGCTGTCAGGTAAACCTTCGGAGCGGGTGGGATCATAGAGGTCGATTTCACCATTCTGAGCCTGGCGCAGGGAGTCCATGCCGGTGGTGGCACGTTCCAGACCGGCTTCAAGTCCGGCAATGGCGGTGTCGGGATCGGCCAGCAAAGCGTCAAAGGCCTGCTGTAAACCGGCATGGGTATTCGGGCCATACAGACCGTCAATGCCATGGGGGCTGCTGTTGGTACTGATATCAATGCCACTGGCCACAATAAACTGTTGCAGATCCAGAATATCCTGGGTGCCAATTTTGCCGCTCTGACTCATGCGATCGAGAGCGCCCAGCAGTTTCTGACCCACTTCGGACTGGGCCAGCTTGTCGCGCAGTTCAGGGTTTTGATTCAGCTGTTCCTGGTATTGCTGTAAAAAGCGGGCCAGGTTGCGGTTGACGTTACCGCGTTCAATTTCAAGGTAATTGATATTCTGGTTGGATCTGGTGTAAGTCGCGAGTTCGTTGTAAGGCGCTCTGACGGCGGGGGGCGAATCCTGGCGGGCCCCAGCCCGGGCGGCACTGGCGCCTTCTGCCTGAAAAGGGCTGCTCACCGGATCAAAATCGGCAAAACCGACGGGATTGACATCGTTGGTGCTGCCGGTGGGTCTGACTGGATCCTGCTGCACAACATGGTTGGCTTCATGGGCGGCGATCTCAGGCCCTGGGTTGGCCTGGGTAAAGTGGACACTCTGGCCCGTTGTGTATGCTGCGGCCTGGTTTGTCTGAAAGCGAGGATCCGGACCGGGGGTTAAGTTGGGCATGAAAAAGAACCTCAATCACTGAATCTTACTGGGCTTATTGTACCCCTTTTGCAGCGTTTTTAATCAAACACTGCAGAAACTTTGGCTGGTTTATCCCTTCTTTTTGGGTTAAGCTGCCTGAAAGAAGCGTACTGGAGGACACCCCATGCCCATTGCCGAAAAAATCCGCCGCCGCTTGCTGGTCAGTCTGAGTACAGCCCTGCTGGGCCTGCAGGCAACGGCCTTCTGGACCGCCGAGGCTGCGACCCTGGCCCCCACCCGCTACGGAGCAGGCGTGGTGGCCAGCGATCACCCGCTGGCCTCTGCCGCTGGCGCTGCCGTGCTCAAAAACGGCGGTAATGCTTTTGATGCCGCGATTGTGACTTCATTGATGCTCTCGGTGGTGCGTCCCCACAGCACGGGTATTGGGGGCGGTGGCTTTATGGTGCTGCGCGACAGCAAAGGCCGCGCCCGCGTGCTGGACTACCGCGAGACGGCTCCGGCCCGCGCTCACCGCGATATGTATCTCGACAGCCAGGGCCAGCCGCTGCCCGGTGCCAGTACCACGGGCTACAAAGCCATTGCCGTGCCGGGACTGCTGGCCGGTCTCGACACCATTCATCGTGCTTATGGTTCACGGCCCCTGGCTGAACTGCTGCAGCCGGCGATTGATGCTGCTGAAAAGGGCTTTGCCGTGGATGCGCATCTGGCCCATGCCATGCAGGTTTTGCACCAGCGCGGGGCGCGTAACGATCTTAAAGCCCTGTTTTTTGAACAGGGTCAGCCCCGCCAGATTGGCGATCTGCAGCGCAACCCGCTGCTGGCCCAGACCCTCCGCACGGTGGCCCGTGAGGGCATCAAAGCATTTTATAGCGGGTCGGTGGCGCAAAAAATTGCCGCTGCCATGCAGGCCGAAGGGGGCCTGATCACGGCCGCTGATCTCAAGGCCTATCAGCCGACATGGCGTGAACCGCTCAAAGGCAGCTACCGCGGCCATGAGATTCTGACCATGCCGCCGCCCAGCTCTGGCGGCACGGCCCTGCTGACGGTGCTCAACCTGCTGGAGCCCTACGCTCTGGGCTGGAACAGCAGCGGTCACGGTTCTTCGCAGCATACACATCTGCTGGCAGAAGCCCTCAAGCACGCCTTTTCGGATCGTGCCCATTATCTGGGTGATCCTGGTTTTGTGGATGTGCCCACGGCCCGCCTGATTTCAAAGGCCCATGCCGCGGCCCTGCGCCCGCAGCTGCTGGCTGCACAGTGGCAAACCCTGAGCCGGGAGCAATACGGTCTCAAGTGGCTGGAGGCCTTTGAAAAACCGCTGGCGGCCCCGCTCAGCGATGGCGGCACGACCCATTTTGCGGTCATGGATCGCCTGGGCAACGTGGTCTCAGCGACCGAAACCATCAACACCTATTTTGGTTCCCAGGTGGTGATTCCCGGCACGGGGCTGGTGATGAACAATGAAATGGATGACTTCTCCAAAAGCCCTGGCGTGCCCAACGCTTTCGGGCTGATTGGGACTGAAGCCAACGCCATTGCGCCAGGCAAAAAGCCCCTCAGCAGCATGACGCCGACGATTGTGCTCAAAGACGGTCAGCCCCTGCTGGCGGTCGGGGCCTCCGGCGGGCCGCGCATTATTACGGGCACGCTGCAAACCCTGATGAACGTGATTGACTTTGGTATGAACGTCAATGAAGCGGTTTCGGCCCCGCGCATTCACCACCAGTGGGTGCCCGAAACCCTCTATATCGAACGTGAAATGCCCCAGGATGTGCGCGAGGCGCTACAGCGCAGAGGCCACGTGCTCTCGCTGGGTGAGGCCGAGAGTGCCGTGCAGGCGGTGATGTTCCGTGAGGGAGTTTTCAGCGGGGCCTCGGATCCGCGTAAGGGGGGCCAGCCGTCAGGCTATTAAAGCCCGCTGTCAGTCGCCAATTGATCCAGCGCGGCCAGCCGCTGCAGCATATCAGCGGTACGGCGGTCAGCCGTGGAGTCTGGCATCTCATGTGGGGCCAGGTGAATCAGGGCCTCCAGGGCCGAGTGCAGCATGTAGCAGAGCAGTCGGGCCATCAGATCCTGCTGATCAAAGCGATCATAGGCCTGCTGAGTCAGGCCGATGGCTTCTGACCACAATGGCAAGGGCAGATACAATACCAGCGCTGCCGGGTCATAGGCCCAGTCGCCGCAGCCCAGGGTGGCCCAGTCTACCACGCCGCGCAGCGCTTGCCCGTCCACCAGCAGATTGGCGCCTTTGGCATCTCCGTGCAGCACAAAGGCCGTTTCGGGGCAGTGAGGGCAGAGCTTCTGGTAGCGCGCCTGGGCGCGCTCAAAGGCTTGCCGGTGGGCCGGGTGTTTCCAGCGGGTCGGATCTGCACGCAAAATCACCGAGTCAGCCAGAAAGGCCTGCCAGCTGGCAAACCCCGTGCCCTGCTCCCAGTGCAGCGGGCCGTAGCCGCAAGCAGGCTGTAACAGTGGAGCGGCTGCCTGAAAATCGGCCCAGCGCTGCAGGATCTGCGGCAGCAGCTGCCCTTGCTGTGCCGGTGGCAGGCTGCTCAGCGGTTGGCCCGGCAAACGGCTCTGAATGCTCCAGTAAAAGCCGTCTTGCTGCCCCTGCTGCAAAGTGTGAGGCAGGGGCAGCCAGTGGCGCAGCCAGCGCTCGGCCTGCCAGCACTTTAAAATCTGCTCCGGGCTGCGGGCCACCCGCAGCACCCAGGTCCGCTGCTGCCAGTCAAAGCCAAACACACGCGTATGACTGCCGCTGGCCAGCCAGTGCAGGCCGCTGACGGGGGCGTCCAGCATCTGCGCCAGAAAGGCGGCGGTGCTGGCGGGCTGTTGAAAACAATCGGTGGCATGCATCTTTACAGCATATACCCAATCCCTTTCACCCTGAAGCCCAAACACGGTAGAATGAGCCAGCACAAGAGCATCAAGACAAGACACCGAGGCAATACACATGGTCGATCTGGCAAGCGCGCTGGCCAATATTCTGCATCTGGTTGAGGCCGGCGGCGGGTTTATTATTCCGCTGTTTATTGCGTCTGCCATTACCGGCGCCATTCTGCTCGAGCAGACCTGGTACAGCCTGCTGGCGGGCCGCCGGCTCAAAAAACTGCTGATCGATACCCAGACCTGGCAGCAGCCCGGCGGCATGGACATGGTTTCGCGCATGCTGCAGAGCCTGCGTCAGAATGCCAAAGCAGCTGAAAGTCTGCAAAAGCAGGATATGGAACTGGTATACAGCCATTTTGAGCGCCGCATCAGCTGGCTCAATACCCTGGCGGCGATTGCGCCCATGCTGGGCCTGCTGGGCACGGTCGCAGGCATGATCCGCATCTTTGCGGTGGTCTCGGCAGGCGATATCAAAAACCCGCTGGCCAGTCTGTCGGGCGGGATTTCAGAAGCCCTTTTTGCGACCGGTGGCGGACTGATTGTGGCGATTGTGGCCGCGCTGGGCTACCATTACCTCAACGCCCGCCATGAGGCCCACGGCCAGGAACTGGCCCGCTGGTACGAAAGTCACCGCCATCAGCTCAGAATGCAATGAAGGTTGAGATTGCCACCCTTTTTCCCGATTTTTTCAGTGGCCCGCTGCAAAGCAGTATTCTGAGACGGGCCCAGCAGCAACAGCTGCTGCAGGTCAATCTGCACAATATCCGCGATTATACCCACGACAAGCACCGCACGGCTGACGACCGCCCGTTTGGGGGTGGGCCGGGTATGCTGCTCAAGCCTGAGCCGGTCTTTGAGTGTGTCGAAGCCTTGCAGCCTGAGCCCGGCACGCCGGTGATTCTGGCTTCACCCCGCGCGCCGCTGTTTACCCAGCGCGATGCCATTGAGCTGAGTGCCTATAACCGCCTGATCTTTGTCTGTGGCCATTATGAGGGCATTGATGAGCGTGTGCAGCAGCACCTTTGTACCCATGTCTATTCGATTGGTTCTTATGTGCTGACTGGCGGCGAACTGGCTACTCTTGTCATGCTCGACGCCACCGTGCGCATGATTCCCGGTGTGGTGGGCAAGGCTGACTCCGTCAGCCAGGATTCTTTTATGGACGGTTTGCTGGATTGCCCCCACTACACCCGTCCGGCAGAATACCGCGGCTGGCCGGTGCCAGACGTGTTGCTGGGGGGGCATCACGCTGAGATCGAACGCTGGCGTCATCAGCAAAAGCTCAGAGCCACCCGACAATGGCGGCCTGATCTGTGGCAAAATTACCCTGTCAGTCCCCAGGACGAGCAATTGCTGGAGGAAGAATGATGAAAAAATCACCTTTTTTGCGCCAGGCCTTGCTGATCAGCTTTTTTCTGTTTGGCCTGCAGGCCTGTGCGGCCCGCCCTGACGCGCGGCCAGAGAACTGGGCCAGCGTGACGGCCCTGAATCAGAGTGCCAGCCAGTTTATCCAGTCCCTGTTTCAGCAGGATATTGAAGCCGTTATCAAGCATTCTGAATTGCCTTTTTACTTTAATCATCAGGCTATTTTGAGCACAGAAGCAGAGTGGCGCGATACCCTTCGCCAGTTGCGTCTGGCCACACAGCCGACCGAAGTCCGCATTCTGGCGCTGGAGCCTTATGTGCCCGCGCGTCTGGAGCGCGAAAAAACAGAACTCTGGTTGCGGCTGCTTAAAAACCAGTTTGATACCCAGGCTTACCTGATGGCCAGACTGCAGGTGCTGCCCGGCAATGGCAGACCCGCTTTTCAGGAAGAAGTCCTGCTGCTGCTGGACCCTGTCAGCACACGGGTCGTCGGCTTTGCCTACTGAGCGCAGCGTCTGAGCCATGGATGCACTCTTTGGCACGTTTGAGCTGGCGGTAGACTTTCACCCTTACCAACAGGAGGCCCTCAGCACCCTGCTGAACGCCCGCGCTGAAGGACAGCGCCGCTTGCATCTGGTGGCCCCGCCCGGCAGCGGCAAAACCCTGCTGGGGCTCGAAATGGCCCGCCGTCTCGGTCAACCGGCGGTGATACTGTCGCCTAATACGGTCATTCAGCAGCAGTGGGTTCAGAGCTTTGAGGCCAAAGCCGTGGACCTCGACGGGCTGCGCCAGTCGCAAGAGCAGCAGGTCATCGACACAGATCCCACACGGCGACCACCCCTGCTCTCGCTGACCTATCAGAAGGTCAGCGTCAAAGGTACCGAGGGCCTGCACGACAATGTTGAGGACCTGTTTGAACAACTGGCCGAAGCGGGTTACCGCACCCTGATTCTGGACGAGTGCCATCATCTGCTGGCCCACTGGGCTCATGCCGTGCAGCACTTCAGCGAGCGCCTGGAAGACAGCGTATTGCTGGGACTGACAGCCACCCTGCCCCTGGGGAGGGCGCCACGGGATCTGGCGGTCTATCTGAAGCTGATTGGCCCGGTGGACTACGAAATTCTGGCCCCGGCTGTGATCCGCGAAGGGCATCTGGCCCCCTTTCAGGATCTGGTTTATCTCGTGCGTCCCACCGAGTTGGAGTCGCGCTTTGTGGCCCGCTCCCACCGGGCGCTGCACCAGTTGCTGCGCCAGCTGGAGGCTCCGTCAGAAGATACCAGGCAGCCTGCTTTGCCCAGTCTGAGCTTCTGGGCCGAAAACTGGCTGCTGGAGCCACACGATGCCAAAGGTCAGGTTATACCCGCCTCAGAACTGCTGAGTCGCATGCCTGACCGTGCCATTGCCTGTTTGCGATACCTCAACCAGCAGGGCCTCGACCTGCAGCATCTGCCCTGGTGCCCGGAGCTGGAAGATCCCCCCGCACTGGAGGATCTGGCCGAGTTGCTGGGTGCTTACGGGAACGAGGTGCTGGCCGACCAGGCGCCAGAACAGTGGCAGCAATTGCGCGAGGCGCTGGCGGAGCTGGGCTATCGTTTTCAGCAAGGCCGCTTTCGCCTGCGCCAGGGGGCCATTGATCAGGTACTGGCCTTTTCGGCGGCCAAACTGCGGGCCGTGGGTGAGATTTTGCAGCTGGAGCAGGCCCATCTGGGTGAGCAGCTCTGTGCTTTGATTCTGACTGACTTTGAAAGTACCCATGCCGCCGGTCAGCGGGCCGCCACCGCCGGTGTGCTGGACCCCGAAGCCGGCGGTGCGCTGGCGGTGATGCGTTACCTTTGCGCCGACAACGCCCTGCGGGAGCTGTCGGCCGTGCTGGTAACAGGCCAGACCCTGCTCTGCAGCGCGGTCTGTGCGCCTGACTTTGTGGCCGCTGCCCAGGCCTGGCTGGCTGAGCGTGACCTGGTCGTCAGCCTGCAGCAGACCCCCATCGATGATTTTGTGCAGATCAGCGGTCAGGGCAGCGCCTGGCGCAGTGCGCTTTACCTGGCCCTGGTGACGGACCTGCTGGAGCAGGGGGCTATTAACTGCCTGATTGGCACGCGGGCCCTGCTCGGTGAGGGTTGGAACTGTAAGGCCCTCAATACCCTGATCGATCTGACGGCGGTAACCTCCTATGTGGCAGTCAACCAGATTCGGGGCCGCACCCTGCGTCATGACGCCCGTTACCCGCTCAAAGTGGCCAATAACTGGGATGTGGTGGCTTTGCTGCCTGAGCTGGAAGGGGGCTTGCGCGATCTGCAGCGCCTGGGGCAGAAGCACGCTCATTTTTATGGGCTCTGCGACGATGGCCGCATCGAAAAAGGTGTGGGTCATGTCGATACCGCTTTTGAAAAACTCAGTGAGCGGGATCTGTTGCAGCAGTGGGAGGCCATCAACCACAAAATGTGCCAGCAGGCTGCCGGCCGTCTGGCGGCCTATACGGCCTGGGGGGTGGGCAAACCCTATCACAACCGCCAGCTGAGCGGTTTACAGCTCAAAATATCGCCAGAATTGCTGGCTTTGTCGGCAGCGCCGCAGGCAAACACAGGCGGACCACGCCGTCTGCCGGCCTTGCGCTTGCAGCAGCTGCCCCGCGTGCAGCAGGCCCGTCAGGTCGCCCTGACGCTGCAGGTCCAGCGGCAACGCCAGGGTTTTGTCGCCGTGCAGCTGCTGGGCTGGGGTGGTCTGCTGGCGCTGCTGGGCAGCCAGCCCTTGCTGGCTTTGCTCTGGCTGGGACTCTGGCAGGGGGGCTGGTGGCAGTGGAAGCAGCGGCCGCAGCCGGACCCGGTGGATGAAACTGATACACTGGCGCCGCCTTTGCTCGTGGCGCTGGCGCAGGGGCTGTGCCAGGCATTGCAGGCGTTGGAGGATGAGCCTTTCTGGCGTGATGGGGCACAGGCGCTGCAGCCTGGCTGGAGTCAGCGCCGGGATGGCAGCCTGCGCGTGGCCCTGAGCGGGGCCGACAGCCTCCTCAGTGAGGCTTTTGCGCGGGATCTGGGCGAAATGCTGGAACCTTTGGCTGAACAACGCTACCTGCTGGGCATTCCCCAGCTGACGCTGCAACACACCCGGCAGCGCTTTTTTGCCGATAAACTGACCTTTACGGAGCCAGAATGGGTCTATCTGCCTTTGCCCCGTCGTTTTGCCCGCAGCCGCGGCCGGGCCGAAGCTTTGGCCAGCGCGCTGCGGGAAACCCTCGGCCCGCTGGAACTGCTTTATACGCGCCAGCCCGGTGGACAGGCGGCCCTCGAAAGCTACCGCCGCCAGCGGGCTTTGCCGGCCCGCCTGCAGCCTGTCGAAATCTGGGAGTAAATGCTTGGAATGCAGGTGTGACGCCTGTTTGACAGCCATTGCGATACCTGTTAATCTGAAGCCATATCTCTAGCCGATCGGGAGTTGCCATGCGTCGCTTATCTTATCTCAACCTCCCCAGCATTCCCCACGCCGGTTATCTGGGCGAATACCGTGGCCGTCCCGCTTACCTTGGGCTGGCGACCGAATCCGATGACGCCGAACAAACCTGGCCCTTTTACAGCGCAGGCCTCAGCGGTCAGATCAGCGTTTCTCAGGCTGTGCTGCGATCTGAAGCCTGCGGTTTTTTGCCCGGTAAATACCAGCTGCGCTGTTATTTTTTGGGGCAGCTGGTCGAAAGACTGGCCCGCCTGCGCAGTGATGGTCGCCTCGAAACCCGTGGCAAAGGGCTGATGGCTGAACCCGGCCAGGCCTTTCTGGCCGAGCTGGAGCAAGAAGGCCAGCAGTGGACCGTGCTGCTGCGCGAACAGGAAAGCACCCAGCGCCCTGAAGGTTATATCCAGGTCTTTGATCTTTACCGTACCGTACTCTCGCACGCCCGCCGTGAAATCACCGATGCGCCCCAGCATCATCCTGAACACAGCATGATGCGCCTTCGGGTGGCAATGGGTGAGCAGCGCAGCCTTTACCCGCTGCAGCTGGCCCCCAGTGTGCTGGATCTGACGGGCCGCCGCCTGCCCCTGCGCTACGAAGAAGCCATTGAGCGCCTGGCGGATCTGGTGCTGGCCCACCGCCCCCCTTATGGTCGCACCCTGGTGTACATGGACGGCAACTGCGACACTTTTGCCCAGTTTGCCCTGCAGGAAGTGGGCCGTTTGCTGGGTATTCGCAATCTTTATGGCAGCAGCGTCTGGGGTTCGCGGGCCTTGGCCGAAGCGGCCCTGCTGCAGCAGGGCAATACAGCCCCCATGCTGACCGCCGATCAGGCCTTCAGCGGAGACAAACGCTTGTACCTGCTCAGCGGCTGGAACGGCCTGGTGACCCATCCGGCCCTGTTTGAACGCCTGCTGCAGCGCAAGGATCTGGACGCCTGGCTGATCGATACGGTGGTCAGCGAAAGCGCCAAAGTGCTGGCAGACCGTTTGGGTCCTGAACGCGTGATGCTGATCAAACCCGGTGCAGAACCCTATCTGGTACTGGCCCTGGCCCATGAAATCTTTCACCGCTGGCCTGAAGCGCTCAACACTGACTTTATTCATGCCCATGCTGATACCCGATCTTTTGACGAGTTTGCCGCGCTGGCACGGGCAGATATCTTTGCCCCGGATGCCGTGGCTGAGTTACTGGTGCCAGAGCCTGACTATGCCCCCCGGCTGCGGGCGGCCATCAGTGCAATGGCTGCTGCGCTGGTGCACAGCGACAGCGTGCCGGTACATCTGCCGGGCAGCGGCCTGACCCAGAGCAATGGGGTGGTGGGCGTGGCCCTCTGGCAGAACCTGCTGGCCATGCTGGGCAAGTGGGGCTTTGACGGCCCGCAGCTGCAAGGCGGTGTGCTGCGCAGCTTTGAAAGCCAGAGTGAAGGCGCTCAGATGCTGGGGCTGGACCCGGACCATTTCTTTGGCTGCCTGCCCATGGACAGCGCCGGGGCACAGGAGGCAGCACAGCGCATGAGCTTGCCGCCGGAGGCCTATCTGCCGCTGTTGCAGGAGCGCGCCCATCCGATTCAGGAACTGCCCCGGTTGACGCAGGGGCATCAGGCCAGCGCGCAGCGCGAGCTGATCATCTGTATTGGCAATGGCATTGAGTCGCGCCTGATGCGCGACAACGCTCTCTGGCGACACAAGTTGCGCCAGAACGAGGTCACGCTGGTGCTGATTGACGCCCAGCCCGGCCCGCTCTGCCTGCAGCATGCCGCGCTGATTCTGCCGCCGACCCTGCCCGTGGCGGCCCATCGCACCCTGCTTAACGGGGAGGGGCGTCTGATTCAGTGTTTCCCACGCCGCCAGGCCCCGCCAGAAACCCGCACCGAAGCCACCGTACTCTATGACCTGATGGCCGAGGTTTCGCGCTTTCTGCGTGAAGAACCTGACGCCATGCAGGGCCATCCCGATCTGGCACAGCTGGCTCAAAGTGGCTATCTGCAGGTCCGCTTTGAACCGCCTGAATGGGGTTGGGGTGGCCAGCTGGAACGCATTGCGGGTGAGGTTTCCCGTGCTCGACTCTGGGAGCGCCTGCAACAGTATCTCGGCGCACAAAGTGGCTCTGATGTTGAACTGCCGGCGCTGTTCTGCCGCTTTGAAAACGCTCAGGGCGACGCCCTGACGTGGTCTGAGTCCCTTGCAGGGGCGCACAGCCGCCTGGCTGCGCTGGAAGATTTACACCGCCAGCCGACCCGCTTCCGCTTTTTTGTGCCCGAGGTGGATGACGCCACTCAGCGCGATGACCTGGCGATTCCGGCCGGTCCGCTGCTTAACTTTGGCAGTACCCTACCTGCCGCCAGCTACGGCGAAGTGCGTTACGGCATTGCCAGCAGCACCGACGCTCTGCCCCTGGATCATGCCCAGCTGCCCCGGCAGCGCTCGGCCTACATCTCAGCACAGCTGGCGGCGAAGCTTCAGTTGGCTCAGGGTGACGCCGTGTGTCTGCAGGCCGAGCCTGACGCTGAAACGGAGGCTGAAGCCCTGCACGAAAGCCTGCAGATTGCCACCGAACTCAAGGGTGAGATGGTTTACCTGCACCATTACCCCAGCCGGGACGAGTTGGCCAATCGGATCGACTTTCCCTGGCTGCGCTTTGTGGCCCCGGTTTGCCCTTACAGCCAGGTGCCCTTATTGAAAAAAATCCAGATTCAGATCAGCAAGGATACAGACCATGCCTGAACTTCAAGAGTCCCTGCAAGCCGTTTCGCTGTTTCAGCACTTTAATCCGGACCAGCTGGCCCAGGTGCAGAGCCTGGGTCAGCACCTGAGCCTGCCCGCCAATACCTCTGTTTTTGAGCAGGGAGATCCGGCAGACTGTCTTTATGTGATTCTCGAAGGTGAGGTGCGCGTGCTGGGGAAGGACCCTTCCGGTCAGGAAGTTGAGCTTTCCACCCTGGGCCCCGGTGATTTTTTTGGCGAGCTGGCCCTGGTTGATGGTGGCACGCGCTCTGCCGCCGTGCGTAGCCTGAGCCCCTGCGCCTTTTTTATTCTGAACCGCGAGGGTTTTATTCGCGTTCTGACCGGTTCGCCTGAACTGCTCTCGACGGTGCTGGCGGATATCAGCAGCAAGGTGCGCTCGTCCAACGAAAAAATCTACAAAGAAATGCTGGAGCGCCAGAACGTGCTCTCGCAAATGGAAATTGAGCGCCACCGCTCCCTGGCCCAGATGGTGGCCGGGGTAGCCCACGAGATCAACACGCCTCTGGGTATTGTGAACGTGGCCGCCAGCATGATCACCGAAAACCTCACGCCAGAGATGCTCGACAGCATCACCGATGAAGATCTGCGCACCACCCTCGACGATATCCAGGAGGCGGCCCAGCTGATGCAGAGCAATATTGCGCGGGCCAATCACCTGATCCAGACCTTTAAGAGCGTTTCGGTCAACCAGATTACCGACACCCTTGAAGAGGTGGTGATGGCCAAACTGCTGCAGGAGATCATTGACCTCTTCCGCATCAAGGCCCGCATGGCCGGTATTCAGATCAACTGTGAGATTGACCCGGCGATTGCCGAGGGCAAATGGCACAGTTATCCGGGCTATCTCTCGCAGGTGCTGATGAACCTGCTGACCAATATTGAGCGCTATGCCTACCCTGATGGGGTAGGCGGCAAGGTGGATGTGCGCCTCAGCGGCGCAGACACGGGCTATTGTATTGAAGTGCAGGATTACGGCCAGGGCATGCCGGCTGAAGACGCCGCCCGGATTTTTGAGGTCTTTTTTACCACGGGTCGGAGCAGGGGCGGCACCGGTCTGGGCATGTCGATTGTACATAATCTGGTGACCTCCGCCCTTGAAGGGGATATTCAGGTGCGTTCAGCACCCGGTGAAGGCACCTGCGTGACCCTGACCCTGCCCCGGGCCGTCAGCCAGGCCAACGAGAAAGGATAAAAAATGAGCAGCAAATACCTGATTCTGGTGGTGGATGACGAGCCCGATATGCATTCACTGAGCCGTCTGAGCTTAAAAAATCTCAAATACCAGGGCAAGGGCGTGGAGCTGGCTTTTGCCAGCAGCGGCCAGGAGGCCGTGGCCTTTATGCGTGAGCACCCCGAAACCGCTGTGGTACTGCTGGATGTGGTGATGGAAACCAGCACCGCCGGTCTGGACGCCTGCCAGACCATTCGCACAGAGATTGGCAATGAATTTGTGCGCATTCTGCTGCGCACGGGCCAGCCCGGCGCCGCCCCCGAAAAAAAGGTGATCGACGATTATGACATCGACGGCTACCTGGCCAAGGCCGAGCTGACCTCCAACCGGCTTTATACCGCCGTGCGCACAGCCATCAAAGCTTATCAGGAGCTGCTGGAGCTGCAGCGCCACCGTGAGGTGCTCAACTTTTTGCACGACTCGGTCACCGGTCTGCACCTGACCGAAAGCCTCGAAGCCAGCCTGCAACAGGTGCTTGAAACCGCTGTGGTGGTGGCACCCGTTGACCTGGCCGTGCTGCATCTGGAAACCTTTGAAAACAGCGGTTACTCCCAGCGCTATCTGCTCTATACGGGCACAGAACCCAATGAGGCCGAGATGAGTGCAGCGGCCCAGGCCCTGGTCTCGCGGGTGGCTGATGATCCCGGTGCTCTGGCCCTCAAAGATGCGGGTTATTTTGCTGAGGGCTTTCTGGTACCGCTGGTGCTGAACCAGGAGCTGGGTTATGGCTGGCTCTACCTGCAGGGCCAGATCGAAGACGGCCTGCAGCTGCAGGCTCTGCCCATGCTGGCGGCCCATGCAGCCAACGCGCTCTATGCCCATTTGCTGCGCGCCAGTGCGCGCCAGGACCAAACCGCTTTTTATGCCCATGTGGCGGTCTAAGCTGACAAAAGCCAGCACCGCCCTCTTGTTATTGCACAAGTTAGACAAAACAGCTGACGATAGAGGATGTAATATCCTTTTGTAAGAGGTTTTTATGCCCCACCGTTTGCTTTTTGTGTGCCTTGCGCTGGCTTTAAGCGCTGTTTTTAACGGTTTTCAGACTGAGGTCAGAGCCGCTCAGGCTTCCCAGCCCCTGGCTCCACTGGCCAGTCAGAGCGCTGAGTTGCGCGTGCTCAGCTACAATATCTGGGGCCTGCCCGCTCCTCTGGGCCAGGATCTCGATGCCCGTATCGAGCGCATTGCCGAAGCCATTCAGGACTACGACATTGTGCTGATTCAGGAGGCCTTTGACCAGCGCACCGAGAGCCTGCCTCTGCGCGCGGGCTTCCCCTATGCCTACCACCATAAAAACCTGGACCTCTGGCGCCAGGCCTCTGGATTGATGGTGCTGTCGCGCTTCCCAATTGTCGAAACCGATTTTATGCCCTTTCCAGGCTTAACCCCGCCGGATCTGCTGGCCAATAAGGGCGTGCTCTTTGCCCGCGTGCAGCACCCGCAGCTGGGCTATCTTGATCTTTACAACACCCACTACCAGTCGCGCCAGCAGCCTGATGCGGCCCAGGTGCGCATCAAATCCAACAACACCACCCTGCAGCGCCTGCTGCTGAAGCATCAGCAGTATTATCCCACCATTATTGGTGGTGATTTTAACGCTGTGCCCGGCAATCCAGAGCATCACGATCTGTTGCAGCGCCTGCCTTTGATTGATACCTACCTCAAAACGCCGCAGCAGCAGATTCAGCGTATTCTGCACAGCTGGCCCAGCGCGGAGCGCTTTGCCAAACGGGTGCAGCGCCGGATTGACTATGTGTTTTTGCTTGAAAACGCCCTCTGGAACTACCAGGTGCTGCGCTCCAGCATGGTCTTTGACCAGCCCTGGCGCGAATACCTGCTCTCAGACCATCTTGGCGTGGCCGCTACTGTGCGCATCCAGCCGCAGGGCCAGACGGTTCCCTTTCCGGCCCCGCTGCAGGTTCAGGCACCCGAGCGCTATTGTGTGCTGCCGCGCTGCGGCAGCGGCAGCTGAGCCTGGGAGTCAAGCGAAAGCTAAAGCGCCCAGATCTCAATCACAAACATGCTGCGCACCGACGGATCCGCCAGGCTGGTGCCTACGGCCCAGATAAACTGAATGCCTTTGACACTGGGCTGAATTTGAATGGTGACCTGGTTGCCGTTTTGGCTCACGGTGGCAACCTGGCTTAGGTCTGCATCCATCACGGGGGTTGCACGGCTCAGGGAGCTGATACCGCCGCTGCCGGTGGCTGCCAGCTGCCATTTGACGTTTTGATTGGCCGTGCCGGTCACTTCGGTTTCAAACGTAATGCTGCCGCCGGCATTGCGGGTGACGATTTTGGGCAGATCCGGGTTGCTGTTGCCGCTGAAATTGTTAAACGCAATCTGTTTAAGCTTGATTTCAACGTCTTCTTTGAGGGGCTCGGGCCACTCGTGGTCCAGGGTGTCGCTTAAGGTCACCAGCACGTCTGAGTCAACTTCAATCGATGGGTGTAAAAAGGTCTGGTCACTTTGGCCGGTTTCCACCGGCAGGTTGCGCTTCAGGGCCGTGCCGCCGATGTAGACCGAGTAGCCTTTGATCTTATCGCCGGGCAGATCCGCCAGGGCGCTTTGATCCCAGCGCACGCTGCCGGCTTTGACCTCCAGAATTCTGGGCGGTCGCAGCACATAGAGATCAAAGTCAGCATTGGCGCTCTCGGTGAGAGAAGTGTTACTCAGCAGGATCTCAAAACCCTTATTGGCTTGATCCCGGCCAAAATGGGGCAGAGTCAGGCTGTCTTCGCTGAACAGCGATGTGTTGCGATCGAGGGCCTGTTTGGCGGGGTAATCGGCTGAGCTGGTGCTGGGATTGCTGTAGCTGAGGGTTTCAATCTGATCGTTTTGCGCAGTGGGTGCAATCACCAGCAGATTATCGCCGGTCAGCTCGGTGGCCATGACCGATAAATAATTGCTGGCCAGGGCGGGCAGCTCCCGCCGAAAGGGAATGTAGAGATTGTCGTTGAGGATATTGGTGACGGGTTTGTCTAAAAACTTGCGGGCATAGGTGCGCATGGCGTTTTTTACATTCAGGCCAAAGCGGTCATCGGCGCCGGGGTGGGTCACTAGATAGCGGCCATACTGATGTACGGCATCACCTAAACTATTGAACACCGGGCTTTTTTGTAGCTGGCTGTTTAAAGCCCGCGAATCTCTCACACTGCTCTGGCTCAGCACGTCGGGAATCAGGGTCAGTTCGGTTTCGCTTGAAGCCCAGTCAAAAAAGTGCCCCAGGGCGTAAAAACTGTAGGGGTCACTGGCCAGCACCGGCACGCTCAGGTAGTTTTCGAGATTTTTGGAACCGTCGCTGTAGAGGGCATTACGGCCCGCTGCGTCCAGCTGCAGCGCCCGATCGCCAAAATACTGGGCTGAGGCCTCAATAAACCAGCGATTGGCCCGGCCGGTAAACAGGCCCTGCAGGCTGTAGTATTGCCCTTGCAGCACGTGTACCAACTCATGGGCTGCTGTCTGGCGCATATCCTGCCAGTTGCTCATGTTTTTGGCCGAAAAATTGGCTGGGCCCCCCAGCGGCGAGTTGCCAAGATCGCTGCCGGTGTCCAGCACATTGACGTCAATCGGGGTTTTTAAGGCTTTAAACAGTTGTTTGCCGGCGCTGTCCTGGATTGCGAGCAGGCCGGTATAGGCTTCGCGCAGGGCCTGATCGAGGTCTTCGATATAATTGGGGATATCCGGCTCGTCATCCAGCCCGGAGCCGTCCCAGTCAGCGTCTTGTTTGACGCTGGCTTTATACCCGTAAGAAACGGGGTAATAGGTGATGCGAAAAGGCGAGTCGGGGTTGCGGACAGTGACCGCATTGCTGAAGATATAGACCCGAATGCGGTATTTGTAGAGCCTGATCAGGGCCGTGCGGAATTCAGCCGGTATGGGATTGCTGACTTCAAATGAAATCTCTTTTGTGACCGGATCCCAGCCGGATACAAAGCCTTCGGCTATCCAGCGGCTACTGGCTTCATCGTAGCGCTCCAGCTGAAAGTCGCTGACGCTCAGATTTTCAGGCAGGTATTCTGCTGCCAGCGGAAAGCTGAGCGAAACATCTTCGCTTTGCTCACTCGAAAAGCTGACCTCAAACTCACCCGACACATCGCGCAGATCTTCGTCGATTGCGCCACTGGCCGGACGGATCTGCCGGGCTGCGCTTGTGGCTGTGCTGCCTGTGGACGGGTTGGGCGCAGGCTGAATCCAGTCGGTCTGGTTAAAAATATCTTCGCAGCCGCTGGTGCCCAGCAGTAATGATGCGGCGAGGGCCAGGTGAATAATGGTTTTGTGTTTCATGACGTTGACTCCCTTGTTTGCTTTTAAGCATACACAGGATCAGTGCAGCAGGCTTTGACAAACTGCAAAAGCAGAATTGATGAAGATCAAGAGACTACGAATATTGCTTTGAATCAGGCGACCGTGTTGCAGACTATGCTTCAGATGATTGTGTGCCGGCTTCTGTTTCAGCGGGAGGCTCAGGTGGCAGATCCGGTACCGGCAATCCGGCCAGAGCCATGATGCGCAGGGCGTTGGTGGTGGGGCAGGGGCCGGGGCGCAGGGTGTAGTCAAAGACCATCTGGCCGTCGACAATCTGCTCGCGGAAGTGGTAATTCTGCAGCAGGGGGTTGCTGTCGGCCAGCTGCACCAGCTCCAGATCGTGGGTGGAGACGCCACCGAGGGCGTTTTTGCCCGTCAGGGCCTGAATGTAGGCCCGGCTGCCCAGCAGGCGCTCGCGGTTGTTGGTGCCTTTAAAAATTTCGTCTACCAGAAACAGTACTGGCAGCGGGTGATCGGCCTCAATGGCCTGCAGCAGCACTTTGAGGCGGGTCACCTCGGCATAAAAGTATGACAGGCCGTCATTGATCGAGTCTGAAACCCGGATGCAGCAGACCACCCGCAGCAGCGGCGCACGGTAGCTGCTGGCATCGACCACCGTTCCGGCCTGGGCCAGTACCTGATTGAGGCCTAAGCTTTTGAGAAACGTACTTTTGCCCGCCATATTGGAGCCGGTGATCAGCACGCCCTCGCCAGTCTGCTGCAGGGCAAAGCTGTTGCGTACCTTCTGATCGGGCGGTAGCAGGGGGTGGCCCAGATCCTGCACCTGCAGGCCGCTGTGGCCCGAGCTAAGCTCAGCAAAAGGGGCCGCCGGGTGCAGCCAGGCGTAATGGGCCAGGGCCGAGAGGGCTTCCAGCTCCCATAAGTTATTCAGCCAGCGGGGCAGATCCTGCTGCAGCTGCGGCTTCAGGCGCTCCAGGCGCCAGGCGGTGTAAAAATCAAAGGGCCAGATCAGATGCAGGGCGGCCCAGAGCAGCAGATTGCCCTGCAGCCCGGTGGCGGCCACAATCTGGCCCAGGGTTTTAAGGCGCTGACTGGGTCGGGTCTGCGGGTCGCTGAAGGGCGCCAGGGCCGTGCGCAGGGGCTCGCGGCGGCTGGGAGCCAGGCGCTCCAGCACCCCAAAGAGCTGCTGCAGGCGCTGCAGGGCGTAATGCAGATGTTGTGATTCGGCAAAGAGCTGCTGAATTACCCCTCGCTGCAGCCAGAAGGCGAACACATAGACCAGCAGCGAAAGCTGCCAGGCCCGGTTACCGATCAGGCCAAAGGTTGCGCCGGTAAACAGACCCAGATTGAGCAGGGCCAGGGCGCTGAGCGAGATCAGGCCTGTCAGTGGCCGGCGCTGCGGCAATTGCTGCAGCACCTCCAAAATCTCAGCACTTCGCCAGGGGCCCTGCTGCACGCTCTGGCGATAGGTGGCTGCCAGCTCGGCCAGGGCCAGCTGCAGGGCATCGCGCAGGGGACGTTCATTTCGCAGGGCTTTGACCAACTGCTGGCGCTGCTGCAGCGCTGCCACATCAGGTTCGCGCTGCAGCAACCAGGCCTTGAGGCGTTCGCCGCCTTCAACGGTCAGGCAGGTGTGCAGCAGGCGCAGCAGAGAGTGGGGGCCGGTGATGTCCAGATCGGATGCAAAGGGATGTCCGCCGGGGCTGTCTTCAGGTGGCAGGACTGGAATCTGTGACCAGTCGCGCTGCAGGCGGCCCCAATCGGCCTGGCGCAGTTGTTTTGCGCGGGCAGCGCGCACCTGCTGGCGGCGCACGGCCTGGTGCTGGCGCACCAGCCAGATAAAGCCGCCGCTGCCGCCCAGCAGGCTGAGCCACAGGGCCGGGTACAGGCGCAGCTCTGACCAGAGAATGGTTAAGATCAGGGTGGCTAAAAAAACGCCCACGCGCCAGAAGCTGAGGCGGCGGCTGGCGGCCTGCAGCTGCGCCTGCAGGCCTTCAATGCGGCGGGGGGCCGTGCGCAGATAACGTTCCAGAGAGGCTGAAGGCTTGAGAAGATCTTGCATAGATGCCCAGTATAACAGGAGTGCAGGCCTGTGACGGCCTAATTCAGGCGCGAGAAGCGGCGGGCTCAGGCATAGGCTGCTGGATCGGTGAATTCATATTTGGGGCCTTGAAAGGCCTCAAAAAGGGCCCGGTGTTGCCGCAGGCCGTAAGCATCATCGCGGGTATCATAACTGCTGACCCAGGGGATCAGGGCTTCCAGCTGGGTGGCCTGCTCAGCCGGGCTGGCAAATTTATCGGGCTCCCAGCGTCTGGCGCGGCAATGCGCAATGCAGGCTGCTGTGCCGGGGTTTAAAAAGTAGAGGGCTTCGGCCCGGCTTAACAGGGCTTCAAAAATGTCTGCATAACAGCCCTCCAGAACCCATTGGCTGTGCTGATCCATAAACGCTTCGGCTGCGGCCAGGCTGTCGGCCAGCGGGCGGCGCTGAGATGTGCCGCTTTCAAATGCAATAGCGTCCAGAGACAAACAGATCGCGCCGCTCTGTTGCGCCAGCCGGCGGGCAAACGTGCTTTTGCCGGAGCCGGCATTGCCCACAATAAAAGCATTCAAGGGCTTTTGCCCTGTTGTAGTCAGGTCATGACCGGGATGAGGGGGTTGTTGTGTATGCATGGTGTTGTCGCTTCTCTTTGATGAGCATAACAAAGTCTGTTTGATATTGAACAGATTACCTGTCAAATCCGCTAAAATGCAGCAGGAGAAAAATCATGCGCTACAAACTGCTTCTGGAATACGACGGCAGCAATTATTCAGGCTGGCAACAGCAAAAAAACGCCCGCACCCTGCAGGGCACCCTTAATCAGACCTTTCAGCGGGTGCTGGACCAGCATGGAGGCCGCTGGGTGGATCTGCAGGGCGCTGGCCGCACGGATGCTGGCGTGCACGCCCTGGGCCAGGTGGCGCATCTGGAGGCTGAAACCGCTCTCAGTCCGGCGGCCCTGCAAGTGGCGGTCAATGCCGAATTGCCCACCTCGATTTACATTCGCGAACTCAGCCTGGCCGATCCGCGCTTTCATGCCCGTCACTGGGCCACATCGCGCCAGTACCTTTACCGCATCAGCTGCCGGCGCAATGTCTTTGAAAAAAAGTACAGCTGCTGGGTCAAAGCCGATCTGGACCTGGCGGCCATGCAGCGTGCGGCGCAGCCTTTGCATGGCATGCATGACTTTGCGGCCCTGTCGAGCAAGCCGGCCAAAGAAAAATCTACCCGGGTGCTGCTGCAGGCTCTCAGCATCGTGTCCGAAGGTGAGCTGATCCTGATCCGGGTGCAGGCTTCGCATTTTTTGTGGAACATGGTGCGCAATCTGGTCGGGGTGCTGATCGAAGTGGGCAAAGGTCAGCTGCCCGAAAGCGTTCTGGCCGAAGCCCTGCAGCAGTCTGGAGTCTCTCTGACCCAGCACCGCGCCCCGGCGGCGGGCTTATTTTTAGAAAAGGTGATTTACTGATGGAACCTGAATTCTGGCATCAAAAATGGCGTGAAAGAGTGATTGGTTTTCATTTGAACGAACCCAATCCTTTTTTGCGCAAACACTTTGGGCAGCTGGGTCTGCAACCGGGTCAGCGCGTCTTTGTGCCGCTCTGTGGCAAAACTCTGGATATTGGCTGGCTGCTGCAGCAGGGCTACGCCGTGGCTGGTGTGGAGCTGAGTGAGATCGCGGTCAGTGAATTGTTTGCTGAACTGGGGTTGACGCCTGTGATCCATGACCTGGGATCCCTGAAACATTATCAGGCCCTGCAGCTGGATATTTTTGAGGGCAATCTTTTTGATCTGACCGCAGCGCTGCTGGGATCAGTTGATGCGGTTTATGACCGGGCGGCCCTGGTGGCATTGCCCGCTGACACCCGCGCGCGTTATGCGGCACACTTGCAGGCGCTCTGCCCGGCAGTGCCGCATTTGCTGCTGACCTTTGCCTATGACCAGGCCCTGCGTCAGGGGCCGCCTTTTTCGGTGCCTGCAGCGGAGTTAGAAAGGCTTTATGGGGTACATTACAGTCTGAAGGAGCTGGAATATCGCCATTTTGAAGGCTTTCAGCAAAATGTGCCTGTGCGTGAAACGGTCTGGCTCTTGCGTTAACGCCTTCAGTTTCAGGCGTTGCGCTCCTGCTCAGCCAAGAGCAAAGCCAGACGCTGCTCAGCACTCAGGCCAGGGCGCGCTTCACGCAGGCGTCGCCGCAGCAATAAAACACCGTAGCCCATCAGGCTCAGCGAAAACAGCAAAAACAAAACCGCTAAAGCAGACATGCCCTGATTATAGTGCCAGGCTGTCTGAATTTCAATCCAGGGTCCACTCCATAATCAGGCTGGTGAGGCCTGTGATCGATGAAATGGCGTGGCCTTTGCCGGGCATAAAACCCGTGACGCCACTGGTGAGATTGAGGGCCAGCTGTGCGCCGCTGATGATCTGCCCCCGTGTGTCTCCACTGGCCCGTGCTTCGGCAAAGCGATGGCTGTGTGTATAAATCATCGCCGTGGCTCCGACAGCGTTGATCACCGGAAACACTTTGTGATTCATGGTGTGCTGCACCTGGGGTTTAAACCACCAGCGCAGACCCGGCAGGGCCTGAAAGTTCTGTACACCTTTGCCCAGCGTTTGCTGTATACGTCCCAGGCTTTGACTGTAGCGCCCTCCCTGCTGCGCCAGCCAGAGCAGGCTTTCATCACTGCTCTGGGCCACAAGTGCTGCCAGGCGTGATTTTTGTGAGAGATCGGCCAGCGCATCCACCATGCGGACACCGTCATCGACATGCTCGGCGGCTTCTGCCAGTGACTGCATGGCCTGCAAGGTATCACTGAGTCCATCGGTCAGGCGCAGTGCATCATCGGGCAGTGAGCTGATCCGGTTGGCGATATCAATGCGATCGGCTTTCTGATCCACGGTTTCAGACAGCACATCCAGATTCACAGGGGTTGTGGGTGCTGTTGCCGGCATAAAGTCTGGTCGTGCCATGGCGCTTAAGGTATGCGCCTGGCGATGGGCTTCAGGGTAAATAACGCTCATATCTTATTAATATATATATATTTATGTATATATATTAATATATATCATAGAACAATTTAAAGACGAAATACAAGGCCTGCCAAACATTTTCAGGGGGTTATGCTTTGCTGCAGTTGGCTTGGGCCTGATCCCTTCTCTTTGTTACAATGTGAGTATATTATTTTGCTGTCAAGGAGCCGCCTTATGACCACATCCCTCCCTCACGATTCTGCCTGGGGCCATGTAACGGGCCAGTCGGTGTTTATTGACGATCGTGCGCCCCTGCGCGGGGAGTTGCACGTTGGGGTGGTGGGGTCTCCGATTGCCCATGGCCGCATCAAATCCATCAATCTGGCTGCTGCAAAGGCTCTGCCCGGCGTGGCGGGTGTATTTACCGCTGCTGATCTGCATCACAACATCTGGGGCACCATCATTCAGGATCAGCCGCTGCTGGCTGATCAAACGGTCAACTTTATTGGCGAGCCCCTGGTGGTGATTGCCGCTGAAGATCGCGAAACGCTCAAAATTGCCAAACGCCTGGTTAAACTGGATCTTGAACCGCTGACGCCGATTCTGAGCATTGGCGAAGCCCGCCAGCAGCAGCAGTTTATTGCCGTCAAGCGCACGATTCAGCGCGGCGATCTGGCGGCGGCCTTTGCTTCAGCAGAGCATGTGCTGGAAGGGGTGTTTGAAAACGGCGGTCAGGACCATTTTTACCTGGAGTCCAATTGTGCCGTGGTTTACCCCGGCGAGCGCGGCAATCTCGAAGTGCATTCTTCTTCGCAACACCCCACCGAAGTGCAGCATCTGGTGGCTGAGGCCCTGGGTCTGAAGCAGCACCAGGTAACCTGTATTGTGAAGCGCATGGGCGGTGGTTTTGGCGGCAAAGAGTCGCAGGCGGCGCCTTTTGCGGTTTTTGCCGCGCTGGCGGCCCAGAAGCTCGGACGTCCGGCCCGGCTGGTGCTGAGCAAAGACGAAGACATGGTCATGACTGGCAAGCGCCACCCCTTTCAGACCGATTACAAGGTGGGTTTTAACGCTGAGGGGCGCATTGTCGCCGCTGAAATTCATCTTTACTCTGACGGCGGGGCCTATGCCGATCTCTCGACTTCGGTGCTGGAGCGGGCCATGCTGCACTCTGACAACGCTTATTATCTGCCCGTGGCTCTGATTACGGGGCAGATCTGCCGCACCCATACCCCGCCCAATACGGCCTTCAGAGGTTTTGGCGGGCCGCAGGGTGTGGCGGTGATCGAACATATTCTCGAAGACATGGCCATTTATCTCAACAAAGACGCCTATGCCGTGCGCCGGCGCAACTGTTACGAAGGCGAGCGCAACACCACGCCCTACGGCCAGGTGGTCGAGAACAATGTTTTGCCTCAGCTCTTTGACGGCCTGCACGCCAGTGCGGACTACGCCCGCCGCCGGGAAGAGATTGCGGCCTTTAACGCCGCCTCACAGACCCAGATTAAGGGCCTGGCGATGACCGCCGTGAAATTTGGGATTTCTTTTACCACCCGCTTTCTGAACCAGGGCAACGCCCTGGTGAATCTGCACCGCGACGGCAGCTTTCAGGTCTCGACCGGGGCCACCGAAATGGGCCAGGGCGTGCACACCAAAATTGCCCAGATAGTGGCTGAGGTCTTTGATGTGCCCGCTACACAGGTCATGGTGATGGCCACCTCCACCGAGCGCAACCACAACACCTCACCCACGGCGGCCTCCAGCGGTACCGACATTAACGGGGCGGCGGCCCAGCTGGCCGCCGAGCAGATCCGCGACCGGCTGGCCGCCTGTGTGGCCGCCCATTTTGAGCAGCCTGAGCGTGGCCCGCTCGAAGAAATCGAGCTGGACATGGTGCGCAGCCATGCGCACATTGTTTTCGAAAAAGGTGAAATCTATCACCGCGATCAGCCTGAGCTGCGCATCAGCTTTGAAGATGCGGTCAACATGGCCTATCTCAACCGCATTTCACTCTCGGGCTACGGCTTTTTTAAAATCCCCGGCATTGGTTTTGACAAGGAGCAGGGGGTGGGCACACCCTTTCGTTACTTTACCAACGGGGTGGCCGCTTCAGAAGTGCTGATCGACCGCTTTACGGGGGAACTCAAAGTCCTGCGCACGGATATTCTGATGGATCTGGGCCGACCGATCAATGAAGCCATTGATTATGGGCAGGTCTCAGGGGCCTTTGTGCAGGGCATGGGCTGGGTCACCAGCGAAAATCTGGTCATGAATCCCGAAGGGCATCTGCTCTCGCATTCTCCCACCACCTATAAAATTCCCAATATTCAGGATACACCCCGGCAGTTTAATATTAAGCTGCTCAGCAATCACGAGGCCAAAAACGTGCGCGGCAGCAAGGCTGTGGGTGAGCCGCCGCTGCTGCTGGGCCTGTCGGTCTGGGCCGCGGTCAAAAATGCCCTCAGCTACGCCAACGGGCGTCAGCTGACCGGTCTTAAAATACCGGCCACCGCCGAAAGCATTTTGCGGGAGCTGGGCGCGGCTGAAGCCGCCCATGCGCCTCAGCCTGTCGCTTAAAGAGCTGGCAGCAGCCGCAGACACAAAAACTTTTGTGCACAAGCGCTTTGCGCGCCGGGTTGTTCGTGCGACACTGTGCTCATTGAAATTTGCGCCGCGCCGTGCGTGCTGCCCGTCGCTTCAGTCTGAAGGGCTGTGGCAGCACGCCAGAAAGGATTTTTTATGCCGTTTCAAGGTGTTTATACTGCCATTGTGACCCCTTTTACTGCCTCAGAAGCGATCGACTGGGCCGCCTTTGAGCAGCTGGTCGAAAAACAGATTGCCGCCGGTGTGGCCGGTATTGTGCCTGTGGGTACCACCGGTGAGTCGCCCACCCTCAGCACCGAAGAACACGATCAGGTGGTGGCCCAGGTCACCCGCTGGGTCAACGGCCGTTGTCAGGTGATTGCCGGTACCGGCTCCAACTGTACCCGTTCGGCGATTCGCACGACCCGTCAGGCCGAAAAAGCCGGCGTGGACGCCTGTCTGCTGGTCAATCCCTACTACAATAAACCGACCCAGGAAGGGCTTTTTCTGCACTTCAAGGCCCTGGCCGAGTCGGTGGAGATCCCGGTGATTCTTTACAATATCAAGGGGCGAACGGCGGTCAACCTTGAAACCCCGACCCTGCTGCGTCTGATTGAGGCCTGCCCGAATATCAAAGGGGTCAAAGAGGCCTCTGGTGATCTGCCGCAGATTTGTGAGGTGATTCAGAGCGTGCCGCCCGGTTTTGCCGTGCTCAGTGGCGACGACAACCTGACCCTTGAAATTGTTGAGGCCGGGGGCCATGGCAGTATTTCAGTGGCTTCAAACCTTTTGCCCGAAGCGGTGGTGGCGCTGGTCAAAGCGGCCCTGGCCGGTGACCTTGAAGGTGCCCACGCCCAGGACGAAGCGCTGCGCCCGCTCTATGTCGCCCAGATGCTTGAAACCAACCCGATTCCAATTAAAGCCGCTCTGGCCATGAAAGGCTGGATCACCGAACAATATCGCCTGCCCCTCTGCCCCATGAGCACAGCACATCGTGACAGCCTGCAGCAAACCCTGCAGGCGATGGGCTGTATCTAGGTCCTGTGCAGGATCTGCTTGTCGCAGGGTCTGAAATAGCATAAAATGAACGCTGGATTGATCCCATCCGCTGTTTGTTTTGCGCTTCAGCAGTTTTTATTCGTCTGCCGCTTTTATGCTGGCGCTACATTCAGCGCATGATAGCGGCACATCAGGGATCAACAGTATAAAGATTTAAAGAAATTTTCGAGGTAACATCTCTCTCATGGTTAAAATCAGACTGAAACGCTTTGGTTCCAAAAAGAAGCCCGTGTATCGCATTGTGGTGATTGACTCCAAAAGCCGCCGCGACGGCCGTCCGATTCAGGAAATCGGCTTTTATGACCCTTGCCGCAAGCCTGCTGAAGTGCGTCTGGACAAAGAAGCTTACAGCAAGTGGCTGACCCAGGGCGCCCAGCCGACTGAAGTGGTCGAAAGACTGGCTAAAAACGCTCAGGAAGCCCAGGCCTAAGCCATGGCACTCAGCGAAGCCGTTGAATCCATTGCCAAAATGCTGGTCAAAAACCCGGATGAGGTCTCGGTTCAGATTTCTCAGTTTGAATCCGAAGACGCCCAGGAGCTGGAGCAGCTGGAGATCAGCCTGCAGGTGCACCCTGATGATCGGGGGCGTATTATCGGCCGTCGGGGCAAAACCATCAACGCCTTGCGCACCTTGATCAAAGCCGCTGCGATCAAACAACAGCAGCGGGTCAATATTGAGGTTGTTGATAACTGAGCCGGTTCTTCCGGGCGCTTTCAGATCACCGGACGGGCCGGCGGCATTTTAAGGTACAATGCAGCAGCGAATGAGTTCAAAGAGGTTAGGTTCATGCCCCATTTTGCACGTGCTTCTAAGGTTCTGATTACCCTGGCTCTGTTGTGGGGCTGCGCCGCACAGGAAGGCGTTATTGACCGTCCTGACTGGGCCCAGAACCCGACAGACTGGAGCTATTCCGGCCTGACGGTGGCCAGCTATGGCCGCTCAGATTATAAGCTGAGCACGCAGGAAAACACCCGCATGGCTGAAGAAGACGCCATGCGCAATGCCCGGCAGGTCATCGCACAGCAGATTGCCAAAGCCTATTTAAAAGCCAGTAAAAGCGACATGTCTGAGGCTGAAGCCGCCCGGCGTGTAGAGGCTGAGCTCGGCAATCTGATTGAGCGCCAGAGCAAGTATGACGAACAGCGCGGTGTCTACTTTATTCAGCTCTTTGTACCTGCCAGCCGGGTCGAAGATATTGTTAAGCGGGCCTTTAACAGCAGCCTCAAAGTACAGAGCAACGGCGAACTGGGCTGATGCAAATCTGTGTCCCGGCCACCAGTGCCAATCTGGGGCCGGGCTACGACTTACTCGGCCTCGCCCTGGATCGCTATAACCTGTTTGAATTTCAGCAGGCCGAGCACTATCAGCTGACCTTTACGGGTCCTGAAGCAGCGGCCTGCTCCTTTTCGCTGGACGCAGACAGCCTGATTCGCCAGGCTGTGGAGCATGTGTATGCTGCCTGTCAGCGTTCGGCCCCTGTCTTTGCGGTTCGGCAGGAAGTGCATATTCCGCCGGCACGGGGTCTGGGCAGCAGCTCCAGCGCCATTGTGGCCGGCTTGCTGGCGGCCAATGCCTGGCTGGACAATCCTTTTGACAAAGACACATTGCTCGGTTTTGCCATTGAAATTGAGGGGCACCCTGACAATGTGGCCCCCGCCCTGCTGGGGGGCTGTATTTTAAACCTGCCAGAAACCCAGCCGGCCCGCTATCTGTGTTTGCCTGTGCCAGCGGATTTGCACTGGGGCGTCTGTGTGCCGGCCTTTGAACTCAGTACGGCTGCGGCCCGTGCTGTGGTGCCCAGGCAGGTCAGCCTGAATACGGCCGTCAGCAACAGTGCCTATCTGGCCGCACTGGTCAGTGGCCTGTGTCTGAACCAGCCTGAAACCCTGGCCTGGGCCCTGCAAGACCAGCTGCATCAGCCTTATCGCCAGGCTTTGATTCCCGGTATGCAGGCTGTGATGCAGGCGGCCCGTGAAGCCGGGGCGCTGGGCTGCGTGCTGAGTGGTGCCGGACCGACCCTGCTGGTGCTGGCGCCCTCAGCAGATCTGCTGGAGCAGGCCGGACAGGCCATGTGCCAGCGCTGGCAGGCAGAAGCTGTTGTCGCCCGCTTCAGTCCCCAGCAGCTGGACACGCTGGGGGCCCGGATTCTCACGCCCTGAAACTCGCCGCGCGTGCCGCTTTGTGGTATGATGCACGGCATTATGGGACTGTGCCAGAAAGGGATCCGAACCATGTTTAAACCATTGCCGCTGATTGCACTCACCTGCGCGGGCCTCAGCCTGCAGGCCTGCTGGGTGCCCCAGGTGATTCAGGGGGTGCGCCCGGATATTTTTCCCAGTGCTGCGCCTGAGATCAGTCCGAGTGCCAACCGTTCCCTGGAGAGCAAGCAGATTGCCCTGGCCACTGAAATGATCCATGTGGCCCGCAGCAGTGGCCAGCTGCTGGTATTGAGTACAGAACTGGCCAGCCACCGCCAAAACCTTGAAAACCACCTCTACTATACGGTCAAAAACGCCGGCGATCTGAGCCAGTGGTATTTTGACGGCAGTCAGTACACCCATTACGACACCCGTAACGGGGCCCGCTATACCCTGGCACTCCGTGATCGCAGCGGTCAGCCCTATCCGGCTGAAGGACAGGGTTTTGATCTGCTGGGTTTTGGCTCTTATGGTCCTGAGCCCTTGCCGGCCCGCCGTTTCCCTGAAAGCGTCAACCGTTATCAGCTCTCCCTGCAGCAAAGTGGCATTCCTTTCAGCAGTCAGCTCAATCTGGTGCTGCAGGGTGAATGGCCTACTCAGATCCCGCTGCGTGGCGGCTTTCAGACCCGTCTCAGTGGCCAGGGTCAGCAAACCAATCACCCTGATTTTCAGGATCTGACCCTGCAGTTTAACGGTCTGAGTCAGTCTGATCAGAGTCAGCTCAGCGGCCAGCTGGCCTTTTCGGCCAATATTGAAGGCAAGGTGTATAACGGTTTTGGCCAGATCAATGCCGGTGGTTTTTTAAACACCGTGCACCTGGAGCAGAACGGGATCACCTTTTTGCAGATTGTGCGCGAAAGCGATCGCTGGGACGTGCTGCGCGAGGGACAGGTTGTGGCCAGTACCCGCTGAGCGATGTCTCAGAATCTGCCCCACACGCTTCAGGATCTTCTGGCGGCCCTGATTGCTATGCGTTCGCCCAGCGGGCAGGAAGCGACAGTGGCTGTCTGGTGTGAGGCATTTTTACAGGCCCATGGCTTTGCCACCCGCCGTCAATACCTGCCAGATTCAGCGGCTGAGCGCTTTAATCTGTTGGCTGAAAAAGGTCCGCCAGATCAAGAACAACCGGCCTTGTTGTTATATGCCCATCTGGATACCGTCCCGCCCGCCAGTGACTGGGCCCATGATCCTTTTGCTCTGCAGCAGGTCGGCGATCTGCTGACGGGGCTGGGCTGTTCTGATATGAAGGGCGGTCTGGCCGTGATCCTGCAGGCTGCCGCTGAAGCGACCCCACAGGATTATGTGCTTAAAATTGCCCTGGGTGTAGATGAAGAAGCCTGGTCTGCCGGAGCCTGGACCCTGGTGCAGCAAGAGAGCGCCTGGCTGAAAGATGTGGCCCTGGTGCTGGTGCCTGAAATCACGGTGGACGCTGAGCAAATCACGCTGGGTCTGGGTCGCCGGGGCTGTCTGCAGTTTGAGCTGACGCTCAGCGGTCACAGCCAGCATGCTGCCGTGGCGGCCAGCTCTGATCTGCCGGGGCTGCCTGAACTGGCCAGCCAGCTGATGCTCAGCAGCCGTGACTATCCTTTTTATCAGATGCAGACAGGGGCCAGTGAAGGCCTGGCCTGGCTGGGTTTCAGCACCCAGCGTCTGGGGCTTTCAACGCCGGCCAGCTGCCAGCTGCAGTTGGCTTATTTCAGTTTGCCAGGTCATAGCAGTACAGTGATTGCTGAAGAACTGCAGGCTTATTTCAGTGCTATGGTGCCGGGACTTGTGCTGCAGGCGGTTCCCCGTCCGACGCCAAACCCACAGGCCTATGCTGTGGCACCGGATCAGGCCTGTGTACGCTGGCTGCAGCAATGTGCCCTTCAGGTTCTGGGTCATCGCCTACCCACAGCCCTGGGCTGGTCTGTGGCCGATGAAAACATTCTGGCTGAGCTGCAGGTCCCCGTACTGAGTCTGGCGCCGGTGGGCGGACGATCTCATCAGGCCGGTGAGTGGGTCAGCCTGCAAAGCCTGCAGCATTTGCTGCAGATCTACCGGCAGGTGCTGGCTGAAGCAGGGGCTAAGCTGTTAAGATAAACGGGCGGAACTTTAATCCTATGCCTACAAAACATTTCATCTCAAGATATCTTGTGCCAGGACTCCTGTCTTGCTTTGTGCTGGCAGCACCGGCGGCTGCTTCCAGCATGCCCAAAGCGGATTTAAGCGGCCACTCGGTTTCTCTGGGTTCAGCCCCCTCTCTGGCGGCTGATGTTTCGCTTTCGCCTCAGTGGTCTCTGGGTTTTTCGACAGCCATGCCTTTTTATTATGAGGCTTTTGGCTTTTTTCGTTACGATCTGCGCAGCACCTATACCCTTTTGCAAACCGAAAACCTCGTGATGCGGGGAGTGCTTGGTATTTTTGGCGACCTGGACCCCTTTCAGCGGGAAGACTTCCCGCTTGCGCCGATTGGACTGGAAGCCGGCATGAGTCTGGCCTATCAGATGCATCCGATGGTGGTCTTGCGGGTTAATTTTGTCGCAGGTATTGGCTTTTCTCGTTCTGAGCGCTGGGGGCTCTTTCCTCCCGGTGGCGGGATTGAGCTGGCTTTCCAACCTTTTGAGCAATTTGAAGCAAGTGCAGGATTTAACGGCAATGGGGATATTTTTGCGCTCCGTTATCTGTTTTAGTCTGTCGCTCGGTCTGGGGCTGCCGGTCTCTGCTGCCCATCTGCCCGCCGCTGACAGACCCCAGAACAGCCTGATGCTGGGCTCGGCACCTTCTCTCGGGGCCAGTTTACAGCTCAGCCGTCGTCTGGAGCTGGGCCTGAGTGGCGCAGCACCTTTCTTTTTTGGTGAAGATTTTGGCAATCCGCGTTATAGCCTCTACGCCCAGTACCAGCTGCTGAATCAGAACGGTTTTTATATGGGGATTATCGGGGGGGTTTATGGTGATCTGAATATCAGAGGCAGTACCCAAAGCTACTCTCCAGCTTATTTGCAGTTTGGTGCCGCTCTGGCCTATGATCTCAACCGCCAGCTGACCCTGCGTTTAAATATTGTGCCGGGTATTTCGTTGTTTATTCCGCCGCAAGGCTGGTTATTTCTGCCGCCGGTGGGCGGCGTGGCCCTGGCCTGGCGTCCACAGCCCTGGCTGGAGGCCAGCCTGGGTGTTAATGGCAATGGCGATATCCTGGGTCTGCGTTATCTGTTTTAAACCACAGGGCTGGAACACAAACCCTGCTCTCGGGTATGATAATGCCAGAGGAACACCATGCGTATCAGTTTTTTGATTCTTAAAGATTATCGCCATGCCCACAACCAGTCCAGTGGTCCCATTGGTCTGGCTTATCTTTCGTCTGCTGCCAAGGCCCGCTTCCCGGATACCCATGTGCAGATTGAGGTGGATGTGGAGCAGGTCATTGCCAGTAAGCCCGACTTGATTGGGATTTCTGCCTACACCGAAACCTATAGCCAGTCGATTGATGCTGCCCGCTATCTCAAGCGCCATTTGCCTGAGATTCCCATCTGGCTGGGGGGGCCCCATATCAATGCCCTGCCCGGCACCCTGGGCAAAGATTTTCAGCTGGGCGTGGTGGGCGAAGGCGAAGAGACCTTTGTGGAGCTGCTGGCCCTGTTGCGAAAAGGGCAGTTAAGCCCTGATCAGTTGCAGCATGTCAACGGCATTGTCTACTGGGACGAAGGCCAGCGTAAAATTACGCCACCGCGTGAAACGCCCCAGGATCTGGATCTGATTATTCCGCCGGATCGCTCCGTGATGAAAGCCTACTGGCCGCCTTTGCAGCGTGAAATCCAGTGGCCCCAGCCCATTTATACCTCACGGGGCTGCCCGTTTAAATGTGTCTTTTGCATCTTCAGCATGAACGAGGAAAAGGTCCGCTACCATTCGGTGGAGCGCGTGGTGCTGGAGATTGAGGATATTCTGCGCCATCACCCGGAGCAGACCCATATCAGCATTCATGACGACCTCTTTGCCCTGAGCAAAAAGCGTCTGCACGCCCTGACACAGGGCATTCGCGAGGCGGGCCTGCACAAGCGGGTCAGCTTTGTGTGTATGGCCAAAGCCAGCGTGTTTTCTGACGATATGGCCCGGCTCATGCGCGATATGAACGTATCGATTGTGACTTTTGGGCTGGAGTCGGGGGTGGAGCGCATGCTGCACTATCTCAAAGGCCCCCGCAACAAGGTCGAAGAAAACGTGCGCGCGATTGATATCTGTGCGCGCCATGGCATTCGCATGGGTGGCTATTTTATTATTGGCGCGCCTGACGAAACCTATTCGGAGCTGCAGCAGGCCTATTGGTTTATCCGGCACAACTTCCCGCCCATGAAAATGGCCGGTGTGTTTCGCCTCACGCCCTTTCCGGGCACCAAATTCTGGGAAGAAGCCCGCCAGCGGGGCATTGTCTCCAACGATCAGGAAGACTGGCGACCCTTTAACTACCTCGATCAGGACAAGCGCGACTTTTTGTTTTTTAGCAATCACTACAGCCTGGAAGACTTTAATGCAGCCTATCCGCATTTTGCGCGCATCACGGATCGCAATGGCCTGGGGCTGGAAGTGGAGAACTTTGAAGATCTGTTTACCAGACATCTGGAGCCCATTTATCTGGAGCTGTTTCAGCAGTTACAACCCCAGCGGGTGCTGGAGCTGACGGGCTTTACCCGTCTGACTGCAGAACTGCTGGCCCGTGATGAAAACCTGCCCTTTGCGGCGGACACTCTGCACGTCTGGAACTGGAAGCGCTGGCAGGCGCCTGAATTGACCGCCGCGCATTACGATTTGATTATCTGTACCCTCGGTCTGGAGCAGATTCCGCAGGCCCCAGCCAAAACCCTGGCGCATTTGCAACAGGCGCTTGCGCCGGGTGGCCGCCTCTTGCTGGTCACCTATCAGCCCCGCCACGAGCGCCTGCTCAAGCAACTGCTCAGCGATCGCTGGCACAGTGATTACTGGCATACGCCACCACTGGATGTGTTCAGCTATGTGGCACCCGAGCAGCTGGCCGGGCTTTTACAAGGACACTTTCAAATTGAGCAGCAGACCGTGCTGCGCTCCCCTGGACATCAGATCAGTCTGCCTGAGGCCGTACAGCAGCTTTTGCTGCAGCTGAACCCCCGCGCACTGGATGCGCTGGATCAGATTGCCCAGGTAACACTGACAGCGCCTTATCCATCAGAAGTGTCTGTACCTCTGTCGACAGGCTTGTCAGTCTCGGTCTGAGCATCTTTTAAAAACTGACGAAACGGCTGTGCGCTGCCAGCGCTGTAAAGCAGTTCAACCAGTGAGTTGAGCTCGTACTGACCCTGATAGGGGGCAGCTCCATGGGTTTCCAGTTGCAGCGTGCTGTGTGCAGCCTGATAAACCGCTTTGATTTCTGCCAGTGAGCCCAGCAAAACAGAAGGCAGGTACCGAATCGCCTGCTTATCGGCGCTGAACTGTTTCCAGATGGGATCCAGAATCAGTTCACCTCGCGGTGTATCCAGGATCAGAAAGGCGTGAAACAGGTCTCTTGACTGCTGACCGGATGGCACCTGTACTTGTCCCTGGGGGCCGGTGGTTTGGGTCATGGCAAATCGGACCGGGATACCGCGCTGCTGGAGATCGCTCAACCAGCGGGCTGCAAAATCCATGCAGGCCCCTTGCTCAGAGTACCACTCCCCTTCGGGTCCGGCATTGCGCATCTTGACCAGTTCAAGCAGAACGGTTTCCGGCTCCTGATCGGGAATAAAATCAAGAGGGATTGCGGCATCAGGCTGTTTTTGAGTGGGCAGTGCTGCAAAAGACAGCCTATCGTGTATTTGCGCTGTTTTGGTATCGACAACGGCATGCTGTACTGATTTTGTCGTCAGCTCAGGGCCTGTCGAGTAGAGCCTTTGCAGCGGGCTAACCCGCATTTCTCACAAAGGTGCGTTCACATAAGGTGTAGGGTATATTTCGGGAGTTTTTACTGAACTCGGTAGCCTCTGAACAGGCCGTTTCACGCTTGATTCATTGTCTTTGTTCGTTCGCTGGGTGAAAGACGACAGGCCAAAGATAACCTGGTTTCAGGCGATTGAGATCTTGGTGAAGGGGCTCAGGCTCACGGTATTCGCAATCGCTTCAGAACCTGTCCCCACAGAGAACGAAAGGGGCACGCGCTCGCCAATTGACAGATCAGGTGCCCACCGACATGCAGGACGCGCGCCGCTACCTTCAACAGCTTGAGCCGAATTGTTCCGGCCTGGGCTTTGGCAAGCTCTGTGCCCGTCAATCCGAGCCGGCGAATCGCTTGCACCAGAACATACGCCAGCCCTGAAAACCAGAGCCGAAGCTG
>JACYMC010000013.1 GCA_015272195.1 Candidatus Sericytochromatia bacterium
TGTAGCCACCGTCAGACTTATAGCGATGCTTGACCAGGCAGAATTTGCCGACAGAATGTTTTTCAAGCACGATTTCATCGAGGATAAAATAGCCGCTTTGCAAAGACAACAGCTGGTTTGCAGTAGCTGTAAGCAATTCCTGCGGATTCCAGGCTTTGTGAAAAAAGGCTATCAGTGAACGGTAGTCTGAAATTTTCAGTTGTTGCGCCATCGATTTGAGACTGGAACCCTTGATAGCGCGCAAAAAACAAGATAAAATCTGATGTAATGTCATATATGCCCCTTTCAAATGTTTCTTAGGGTCTATTTTATTGCCTTTCAGCACTCATGAAAAGATGAGGTAGGCCACGATTGTACCAGATGGCCGCCGTTTGTGGGCTGAGATTCAGGGCCCGCTCAAACAGGGCCTCTGCCGTCAGAAAGCCCTGCTCCCGGTCCTGGGGGTTTTGCAGAGGCAGGCTCTGGGCCATAAACCGGATAATGCTCAGACAGGAGTGACAACAGCGCGCTGATCTCATGGGCCAGCCCGCTGAAATCCGGGTCACTTTTAATCAGCAGCGCATCGTAAGCCAGCTCCAGCAGACGCAAGCGCAGCTGAGGTGTATCGAGATTCACCCCCAGCGCCTGCAACTCACGGCGCAGGGCCTGCTGGGACGTGATGCCCATGGTCATGCGCTGATCAACATACCCGTTGACCGAATCCAGGTCATAAGGATTGAGGGCCAGCGCCTGACGGGCAGCCGTCAGAGCCTCCTCAGGCTTCCCTTCAGCCTGGGCCAGCCGGGCCAGCGCCCGATGCACCTGGGGCAGCTCGCGCTGACGCCCCAGGGCCTGGGCCGCCAGACTGCGTGCCAGACGGGCGTGCTCTGCCGCATCCTGGCCCGGCGGCTGCACTTTAAGCAGCAGCAAATCCTGGGCGATACAGGCATGGGCTTCAGCCAGGCCCGCCAGGGCCAGGGCATAGTCAGGGTCTTCGATCAGGGCTTTGGCAAAGGCCTTGAGCGCGTTCTGCCAGGCAAAGAGATGGCCTTTGCGCAGCTGCTGCATGCCCTCAGCATAGTAGCGGTAAGCACTGGTAAAGGCCGTGGCTGAGAGATTCTGGTCCAGGCCCTGCAGGGCCTGGGCGTCTGGGTTCAGGGCCAGGCTGCGCAGCAGTTCACGGGCCAGCTGTTTTTGCAACCCAAAGAGCTGGTCAAAAGCCCCTTCAACCTGGGCAAAACGGCCGGCATCCACCTGACCTGTATTGACATCCACCAGCCGCACACTCACCTGCAGCTGATCGCCGCTGCGCTGATAAGAGCCCAGCAGCATCACTTCGGCCCCCAGCAGCTGACCCAGTCGGGGAGCGGTCTCGGCATCAGCAAAGACACTCTGACCAAATATAGTGCTCCTGCAAGACCTGCTGTAAACGTCCCCGCTCCACCTGCTGCAGGTCTTTGACCCGCAGCAGCGACAGGCTCAGACTCTCGGCAAAAGCCTCGCTGAGCCATTCATCGTCGCTCTGGCGGCTGAGGTTTTTAAAGGGCAGAATGGCGATGCGCATCGGCACAGCCAGCTGGGAGGAGGCCTGAGCCTGAGCCGGCCAGAACGCCAGCTGCAGAGCACCCGCTCCCATCAGAAGGCAAAGGAAAAGCGCCGGTTTTATCTCACAAAGTCACGGATACGGGCCTGCAGCTCCGGTGAAAGTGAGGCAAAAGCCGGGCTCTGGGTCAGCTGGGCAAAAGGTGCGGTGCGATCCTGAAAGGAGAAAAAGGCGTCAAAGGCTTCAAGGGTATCTGAGAGCACTTGCTGCGCTTCTGGCGTCGCGCTCCGGGCCAGGCCCAGCATCAGGTCAATGGCCGGACCATCTTTGAGGTTGTCGAGCAGGCGCACGGCAGGGAAGCCCGGCTGCTGCAGGATATCTGCCGCCAGTGCAGGTTCTCGGCTGAGCAGTTCACCAGCCAGCTCATGCTGATCGTTGTGGGCCAGGTCCAGCGCCAGCCGGGCGCGCTCAGCGGGCTGGGCCTGCCAGACGGCCTCGGCCTGCTGTTTGAGCAGGGCAGCCTTATCGGCATGGCTGAAGCTGCCCCAGCGGCTGGATTTGCGCGCCAGGGTCTCGGCCAAGGTCTGGTACTCGGGGCTGCTGGCAGCCGTTTCGACTTCAGCCGGGGCGGCTTCAGCGGTCGGCGCATGGCCCAGCTGGGGCTCCAGCCGGGGCTGCAGGGTGCTGAGCAGGGCCTGGGTTTCAGGCCCGGCATTGGGCAGGCTGCGGGCGATATCGTAAGTCATGGTCAGCGCTTGCAGCAGCTGGTGCTGGCGCTCAGCCGGCAGGGCGTTAAACGCAGCTGAGTTGAGGTGCTGGTTCAGGCTGGCGGCCTGGCCTTCAGAAAAACCGTCCCAGCGCTGGGCTTCGCGGCTGAAGCGGGCGGCCGCAATCTCGGTGGCCCAGCTCTCAAGACGCTGCTGCAGCTGCGCATCGGCCAGGATCTTGTTTTCACCGCTGTTGACCAGACCCAGCACCTCGCCCATGGCCTCAGCCACCTGCGGAATACCGCCCACCGGATCGCCATGATGGGAGGCCGTATAGCCTCTGCCGTCAATGCGCTCAAGTAAGACTTCAGCGCGAATCTGCAGGGTTTCAGCCGGCGAAGGCTGTACCTGGGGCAGGCTCTCGGCAGCAGGGGTCACAGGCGCTTCAGGAAGCGTCGCATGCTCCGGTGGCCCCTGGGCAGGCTGGGGAGCAGCCGGAGGCGCAGAATCAGCGGCGGGGGCAGCCGGTGCTGCCGGTGCTTCGCTAGCCACAGCCGGAGGTGTGTCAGGCGCAGGCACAACGGCCGGGCTTTCGGCTGCCGGTGGGACTGGCGATTGTGGCGCAAGCGCTGCCGGGGCAGGCGCTTCAGCTGTGGCGGGCACCGCAGCCGACGCCAGCGGCGCAGGGGCTGCCGGGGGCTCCGGGGCTTCTGTCATGGGTTCTGGCGCGCCAGCGGCTTCAGCAGACGGCGCGGGCGGCGCTTCGGCGAGCGGCGCGCCGAGCCAGGGCGCCAGCGCCTGCAGCACCTGCTGCTGATCGGGACGTAAATCAGGCAGGCTGATCAGAATCTCATGACTGAGCGCCGCCTGTTGTACAAGGCGCTCCTGGCGCTCGGCAGGCAGGGCCTGAAAGGCCGGCGACTGCAGCTGGTGCTGCAGGGCCTGATTTTCGCTTTCAGCAAAACCACTCCAGCCCTGGAGGGCCTTGCCCGTGCGAGCGGCAGCGGCATCAAGCACCCAGGCTTCAGCCTGCTCCCGCAGGGGCCCGTCGGGCAGAGCGTTCAGCTCACCGCTGTTATACAGTGCCAGCAGCTCATCGGTCGCCCGGATCACCTGGGGAATGCCGCCCACCGGGTCAGCATGAACCGCAGCATTCTGCCCACGGCGGTCCACCTGACGCACCAGGCTTTCAACCTGACTTTGCAGGGGCGACGGGGGAGAGCTGGTCTCCACAGCAGGGGCCGGATCGGCTGCCGGTGCGGGCGGCTGGGCCGGAGTTTCAACAGTTGCAGGGGGGGCTGCGTCCGCAGGGACTGCGGGGGCTGCGTCTTCGTTCACGGCGGGCCCGGCGGGCTGCTCAGGGGCTTCTTCCACCAGCACAGAGGCTGTTGCATCATCAGGCACATCGGTCGCTGCAGGGGCTGCGTCTTCGCTCACGACAGGCCCGGCGGGCTGCTCAGGGGCTTCTTCCACCAGCACAGGGGCCGTTGCATCATCAGGCACATCGGTCGCTGCAGGCGGATCAGCAGGAACTTCAGGCTCTTCGTCAAGCAGGGGCACACTGGGTGCGGCAGAGCCAGCCGCCGGCAGTTCAGGCTGGGCCGGGGCCGTGTCTTCAGGCAGAGCTTCTGCCGGGCTAGCGGGTGCAGCAGCAGGATCAGCCGGACGCAGTTGCAGCACCATGCCGGGCTGCAGGCGATCAGGACTGGGACCAATGGTTTCCTGGTTCAGGGCATACAGTTCTGGCCAGGCGGCCCCGTTGCCCAGCTCCCGCTCGGCAATTTTCCAGAGGCTGTCGCCGGATCTGACGGTATAGCTGTTTTCAGAGGCCGCAGAGGCCGTCTCCCCTGCAGGGTCAGCCGCAGGCCGGGGGCTGGGGGTGGGCACAGTGCGGCCCTGAACCTGCAGCACCGTACCCGGCTGCAGACGGTTGGGATCGGGCCCAATGGCCTCGCGATTCTGGGCATACAAATCTGGCCAGGCGTCACCATTGCCCAGCTCCCGCTGGGCAATCTGCCAGAGGCTGTCGCCGGAGCGCACGGTGTAACTGTGTGTCTGGAGCTGTGCTGCAGCACCTGCAGCGGGTGTCTGAGGGGGTGGTGTGTGGGTCCGGTTGATATTCATAGGCACATCCTGCATCCTGAAGCTGGGGTCTGAATAGTGATCTTTTCTTATTATCGGGGCTTATCAAAAATTATTGCCTGGCTTCTGACGCAAAACAAAATCCTGTAAAAACAAGCTCAGAACACTTCTGGCTCTTCCGCCAGTTCGGCTTCGTCGTCAGCAAAAAAGTCTTCATCTTCTTCATCAAAGGCATCTTCGGTATAGTCCGGGTCCGACAGCAGATCTTCAATGTCACTCAAAATCTCAGGAATTTCAGCCAGAGCCGCCTCCAGTTCTGCCAGGAGCGCGTCCAGCTCATCCAGTAAGTCGGTCATTTCATCGAGCGGCTCAGTGCCTAACACTACAACGTCATTTAGGTAGCGACATGAGAAAGCTCCATGGTAGAACTCGAGTTGATCAAAACCAGAGAAAACATCATGGAGTAACTCGATTCTACCAAAGTGAGGCAGGAATTGGCCGCTTTACACGCCCAGATCCGCCCCTTCTTTCACCGCTCAGAAAGCTTCCAGAATGCTGTAGCCTACCTGGATGCTTTGAGCTTTTCCCCCTGTCAGCATAATTGCTGGACCCTGGCCGAAACGGCGGGGTATGAAGATCCTCAACCTTTTCAGCGCCTCTTACGCACGGCCAAGTGGGACCACCAAGCCCTGCGACAATGGCATGAACGCACGCTGTATACGCAATTGGACCATCCAGAGGCCTGCTGGAGCGTCGACGACACCGGCTTCCTCAAGAAAGGCAAAGCCTCGGCAGGGGTTCAACGACAATACTCCGGAACCGCCGGTCGCACCGAGAACTGTCAAATCGCCGTTGCCTTGGCTTACAGCTTTCCCAAAGGCTATGCCCTGACCGATTGTCGGCTCTACCCCGCATTTCTCACAAACAGATCAGTAGATAAAAACTGGCTCCTTTCTGTAGCAATACTCCGGACAGAACTCATGAGGCAATGGCCCCGTAAACACGTAACTCTGGGTAGGCAGGGTGGGATTTAATCGAAGTTCGGTCAAGACCGAACCTTGAAATAAAGCGATCCAGCAGATGTTCATTGAACGCGAGGCGGTTCTGGGT
>JACYMC010000094.1 GCA_015272195.1 Candidatus Sericytochromatia bacterium
AGGCTGGCTGGCTCAGATGATAGGCTGTCTCAGGACTTTTCATTCTGAAGCACTGCCACAAAAGCCTCGGGCTTGCAAAAGCCACTCACCAATGATAATATAGACTTAATATTTAATTAATTTAAAATTATTTATATTTATACTTACCCAACAAAGGACACATTTCCCACCCTTATGACCATTCGATTTTCTGACTTTGAACTTGGCCCTGAACTCCTGAAAGGCATTGCCGACGTGGGCTATGAAACCCCCACCCCCATTCAGTCCAAAACCATCGAACTTTTACTCTCAGGCCGTGATGTGATCGGCTGCGCCCAGACCGGCACCGGCAAAACTGCCGCCTTCTCACTGCCCATCCTGCAAAAAATTGCCCCCGGCGGTCCCAACCCGCAAGCCCTGATCATTGCCCCCACCCGCGAACTGGCCGATCAGGTGCACAAATCCATCGTCGATTACAGCCAGCACATGCCTGTCAAGACCGTGGTGGTGTATGGCGGCGCCAGCAGCCGCTTTCAGGAACACCAGCTGCGCGATGGCGTCGACATTCTGGTGGCCACCCCGGGCCGTCTGCTGGATCACGTGCGCAACCGCCTGATCCGGCTGTATGATCTCAAGTTTCTGATCCTGGACGAAGCCGACCGCATGCTCGATATGGGCTTTATTCCCGATATTGAGGAAATTCTCTCTTATGTGCCCCGTCAGCGCCAGACCCTGCTGTTTTCAGCTACCATGCCGCCAGCCATCGAAAAGCTGGCCCATAAAATGACCCAGGACGCTGAAATGGTGGTGGCCGGCAATCGCAGTTCAACCGCCAGCAGCGTGACTCAGTCGGTCTACCACATCCATAAAAACGACAAGTACGCCTTTTTGCTGAAACTCTTAAAACAAAACGAGTTGACCTCGGTGATTGTTTTTACCCGTACCAAAATCGGGGCGGGCCAGCTGGCAAAAACCCTGATTCAGGCCGGCATCAATGCCGCACCGATTCACTCCAACTTAACCCAGATTCAACGTGAACGCGCCCTCGATGGCTTTCGCCAGGGAACCTTCAGCGTACTGGTGGCCACAGATATCGCAGCCCGCGGCATTGATATCAACCACGTTTCACACGTCATTAACTTTGACACCCCGACCCACGCCGAAGACTATGTGCACCGCATTGGCCGCACAGGCCGGGCCGAAGCCACGGGGATTGCCATCACCTTCACCAGCCGCGAGGAAATGAAGTACCTCAAGGCGATTGAAAACTTTGTCGGCCACAGCATTCCAGTGGCCGAAATGGCTGAAGCGCCCCAGCGTCAGGAAGCCGCCCGCACCAAAGCCACAACAGCATCCAAAGAAGACCGTGCCCCCAAAGAAACACCAGCAAAACGCAAGCCCTCACGCCCCGCACGCCCTGAAAAAAAAGCCGAGACCGCCCCGGCCGTCGAAGCCATCAGAAACGAAAGCCCCCCACAGCGCGCTGAATCCCAACGCACATCCTCTGAAGCCCCCCGGACGACCCCACGTTCAGAGCACTCAGAAAGACAGCCGCGCGGCCGTAAAAGCCCGCGTCAGCAGCGCATGAGCTCAGAGAATGCATGGACCCGGACCCAGCCAGCGACCAACACCCAGGATGCGTCCTGGGCCAAAGCCTATCCACCGGCCACCACCCGTGCCGCGACGAGTCCACGTCACTTTTTTCTGCGGGACGAAGTGGAATATTTAAACTAAAAACAGATGCATAAAGACGCATTATTCAGGTGACTTAGCTCTATAATAAGAAGATGAGCTTTCCACTCTTACCCTCTGGTTCAACGCTGCAATCGCCTCAGGCCTTGTTTTCACGTTCCGCGTCACCACAGCCTGCCGCAACCGAGACGCGCCCCGTGAACACAAGCCTGCGCAGGGATTTGACACAATTCAGCACGGTTTCAAGACTGGTTCAGCACATGCCCACGCTACAGTTATCGCCCGTGTTGCGTCAATTGCCAGAGCAGATTCTTTCAGGTTTGGATCGCGGCTGGCAAGCCCTGAAAAACACCTTTGTGTTTCAGTTTGGCGAAACGGGTCGGGCACCGGGTGCAACAGCAAAAGAAGCACAAGCAAACTGTGGTCCCGCCTCAGCAGCTATGATTCTGAAGCAATTCGGCATTTCCGCCCCAACCATGCATCAGATGCGCCGCCTGGTCGGGGCACCTATCGGCAGTCACAGTGGCCCTTATGCGCTGAGTACCAGCCAGGTGGCCGAAGCGGTTAAACGCTCTGCCAGCCAGAAAGGTGCGCAGATCAGCTATGACATCAAGCGTCTGAGCACCAACGTCGATCGCACCCTCGACGAGATGCGCCGGCGTCTGGCAGCCGGTGAAAAACTGATTTTACTCACCTCCAATATTGGCACCCTCTCACGGGGACACTACGTGGTGGTTAAAGAAGTCCGCAGTGATGGCTCGATTGTGGTCGATGATCCGGGTGCACGCAACGGTGAAAACCGTGTCCACACGCGCCAGGAGCTGGCCAAAGCCCTGAGTATACGCACCCGGCGCTATGGACGTGAAAACAGCCTGATTGCCTTTCAGCGCCAGCGCTGAAAACAGCCTGGATTTACTGCTATCAATGCCATTCCTGAAGCCAGCTGGGCTGCCGTATCTGCCAACGCTGAGTACCAGACCTATCTCCAGCAGGCCACCGCAGCTGCCTGCGCACCCGGCGCCTGATTCAGCACCAACACAACAACAGCCCGCTAAAACGGGCCGTTCACTTTTTTGGGGGTCGCAAAACGTTTCAGCTGACCTGCTGCAAAAATTCAATGGTGTTACCGTCCGGGTCCAGAATCGCGGCCTGCTTGCCCTGCGGCCCTTCAAGCACTTCACCGTGACGTTCACCGCCAGCCAGCTCTGCCTTACTTAAAGCAGCGTCAAGATCCGGCACCAGAAAACTGAGCTGCTGGCGATTTTGCTCCGCCCGGACCTGGGCAATCGTATTGGGAACCAGTGTCAGCGCCAGTCCGGCAATCTGACCGTGATAAAACGCGCCCGCAGGCGTCTGCTGTACTTCAAATCCGGCTTGAAAGACCCGATCATAAAAGGTTTTCATGGCCTGAAGATCGGTTGCTGCCAGGGTAATCCGCACCAGATGCATAAAGGAGTCTCACTTTCGGTATTTTTACTGACAGCTTAGCAGAATTAGGAGCAAATGACAGGGTCCAGCGGCCGTCAGATTGTGACGAATCAACTCCCGCCAGCGCAACAGGTTTTGTTATACTGGGCATCTGAATAGAGGAAAAGCCATGTCCCTGCAAATCAAATTTAAACCCAGCCTGAGCAAGCGCGTCATTCGCCTGATGCAGTTTATCTGCCACAATCATGGTGTGCCTTATCAGCAGGAAGCCGTTTCACCCCACCGCACAGAACACCATACCCCCCGTTTTGGCTTCAGCTTTCATGAAGCCACCACTACCCGCCACACCCATCTGGCCGGAGACATCCGTTTGCATCATCAGTTTTATTCACGCTACCTTGAATTTGAACGCGATATTATTGTTTATCTGCCGCCCAGCTATCAGAAGCAACCCCATAAGCGTTATCCGGTACTTTACATGCACGATGGCAATAACACCATGGATCCGCGCACTTCTTTTGCCGGTGTCGCCTGGGAAGTCAACGACACCGTGGAACGCCTGGTGGCCGAAGGCAGCCTCGAAGAGATTATTGTGGTGGGCGTTTATAACACCCCGGCACGCATGTATGAGTATACCTGGACCCAGATGGTGATTGACGGTCCCACGCCCCAGGGGGGGCACGGCAAAAAATACGCCCGCTTTCTGGCCCATGAGCTCAAATCCTTTATTGACAAAAAATACCGTACCCTGGCTGATCGCCAGAATACGGCCGTAATGGGCTCCTCTCTGGGCGGTCTGATCAACTTTTATATTGGCCGGCACTACCACGATATTTTTGGCAAGGTCGCCATTATGTCCCCTTCTTTCTGGTGGGGCAACGGTATTGTTTTTAAACATGTGCAAACCTATCCCAAAGATCTCAAAATCTGGATGGATATGGGGGTCTTTGAGTGCGGCTCTCACCGGCCAGAAGCCAATCAGCAAACCCTCAGCATGACCCGGCGCATGCGTGATGCACTGATCAAGCTAGGCTACCAGGAAAACCACAACCTGGCTTATTTTGAGGATCCCCACGGCCATCACAACGAATATTCCTGGGCCCGGCGACTGCACAGACCCTTGCAGTTCTTTTTTGGCAAAAACGCCCAGAACAAAGAGCAGGCCGCCTAACGCGCATCCAGTTCCAGGATCGGACGGCCACTCCAGCGCAAAGCCAGGGCCAGAATAAACAAAATCAAGGCTGGCAGCAAAAACCAATGCATGCGTTCTGAATAAAGCGTGCGACGGCTGACTTCGTACTCCGTGGTGTCCATTTTGGCAATTTCAGCATAGATGGCCTTCAGACTGGCCTGGTTGTCAGCACGGAAATACAGCCCGCCCGTCAGGCTGGCAATCTGTTTCAGATCGTCTTCATTGATGCGGGTTAAATAAACATTGCCACGGGCATCGCGCAGATACTCCTGCCGACCCGTGCGCGGATTCATGACCGGCACAGGTGCACCTTCGGGCTTGCCCATGCCAATCACATGCACCCGCACATTTTGTTGTCGCGCCATCTGCGCGGCGACGATCGGCTGGGTGTTGCCTGCGGTGTTTTCGCCGTCCGTCAGCAAAATAATCACCCGACTATCGGTGTTTTCATCGCGAAAGCGGTAGAGGGCATTGGCAATCGCATCTCCTATGGCCGTACCGGGCTCGCGCACCATTTCGTAATGCAACTCCGCCATGGCATCCTGTAAAAGATGGTAGTCCGCCGTCAGGGGCATGAGGGTAAAAGCCCGGCCTGAAAACACCACCACGCCCACACGGTTGCTTTCCTGGGAGCGAATAAATTCCAGCACCACTTCACGGGCAGCCTCCAGCCGGTTGGGCTGGAAGTCCTGTGCCAGCATGCTGGCAGAGGTGTCAAAAGCCAGCATGATATCGATCCCGCTCTGGGTGGTCGAAACCACCTCCCGGCCTGCCTGAGGGCGGGCCAGGGCAATCACAGCCAGTACAAAACAACTCAGCAGAGCGACTGAAGCCATGTATTGCCGCCAGGGGCGAGGCTTTTGGATATCGGCAAACAGACTCAGGGCAGAAAAAGGCAAGCCTTTGCGCTGACGGCGCCAGGACCAGAGTGCATAAAGCGGCAAGAAGCTCAGAAGCGCAAAAGCCGCTGGACTGGCAAAATGCATAAACCTCCTGAGTAGACCCGGCTGCAGTGCGGGTTTGCTGCCTGCATTATACGTCAAGACGCTTCAGCCTA
>JACYMC010000238.1 GCA_015272195.1 Candidatus Sericytochromatia bacterium
CGCTGTTCAAGCGCTGCATTGTACAGCTGCTGGCACAAATACAGCCAGCGTTCAGCATTCTGTGTTGTTATTTCGTTCGCAGTGGCTTTGAATTTGTAGGTCTTGCGCATATAAATAGCATACTTGGTTGATGAGCCATTTTCAATGGCTACACCTTATATCCCCGACCTGAAGGACGGGGTTTTACGGTGTGCTTGATAAACCCAAGTCCAACCGCTACCAGAATCCAATTCAAGGAACGCCCATCCGGTCATAACGAGAGCGAGAGTATCTACTGCCAAAATGCTTACGCCACCAGTAATATCACCTTGTAAAAAAGATCCGGTGCCAAACGGTACGAGATTCCACAGACCTGCTGCTAAAGCATTACTGGACCGTTCGGCATACACCGCACGGCGCTCCTCCAGGCTCATGGATGTCGGTTCTTCAGCAGGGGCAGCCAGGGCCTGCAGAGGCAGGACCAACAGGCTCAGGCTGGTGGTCAGGGCCAGCAGTCGTTTTAGCATATTCAGTTCCTCCAGGGGTGTTTGGTTTGAATATAGCACCCCCTGAATGCCTGACTGGGCACTCTGAAATTTTACGCTGATCCCTCAGTCAAGATTTATTCAACCTTCATTCAGCCTGCAGATACGGCAGGCGCTGGCGGTCAATCACGGTGATGGTTCCGTCAGCAATATTGCTGACATAGGCTTTGTTATGGGCAAAAGCCATTTTGTGGTGCCCTTTGCCCACAGGCACGGTGGCCAGCACGGCCAGGGTCTGGGCGTCGATAATCGAGACACTGTCGCCACTATCGTTGCCCACCCAGATTTCGGGTGCACTGTGGTCATGGCCTTCATGCTGCAGTGTCAGCTTGCTCAGGGCTGGCGCGCGGTAAACATGTACTGGCCGCTGGCCCACGCTGACCTTGCCCAGCAGGCGCTGCTGGCGGTACTGAATCACCGCGACTTCATTGGACCCTGCCATGGTCACAAAGGCCCGCTCCAGCTCTGGCACCAACAGCATTTCGGTGGGTGACTGCCCGGCGTCCGTCAGGGTCTGGGCCAGGCCGGTGGCGAGATGGTGCAGGGTCAGGGTATGGGAGGCCCGATTGCCAATCAGCAGCATCTGGTCCTGACCGTCCCAGCCGCCGATGGCTACCGTGCCGGGATCGTTGCCGGCCTGAATGCGCTGCATCTCACCATTGGCGAGCGATATCAGGCTGAGATCATTGTCGCCGGGATTGGGCACGGCCAGCCACTGCTGACCCACAGTCAGGCTGCGGTGGCCGCCCCCATCGGCCTGGGGCGCGCCGGCATTCAGGCGGGTGATCTGCGGGACGGCGTCAAAACCGGCGGCAAAGTCGAGCTGCAGCACGGCCGCTTCACCCGTCAGCGAAACATAGACCTTTGCATCTGAACCCAGCACCATTTCATCGGGCCCCTGACCCAGGGGGAGGCTTTGTAAAATCTGTTGCGTGGCCGCAGCGATCACATGCAGTTGCCCCGTACTGTCGAGCAGCAGCACGTGCTGCCCGTCTGCTGTGGCCTTGACGTAAGCCGGTCGGGCCTCACCCAGATCAATCTGCGGCAGCAGCGTGTCGCTGCGGGCGTCAATCACACTGACGGTGCTTTCACCGCTGTTGCTGTTGTAGACAAAGTCACCGGCGGCGGTGATGCCGTGGGGCGTTTGGCCCACTTGAAGGGTTTGAATCACCGCAGCAGCTTCGGGGGTTGTGCTGGCTGACGGCTGAGCCGGCAGGGTGCCGGGAGCCTGGCAGGCAGACAGATTCAGGCAGAGTAAAGCAGAGAGCAGATAATAATGCATCGAGAGTTGATCCTTTGTTATTTAAAAAACTGGTAATACACCAGATACACAGAGGTATCGGTCAGGCTGTTGGCGCCCAGCACGGGCAAATCATAGCCCACGGCAAAGCGCAGGCCCTGGCTCAGGTTAAACTCATACTGCAGGCTGGGTACGACTTTGACGCGGCTGGCCAGCTGCTGCCGCCCGGCCCCGGCCTGCCAGCTGCCCAGCTGGCCGTTGAGGCCCAGTCCGGCAATCCAGCCGGGCGCAAAGGCCACATTGCCCTGTAATTGATACATCAGGCTCTGGCCCTGAAAAAAGGGACTCATGCCCGTGGGCGGCTCTCCGAGAGTCTGGGCATAGCCCAGATTGGCAAAGGCCTCCCAGATCAGGCCCTGCCACCAGGTGTGCAGATCGTGGCGGCTCAGATCAATGACTGGCTGCAGTGGCCGATACAACAGCATCAGCCCTCCCGAAAGCCCCGTCTGACCGCTGCCGGTGGCGGCTTCCGGCTGGGCCGGATCCAGTCGGCCCGTGGGCAGCGAGGCACTACCCCAGGCGGCCAGAGCGCCTTCTTCCCAACCCCAGAAGCGGTACGAAGCCTGCAGCTGCAGATCGCTCAGACCGTATCCCAGTGCGGCGGGCCGGTCGGTAGGCGTCAGGCTGCCAAAATTGCCCCAGCTCACGCCTGAGAGCAGATTGCCCTGCACGGGCAGCTGCAGGCCTAAGCTCAGGCCCGGCGCCGGAAAGTACATCACGCCCAGCAAAGCCTGGTAAGACTGCAGCAAACTGTCGGTCGGGGTTTCAAACCACTGACCCGCTTCGTTGAAGCTGCCCGTGACCTGACGAAAACTGGCCCCCGACTGAATCAGCCAGCGCTGATTGTCGGCAAAGAGGCTGGCCGCGCCGCCAATGGCACCGAGATCCGCAGCAGAACCGGTGCTGCCACAGCCACAGCTGAGACAGGCTTCGGCAGCCGGGCTAAGCGACAGAGCGCAGACAAAAGCAAAGAGAGCCAGTTTTTTCATCTGTTCACCCTAACACAGTCTCTCAGAGCCTTACATCATAATGCCCTGCAACAATTTGTGGCAGGCTGACCAGATGGCTGCTTGAATCATACCTGTGCCCCACGCCCTAAATGTCAGAATAAAGTACGTGATTTTGGGCTGGATACGGGCTTTATATGCACCTTTGACTGCGTCCAGCGTGATGTGGGCTTTCACGGCGGCCTTAAGGCCCGATGATGAAAGCAGCTGGGGGTTGCTCTAACTGCAGGCTGCGCCAGTGTTCAATCATCAGCTGCCCCAGCTCCGCTTCCATCTGCGCTTCAAGGTAAGGGCTGTGGGTAAAGTGAGGTGGCTCCACAATCTGGCTCTGAGCAGGCAGGTGCTGTTTGTAAAAATCCAGCCCTTCAGAAAAAATCCGGTCTGAGCGTCCCCAGATCAATAATACCGGCGGCTGCAGGCGCTGCACGGCTTCAGGCGCCAGTGAGATCTCGGGTGTCAGTTGTTGCATCAGGGCCTGCACTTCAGGCATGGCAAAGCGGGCGCTGAGCAGCTGTGCCAGTTCAGGCGCAAAGGGCGGCGTCTGATTAAACAGGCGGGCCAGTAAACGCTCTGGGGCTTATTGGCTTTCGTGCAGAAAAATCTGTTCCAGTTCGCGATAGCTGGTCGGGCTGAGCTTGGCCCCGGCGGGTGAGACCAGACTCAGAGCCGCCAGCTCCGATGGGTTGTGCTGGGCATAGTTTAAGGCCATCAGGCCTCCCAGCGAATTGCCAAACAGCAGCACCGGCGGCTCCTGGGCCAGAATCTGATCCAGCCCGGCATACAGATTCTGCTGCAGTTGCGGCAGGCTCAGGCTTTGCGCTGAAAGCTGTGTGAGGCCGTGCGCGGGCAGGTCCACGGCCAGGATTTTGCGCACATGCGGACGCAACTGCTGCATCACCGGGTAGAGATCACTGGCCTGGGAGCCCAGACCGTGCAGCAGGAGCACCGGGGGCAGCTGGCCTTCGCCCTGAAGACTCAGATAGTGCAGGCTGCCATCAGGGGTCTGTATATGCCGGCTCTGGTAGCCTGTAGCTCCCAGCCACCAGACCGACAGATGTAGCCAGAGCCAGACAAAGGTGCTGTACATGCGTTTTAGCCTTTCTGCTTCAGCAAAGCCATAATGCTGTCGAGCAGTGGTTTTTCTGACGCTTCAGACATGGGGCCCATCAGCATGTGGGGGCCAAGGGCATGACCCTGGCCCGGATGGTCTACAATCTTCAGCTGATGATCGGCCGGCAGGGCTTGCAGGGCCTGCTGCTGGCGGATTGGGCTGATCTGGGAGTCACGATCGCCAAGATGGTTGATCACGGGCACGCCCCCGGCGTGAAACCAGCTGGCCAGGGTCGGGCTTTCGGCAAAAAACATTTTCCACCAGGCCATGGAGGCTTGCACCACGCCCCCGCCCTGACCCCCAAAAGGTGCGCTGTCGTCGCTGCTGAGGGCCTGGTTTTTTTGCACGGCGTACTGGGCCTCCAGCACGGCTTTCAGACTCTCTGTGGTCCAGTGACCCTCAGGCGGCAGCAAGACCTGAAGCGGATACATCTGGAGCAGGTCATTCTGGGGGTGGTAAGCCGTCAGTTCCGCGCTGCTGACTTTGTTGTCGCCATTGGCGTCGGCCTGCATGATCTGGGTCAGCATGCGTGTGACCATTTGCCATTCAATCAGTTTGCCGGGGCTTTCGTAGAGCCCGCCGATCAGGACCACACCACTGGGCTTGAAGGCTTTGTCTTTGAGCAGCCGGGCGGTATGGACTGAGCCTTCGGAGTGCCCCAGTACCACCACCCGCATGGTGTCAATTTTGGTCTGGGCTGAGCCCCAGTTGTAGGCCTGCAGCAGATCGGCCCGGATATTGTCCGGGTTAACTCCGGCCCGGACGCTGTTGTCGAAGGATTTTGCGGCCATATAGCAGGCCTTTTCCTGGGGTGTTTGGCAATCGGTGCACGCCGGCAGGGCCGCCATATGACACACTCCCCGGTAGTCGTAGCGCAGGGTGGCCACGCCGCGTGCGTTAAGCTGCTGGCTGAGGTGTTTAAACAGCATGCTGCGGGGGTCGTCGGCCGCGCCAAAACGCACGTCGCGGTCAAAGAGGCCGGAGCCCGCCGTCATCACCACCAGCGGGACTTTGCCGCTGGTGGTGGCGGGCAAATCCAGCTGACCGTACAAAGTGGCTTTGCCATCCGTGGTGGGCAGGGCAAAGGCGCGCGTCTGGCTTTGGTCGGGGCTTTGTTTTGCCTGGGTTTCAGCCCGTGCTGCTGTGTTGTTGCCTGGAAGCAAATTCAGCCCGAGATTCAGTGCCAGGCTCAGACCCAGCAGACCCCGGAAAAGTGATGGTTTGCGCATGGCCTTGCCTCCAAAGGTTTTTGAGGATTGTAGCAGAAAAAGTTAAAAGGCCGCGACCGCCTGCCGTCTATGCCAGTGCTTCAGAATGAAAAGTCCTGAGACAGCCTATCATCTGAGCCAGCCAGCCT
>JACYMC010000125.1 GCA_015272195.1 Candidatus Sericytochromatia bacterium
AAAAACCAATTTTTGAACGAATGTATGCAGCAAAAATTGCTCAGTTTTGAGTCTGTTAGATCCCGAAAAGCTCATTACCGGGCGCTTTTGAGCAGGTTATCGGCATGAAAGGTGGATACATTGAGATTGTTGCAGCAGGGTTTCATCCATATCAAACACGACATAAAAATCACCGGGCTTCAGGGTTTGCGGTACAAAACCGTGCTCATGCTGGCCCGCGCGCATGACCCGTTCAATGGCTGTCTGCAATGCCTTGAGCACCCGTAAATCTGGCTTTCGAAACCAGTCTGCAGACTGGCCCTGCTGTTCTGCCTGCTGAAACGCCGGGTCCTGCGCCAGGATGTCTTTCATCTGGTTCTGAATTTCAACGGCTTGCAGGCGACTGAATCCGGCCTGAAGCATTTTGGGAATATGGAGATGCCCGCGCGAAAAGCCTTCCTGATACCAGTCGGGCATCGGTTCCAGAATCCAGTCTGACAGAGCGGCATCAGGTATATTTTGCGCCTGAACAGCGCCAGGGCTGGGCTGGGCCCAGGAACTGAAGCCAGGGCTCAGGGTCAGAGCAGCCGTTAACAGGGCGCTTAAGATACGATACCGATTTTTAAACATGCAGTCCTCCCGTGAGTTGTGGCCATTGCTCAGGACCGAGGGCCATCTCTTCATCTGTCAGCATACAGTGTTCAAGGGCTGCTGTCAGCGCGTCTGTTTCCAGATTTTTGCCGAGGGGTTTTAAAGCCATGGATTTTCCTTTATTTGTTTAAACCGATTTTTAAACATGCAGTCCTCCCGTGAGTTGTGGCCATTACTCAGGACCGAGGGCCATCTCTTCATCTGTCAGCATACAGTGTTCAAGGGCTGCTGTCAGCGCGTCTGTTTCCAGATTTTTGCCGAGGGGTTTTAAAGCCATGGATTTTCCTTTATTTGTTTAATCGGATTCAATTTTGAACAACAGCCGACAGGGTGCCTCGGCTGATACAGGTGGGCTGCGATGAACCTGGCCACGGCCCTGCATATCAGGATGCTGGCGCCCTTTCATCAGAATCACATCAAAGGCTTGCAGCTGATGTACGGCTTGTTCGTCATACAGATGGCAGACTTTGCTGCGGGTGCCCTCTCCTTCCCAGTGCACATTTTCAGCCGGCGTCCAGAGCGTTCCCGCACCCAGATAGGTGCACAGCAGACGGTACTGGTTATGGTCGGCATGAAAGCGGAGGCACATCTGGGCGCTGATTTTTTGCAGACTCAGATTGATCCGCGGTCCGGTACCCAGAGCAAAAAAATGCTGGCTCAGCATGCGCAGATCATGGCAGAGTGCCATCCAGCCTGCTGGGTACAGCGATTGCCAGGGACTTAATCCAGACGCCAGATCGGCGTCCAGTTCAGCCAGGCCAACGCTCAGATGCCAGGCTTCAGGCATGCAATGCCACCATTGAGCGACAAAAGCCGAAATATCCGGGTTTGCCGGGCGTTGCCAGATACAGGCCTGCGTGCCTGGTTTGGCAAAAGCCTTCAAGTCCATCTCACGGGCGGATGTCAGGGCACTGGAGGGTTCTGTTAATTCAAAAACCGACATGTTGTATCTAATAAATGCAAATTATTTGCATTATAATGGTAAGACCTTATGCTAAAAAAGGATAAAAATCCTATTCAGTCAGGAGTTTATGGTTTATGGTTTATGCTTTGCGAGCTGTTTGCATTTTTTGTGTGGTTTTGATACCATGCAACCCAAGCCTGCGCAACGACGTTTTGCCATACAATGAAAGTCAATGTTCTTTTTAAAAAAGCGATTAAGCCTTTTGGATACCATCGGAATAACAGCCTCTCTGCTCTGCGCTGTACACTGTGCCTTGCACCCCTTGCTGCTGGTCATCCTGCCGGTAGCAGGCCTTTCTTTTTTGATTTCGTCCGGTTTTGAGATGGTTTTTTGGGGGCTTCTGCGCTGCTGGCACTCTGGGCTTTGGCCTCGGGCTGGCGTTACCATGGCCGCAGCGTCACTTTTGGGGTCTGGTTAGTCGGTGTCTGCTTGATTTTCAGCAGCCGTTTGTGGGAACATCAGGAAGTCAGCCTGTCGGTTCTGGGCGCGCTCAGTCTGTCGGGAACCCACCTGCTGAATCAGTATTATTTACGCACAAGGTCTGGTGCTGATAAAAAGCTTTAAATGGCTGTTTGGAATGTGGCTTTTGTGCTGGAGCTCGCCTGCGCTGGCCCACCCACATGTCTTTATCGACTACACTGTGATGCTGCGGCACAATGCCCAGGCCATTCAGGGCTTTGAACTTCACTGGGTGCTGGATGCCATGAACAGCCAGCTGATCCTGGATGAGTTTGACAGCAATCACAACCGCAGGCTGGATGCCCCAGAGCAGCAGCAGGTGATTGCCCTGATGCGCGAAAACATGCGCGACTACGATTTTTTTACCCTGGTGCAACTGGATGGCCACCGCTTGCCCATCCGCGAAGCACAGAACTTCTGGGTCAGTCTGAATGCCCAGAAGCGTGTGGTCTATGAATTGTTCCTGCCCTGTCAGATTCCGCTGGGACCGCAGCCTCGGCAGCTGCAGTTTGAAGCCCTGGACAGCACCAATTATGTCGCTTTTATGCCCACGCCTCAGGTTTTTAAAACCCAGGGCCAGGGGGCTTTGCGCTTACAGATTACCCGGCGGCCGACAAAAATCTATGAGCCTCTGGGCCTGACGGTAGCCAGGGGTTCTTAAGCTGATGCGTCTGAGCTTTTGCCTGGTGTGCTTTGTTTGTCTGCTGATCGCTCAGCCTGTGCTGGCGCAAACCAATCCTTTTTTAAAGCGCAGTTCTCCGGCCCCCCAGTTACAGCGTCAGTCTGAGGCAGCTGAGTCGTCGGAGCACCCAGACAGGCTGAGGGCCTTCAAGTCCCGTTTTCAGACGATGCAGTATCAGCTGAATCAGCAACTGGCCGTCCGGACCCAGGCCGCCCGAGACGAACAACCCCCCTGGATCTGGCTGAGCCTGATGCTGATTGCCTTTGCTTACGGGGCTTTTCATACCCTTGGGCCGGGTCACGGCAAGTGTGTGGTCTGCAGCTATTTTATTGCCGAGGACAGCCACTGGCGCAAAGGCCTGCTGCTGGGCTATCTGGTGGCCATTGTACATGCGCTTTCGGCCTTTGGCGTGGTGGCGGTGATCTACTATCTGCTCAAAAGCTCCAGTCAGCTCTTGTTTGATCAGGCCACCCGTCTCACCTCTCTGGTGGGTTATGGCCTGATTGCCGTGCTCGGGGCTTTTTTGCTGCTGCGTCAGCTCAGACGCTGGCACAGTATGCCTGTCGCAGCGTCCGGGAGTGGCCCGGCTAATGCGGCTGCACATCATCACTGTGAATTCCATGACTGTCAGCATACACACGGGCATGAAGCGGCCCCGGCACAGCCCCGGCGCGACAATATCTGGCTGATGGCCCTGGGCATTGGGGTTGTGCCCTGTCCAGGGGCTTTGACCATTCTGATGTTTTCGATTTCGCTCGACTTTTTGCAGCTGGGCATCGTGCTGGCCCTGATGATTGCCCTGGGCATGGGACTGACCACTTCTTTGCTGGCGGTGCTGACCATTCTCTCGCGCCAGGGCACCTTGCGCTGGCTCAGTCCGCCTTCTCACCAGCAGCAAAACAGCCGAGTAGAGCATGCTTTGCGCCTGTCGGGTGCCAGTCTGACCCTGTTTTTTGGTCTGCTTTTTTTCTGGGCGGCGCTTTAAGCTGACTTACACAAATGCCTGTAGCTGAAGTGTAAGTTGCCTGTAAGCTGACCCTGCTAATCTAAAGTCATCAAAGCAAGGGGAGCACATCCCCCAAGGAGAACCACAATGGAAAGCAAAAAAACCAAAGAACACGAAATCAAAAATCCCTTTATGATGGACGAGCAGGCCATGGGCCGCATGATGGAAATGCCCGGCCAGGTTGCCAGCCTGATGTTGGACACCACCCGCAAAACCCAGGAAGCTTCTATGGCTTACCTGCGCCAGATGGAGCAGATTCAGCGCGAATACTTCCAGGCCATGACCGGTGTCTGGGGCCAGATGCTGCCCGGCGAATCCAAAGTCTGGGACGCTCAGATCAAAATGGTCGAGAGCGGTTTTGAACTCTTCGACAAAATGATGAGCACCGGCAAAAAAGCCGCCTAAGCTGCCGGGTGATGATGAGATTGATGGGCTAAAACCATGCGGCTGTTTCAGGCAAAAGTCTGAGACAGCCCGTGGTGTTTTGAACAGGTGTTGCAAAGATAAAATGGAGAAAAAGATGAACGAACTCAAAGACAAACATATTTTTCTGACGGGCGCGGCCCGCGGCATTGGCGCCACCTGTGCCCGTCAGTTTGTGGCGGCCGGCGCCAAAGTACTGCTGGTCGACCGTGACGAAGCGACCCTCTTTGATCTGGCCAGAGAACTCAACGCCGAAGCCGAAGTGGTCATCCCCCAGGTCCTGGATATCACCGACCGGACGGCGGTCAATGCCGCCGTTGACAAAATGGTAGCCACCTGGGGCCGGGTCGATGCGCTGGTCAACAATGCCGGCATCACCCGCGATGCCCTGACGGCCAAAATGACTGAAGAAGCCTGGGATGCGGTGATCAACGTCAACCTCAAAGCGCCCATGATTTGCACCCAGGCCGTGTTCCCCCATATGAAAGAACAGCAGAATGGCGTGATTCTCAACGCATCTTCGGTCTCAGCACTCGGTAACGTGGGCCAGGCCAACTATGCTGCCAGCAAAAGCGGCCTGATCGGCATGACCAAAACCTGGGCGCTGGAGTTTGCGCGGTACAATATCCGGGTGAACGCCGTGGCCCCCGGCTTTACCAACACCGAAATGGTGCAGGCCATACCCGAAGAGGTCAAGGCCAAAATTGTGGCCAAAGTGCCCCTGCGCCGTCTGGCCACGACCGACGAAATTGCCGCTGTCTACCGCTTTCTGGCCAGTGACAGCGCGGCTTTTATTACCGGACAGGTGCTGTATATTGACGGCGGCCTGACCTGCGGATTTTAAACCTAAGGAGCAGATATGAAAACTGAAGCCAAACGCGAAAACTACTTTGACCAGCTGGTGACCACCTATTTTGACCAGCTCTGGGCCAATCCCTTTTATCTCAAAGGCATGGGCGATCTGCTCAAAAACAGCTTTACCCTGCGCCAGCAGTGGAACAAGCAGGTGGAGCAATTGCTGAGCCTCTGGCAGCTGCCCAACCAGGACATGCAGCAGCGCACCCTGCACACCCTCAACACCCTGCTGAGCGAGTGGCGCTTTGAGCAGGAAGAAATGAACGAGCGCCTCAGCGCCCTGGAAGGGCAGCTGGCGGAACTGCTGGAACAGAAAAAAGCACAGGAGGCCAAAGATGTTCGCAAATCTGGAAATGCCAAAGCTCAGTGATGCCAATCGCCTCAGCAGCCTCTACCCGCCCCTGGTGCAGCAGGCCGTCCGCTATCAGCGCGAGCCCGTCAGCCCCATGCATGCGGTCTACCGCGAAAACAAGCTGACGGTCTGGAAAAGCAACAGCCCCGACAAAAGCACAAAAGTGCCTTTGCTTTTGGTGCCCGCCCTGATTAACCGCCACTATATTCTGGACCTGAGCGAAGACAACAGCCTGGTCAAGGCCCTGTCTGAAGCCGGTTATGAAGTCTATCTGGTCGACTGGGGCACGCCAACAGCCGAAGACCGCTGGCAGACCTTCTCTGAAGTCATCACCGGCCCCATGCGCCGCATTGTGCGCAAGGTAACCCGCCTGGCCGGCCGCAAGCCTGTGCTGTTTGGTTATTGCCTCGGCGGTATTCTGAGCAATATTTACAGCGCCTGCTACCCCGAGTCGGTGGCCGGTCTGATTGCCATGACCGCCCCGGTGGATTTTTCCAAAGCCGGTTATATGGCCCTCTGGACCCGCAAAGAGCACCTCGACCCCTACGGTCTGGTCAACGCCATTGGCAACGTACCGCCTGATTTGATTCAGAACGGCTTTGTGTCACTCAAACCGGCCCAGTCGCTCAAAAAATGGCGTTCAGCCTGGGAAAAACAAGACAGCGCCAGCTTTCTGGATGCCTTTTTTACCCTCGAAAACTGGGTCAACGACAATGTGCCCTTCCCTGGTGGCACCTGGCAGGAGTATATTCACTGGCTCTACCAGGACAACCGTCTGCTGCACAACACCCTCTGGATTGACAATTTCCACGCCAGCCTGGACAATATTCAATGTCCGGTGCTGACGGTGGTGGCCGAAAATGACCATATTGTGCCCCCCGATTCAGCCCTGCCGCTGCATACCATGGCTGGCAGCGCGGACAAACAGGTCTTAAGCCTGCCCGGTGGCCATGTTGGCATTATCGCCAGCGGCAAGCTCTTTCCGAAGCTGGTGACAGGTATTACGGAGTGGTTGGATGAACGACAGGCAAAATTCTGAAGCTTTGCCGCCCTTTTTAAAGGCCTCGCCTTTGCGCCTGCTCGAGACGCTGTCTGAGCAGGCGCGCATCCGCCTGCAGTATGGGCCCGAGTTTATTGGTGATCTTAATGCCATTGCCGTCGGGCTCACGCCCCGGACCTGTGTTTATGAAGAGGGCGCCATGCGGCTCTACGCCTATGCCCCCCTAACAGATAAACCCGGCGATGGGGCCGGCGGGGCACCCCTGCTGCTGATTTACTCCCTGATCAACCGCCCGTACATCTTTGACCTGCGCCCGAAGCGCTCCCTGATAGAATACTTCTGTCAGCAGGGCTATACAGTCTACCTGCTCGACTGGGGGGATCCCACACCCGAAATGGGCCAGGCCAGCCTGGGCGATCTGGTGACCGGCACCCTGCGCCGCTGCACGCGCCGCATCCAGCGCCTGCATCGCCAGAGCCGCATTCCCGTGCTGGGCTACTGTATGGGGGCGACCTTTGCCAGCCTCTACGCGGCTTACCGCCCCCAGGACATTGAGCGCCTGATTTTGCTGACCCCCATGCTGGGCCATACCCCTGACGGGGCCCTGCAGAAGATTTCGGCCAGCCAGCAGCTGAGCCCGGAGCTGATGCATGGTCAACTGATCTCAGGACGCCAGCTCAAAATGTTTTTTAACGCCGTTAAGCCCGCCGGCATGATCAAAAAAGAGCGTGACTTCTGGCAAAACTACGACAGCGACACCTTTCTGGAACACTTTTTGCCCGTCGAAAAATGGGGTAACGACACCCCCGATATTCCTGGCAAGGTCTTTCAGGAGCTGATTCAGCGCGTGATTCGCGAAAATCAGCTCAGGCAGGGCCAGATGAACCTGGACGGCAAAGCCCTGGATATGACGGCCATTACCTGCCCGGTGCTGGCGGTGGCCGCCCAGCATGACTGGATTATTCCAGCCTCAGCTCTGCAGGTGGGTGCAACGGTGTTTACGCAAGCTGAGTACACGCCTTACCTGCTCAAAGGCGGGCATATCGGCCTGGTGGTGGGTCGCTCTGCCGCCACCCTCTGGCAGGATCTGCGGACTTTTTTACAAGGGCAGTCGGTTACGTCTCCGGTGGCGCTGCCGGGTTAAAGCCATCCCGATCTGCGCTCAGGGCAGGGCCATGCGGGCCCAGGTGCCGGCAATCTGTCCTGGCGCACCAAAACGGGGTGCAGCGTTTTCCGGGTCAAACAGTTCAAAACTGCCCTGGGGGCTAATGCTCAGAATTTCATAAGATTGTAAAGCCGTGGCGCCCAGGCCGGGGTTGACCGTCATGCTGCCCGTCAGACCTTCATAGCTGGCCATACGACGCAGGGCCTCCGTCACGCCAGCCGGCTTGCCGCGAGCGCCTTCAGCGGCCTGCAGCAGCAAACGGGTGGCATCATAGGCATAGGGTGAAAACAGGCCAGGCTGCCCGAAGCGCTGCTGATAACGGCTGGCAAAGTCTGAGTCCAGCGGAGGCACGTCTGAAATGATCCAGCTGCGCTGGGTGTTCACCATGCCAGCCAGGCGAATAAACTCAGGATCATGCAGGCTGTTGCCTCCCACAAAGTCAATGGTCTGGCTTTTTTCACGCAGGCGCTGTAAAAACAGAGCCGCGTCACGGTAGCCACCAGCATAAAAAACCAGCTCTGGCAAATCTTTCAGCAGGATATCCATTAGCTCTGGCTGATCTTCATACTGCTTCAGCACAGGGCCGGTTTCTTTCTGCAGGGTCTGCATCACCGTTTCGGCGAGATCCTTACCAAACAGACTGCTGTTGGAGACCACCGCCACGCGCTGATACTGACCCACACGAATAAACTGGGCAACGGCATGGGTCTGCAGACGGTTATCGCCAATGGTTCTGAAAAAGAACTGCCCTTCGTGGGGCACTTTGGAAAGCGTCACCGAAGGAGAAATCAGAGCCGTCTGGGCTTCGACATAAACAGGCAGGGCTTCAAGGGTGACGTCGCTGCTGTAGTGGCCAATCACGCCGATCACATCCTGGGCAATCAGTTTCTGAGCCGCTTCACGGCCCTGCTCAGGCAGATCCCGATCATCCTGAATGGCCAGCTCTACCTTGCGGCCTTTGACCCCTCCGGCTTTGTTAACATCATCCACCGCCAGCATGACCGCGTTCAGAATTTCCTGACCACGGGCCGTCCCCGCCCCACTGAGCGGCAGCGCCACCCCCAGCTTCAGCGGGCGAATGCTGCAGCCGCTGAATAATACCACCAGCAGCGCCAGCAGCAGGCCTGTGCGCCTGAAAAATGCAGTCGGCATGGTTTCAGACAACCCGATCGCGGGAACCTGGAAAACTCAGGATATTCATGGTGCTCTGGCGGGCATGGCTCTGACCGGCACGTTGCCGGAAGGGCGCTATACGGCTGTTGCGGGCTTTGTTACGACGGCGCGCCAGCAGGCGGGCCTGAAGCTCGGCAATGTCTTCTTCAGCTTGCCAGGCCATGCTCTGAGGCAAGGTACGGTGACAGGTCAGGCATTTTTCGAGGGCTTCAATGGCTTCTTTTTCTTTGCCCTGTTCATAATAGGCGCGGGCCAGCAGGAAGTACACCACCGCTTCTTCACGTCCCAGAGGCAGTTCAGCCACATAGTTGAGGGTGCTGATGGCCAGCTGCAGCTGCAGCTGATCGCGGTATGAGGCCGCCAGGTAAAGGTAGTTTTCAAGATTGTCTGGCTGACAGAGAATGGTGTATTTATACATTTCCACCGCTTCTTCGTGCAGGTTCAGCCGCGTGTAAACAAAAGCCAGCAGACGGTAGGTCATCTCCCATTCCGGGCTGCGGGGCCGCTGGTGGGAAGCCAGCAGCTCTTCAAGCAGTGTCCGGCTTTCACCCAGCTCATCCAGCAGATAGTAGAGATTGGCCAGGTTATGACAGACCTGTGTATTGTGGGGGTCCACCACACGCAGGGCTTCGTAGCTTTCCTGGGCTTGAAAATAATGCCCCAGCTCGTGCTGCAGCGCAGCCAGCGGATAGAGCACCTCCGGGTCATGGGGGGCGATTTCAGCGGCTTTCTGATAATAAGCCAGGGCCGCCTCTTTCTGGGCTTCGCTGTAATAAATACCGGCCAGCTCAGCATAGGGCTTAACCCAGTCCGGGTTTTGCTCGATTAGCGCCTGCAAGTGCTCTACCGCCTGATACTGGCGGCTGCGGCGGCTCAGAACACGGGCCAGGGCCAGACGATAGTCGCGGTCCTGGGGGTTGAGCTGGCAGGCCTGCTCATAACGGTAAGAAGCCGCAGCGTAATTCTGAAAGTGGCTGTCAATTTCACCCAGATAAAAATGGGCATCTGCTTCTTCAGGGTAGCGTTCCAGAATGCGCTGGTAGCAGCTCTGGGCTTTATCCCAGGCTTCGCGTTCGCGAAACAGCGCACCCAACAACTGTAAAGCGGGCAGGTGGTAAGCATCCTTTTGCAAAGCATAGAGGCTGTATTGCTGGGCCAGGTCACGGGCATTGGCCTGATCCAGCTGCCAGCGGGCCTCGGCTTCATACAGCGCGGGGTCATCCAGCAAAGCTTCAATTTCGAGGGCCAGCTTACGGGCCGTGGGGGTGCGGTAGTCCGGGTCTTTGCGCAGGGTCTGAAAGACCATGTATTCGAGGCTGAGGGGCACATAGGGGTTGGTATCGCGAATGGCCGGCGGCTGCTCGTTGGCCAGCAGATTCTGCACCATATCCTGCAGGCTGTTGCCGTCAAAGGGCAGCCTGGCCGTCAGCAGCTGATAAAGAATCACGCCCAGCGAAAACACGTCCGTGCGGAAGTCGAGGTCGGTCTGGCCAAGCAACTGCTCAGGGGACATGTAGTAGAGGGTCCCCTGAATACAGAGCTTGCCCTGCAGGCATTTTTCCTGGGTAATATTGGGGGCAAAGACCTTGCGGGCGCAGCCAAAATCCATCAGAAAGACCTTTTTTTCTTCGGTGATCAGGATGTTTTCGGGCTGAATATCCCGGTGGATAACGCCCTGTTCATGAATGGCGTGTAAGGCCTGGCAGAGCTGCTGCACAATATTCAGTGCCTCAAGAGGTGAAAAACGCACGCCCTGCTCATGCAGACGCCGCAGGGTGGGGTAAGGGCAATAAGCAGTGACCAGAAAAGGGCGGCCATTGTCTTCAAAAAACTCCAGAGCGGGCACAATGCTGTCGTGGTGCAGATAAAGATGAATATCGCTTTCCCGTCGAAAACGGGCCAGCTGCTCCTCCAGGCTGAACTCACTGTCTGTCTGAAACAAAGGGGTCTTCAGCACAACCCGCTGGCCCGTTTCAGTATGCTGAGCCAGTAAAAGCTGTCCGTTCTGGGTGCGTGTCAGTTCGTGAATAATCCGGTACTTATTCAGCATTCCAATGCTCACTATTCATCATCTGCTCGTCATCATCTGCTCGGTTCAGGGCAACCGGGATCGTTTACAAATCTTAACATAAAAACACATTTCATGTGCTCTGCACAGCATAACACAGTTCAGAAGACGAAAAAGTGACGGAGGCCGATTTTTAAGGCTTTCAGCCCAAAATTTTTTGCAGTAGCTGCAGCAGTTGATGCACCGCTTCCGGGTGGGGCGCGATCCCACTGTAGCGCAACTGCTCACTGTGTTTCAAAAAAGATCCGATCTTGTCAAGCCCTGGATCTTGACGGGCCTGTAAATGCTGCAGGATCTCGGCCTTGCTGGCACCGGCCGAAGGCAGCCACTGACGCTGGGCTGCCGTCTGGTAAAACAGGGCCTGGGCAGCTTCAACAACCTGCAGCGAGGATTGCCGACCTGTGTCGAGATCGTGCTGCAAAGCATCCACCGGGTCCTGGCTGGCTTGCGACGGGCGGGGCTCCGCTTCAGATGGCCGTACCGGCCGTTCTGCATCACGGCCAATCTGCGGAGTGGCACGGGCCTTCAGAGCGTTTGCAAAAGCTGGCACAGTCGCCGCACGCCGCCGGCGCCAGCGCCAGATCAGCAGGGCGCTGAGCGGGGCAATCAGCAAAAAAACAAACAGCAGAGCAGGCAACAGCAGACCCGGCAATTGAAAGCCACCTGTCGGAGGCTGCACCAGAATCGGAATCGCCTCGGTTACCAGTTCACCAGTCTGGCCCTGCTGGCGGTACTGCAGGGTCAGAGAGGGAATTTCCACCTGACCAAGTGCACGGGGCCGCAGCTGGTACACAGCCTGCACCATCAGGCGCAGTTTATTCTGGGTGCCCACTGTGGCCGAGGAAGTTTCCTGGCTCAGCAGTTCAAAGCTGTCCAGCGGGGGCAGGGCCAGATTGGGGCTTTCCATCAGCAAATGCTGCTCTGCCGGTGCAACCTCCTGCACCACGGTCAGGCTCAGGCGCAGGGTTTGATCGGCGCCCAGCTCACGGGGCGTGGCCTCAACGTAAACCCTGGGCTGAGCCTGGGCCGCTGCGCTGAGCCAGAGGCTCAGCAGCAGAATCAGCAGCCAGCGATAGCCAGGGCGGCGCAGCTGGCGCAATCAGGCAATCCCTTTACCGGCCACCCGGCGCATCCACTGACTCATCTGCTCCGGGTTATCTGAGAGCGCCAGGGCGTCACTGCCGCTGATCACGCAATTGTCATAAAACTCAAACAGCGACATGTTGCCGCTCTGCATGCCATCGTAAGGTGAGGTTTCAATGACCTTGTAAAGCTCATTGATCTCATTGCGGCGGATGTAGTCGCGGGAGTTGTCGCCGCGGGCGTTGGGGGTGATCAGCAAAATCTCAATCGAGCAAACGCGGCCCGGCTTGTCCCAGCGCTTGAGCAGACGCTGCGAAACGGAGGCACGGATGGTTTCAGACAACTGCAGACGCACCTGTTCCTGTTCGTGCGGCGGAAAGGTGTTGATCAGACGGTTGATGGTCTGCACCGAATCGTTGGTATGCAGGGTGCTCAACACCAGGTGGCCCGTTTCAGCGGCTTTCAGACCCGCAATAATGGTGTCCTGGTCGCGCATCTCACCGATCAGAATGATGTCGGGTTTTTCACGCAGGGCAGCACGCATGCCCATCGGAAAGCTGAGCGAGTCAATTTCAACGGCACGCTGGGTAAAGATCGACTGCTTATTGGTATAAACATATTCGACCGGGTTTTCAAGGGTCAGAATATGGCAGGAGCGATTCTGGTTTGCAAACTCGATGATCGAGGCCAGGGTGGTGGTTTTGCCGGAGCCCGTCTGGCCGGTCACCAGCACCAGTCCCAAACGTTCAAAAACCAGTTTTTTGAGAATCTGCGGAATGATCAACACGTTGGTCGGCAGCGGATCGTTGGGAATCAAACGCAAAACCATACCGACCGTGCCCTGGGCCCAGTAAACGTTACAGCGAAAACGGGCCACACCGGGTACGGCAAAGGAGGTGTCCATTTCGCGGGTTTCTTCAAACTGCAGAATCTGTTCTTCGCTGAGGGTGCGATAAGCATAGTGCTGGGTGTCTTCGGGCTCTAAAAAGAACTCAAACTCCGGGTGGGGCGTGACGTCGCCGCTCATGACCCCAATCGGTCGGCAACCGGCCTTGATATGAATATCGTCAGCACCCCATTCGACCATTTTCTGCAGAATGGTAAAGAGTGAGGGCAGGTTGCGCTCGCGCTCATATTCGTCGTTTTCAAAGCCACTGCGGTCCAGTTCGCGGGCTTCAGCGGTCATGGAAGCAAAGCGCGAACCGACCAGATACTCAATATCCGGCTGAATGGCCTCCAGCTCATCGCCGACCTGATCAGGCATATCCAGACTGCTGCAGACCTTTAAAAAGTTGGCGATTTCAAAGAAGTTGTCGGTATAGCCCATCGGGCTGTCGCCCAGGTTGCGCATAACCTCTTTAAAGCCCGGAATGCGGTGCTTGGTGATATTGTGTACGGTCTCCATCGGAATCACAATGTTTTTATTGGTGACCGGATTCACGACTTCAAGATAAACACCTTCAATCAGGGTTTCATCACCCGGAACGGTGGCTTTGGTGCGGGTGTTGCGAAAATGATGCACGGCATAGGGTTTCTTTTTGTCTTTGCACTCGCCGACCACCTCTTTGACGATCTGGTCGTGAATCTGGCGCAGCTCCAGGTTGTCAAAGACCGAGCGCACGGCGGGCAGGTATTTTTCCATCACCATATTGCGCAAAATGGATTCGTCCATGAGCTGCTGCAGATAGGCCGCCGTGGCATCCAGTTTCTGGGGGGTCATCATATCGGGCACTTCTCGGGACATGCAAAGCTCCTTCTGCCTGTGTGTTCATTCTCTGTGCATACATTGTAACGGAACTTGCCTGAATGTCCTATGCGTGGCGGCACATTTCAGGAGTGAGAAGGCTTCAGCCGTTAAAGAGTTTGAGCATCAGCACAATCAGGACACCCGTGACCGAAACATAGAGCCAGAGCGGAAAGGTCCAGCGAGCCAGCTTGCGGTGCGTGGCAAAGCGCCGGGTCAGTGAAAAATAAAAGGTGGCAAAAACCATCGGCAAGGCCACAATGGAGAGCACAATATGTGAAATCAGCGTAAAAAAGTAGACCGGACGAATCAGGCCTTCGGCCACAAAACGGGTATCACCGTGCAGGGTGTGGTAGATGATGTAGCTGACCAGAAAGAGGGCCGACGCCCCAAAAGCGCTGAGCATCAGGCGCTGGTGCAGATCCTGCTTTTTCTGGCGAATGGCTCTGTAGCCCAGCACCAGACAGGTGGCCGACGTGGCATTGAGGCTGGCGTTGAGCCAGGGCATCCAGGCCACAGCCTCAGCCATTGCGCCGTCGGCCGGACCAAAATAAATCAGCCAGAATAAAAAGGCAATGGCCAGAGCCGACACGGCAACAATAGCCGGCAGAGCCACACGGCGGTCAAAATCGGAGTTGAGTTGTATTTGCATGCCCCCATGCTAACAGACGACCAGCACAATGGGGATGTTTTTGCGACTACTTTTGCAGGGTGTTGGGCATTTTAAGCGGCTGGGTGCCGTTGCGCTCCCGAATCCACTGCTGGCGCGCCACCGGCAGCCATTTGCGGGCCTTGGCATGCTCCGGGTTGATTTGCAGGGTTTCTTCAAAACGGTTCACGGCGGCAGCCCATTTGTGGGTACTCATGTAGAGGTGCCCCAGCCAGTAGAGCGGCTCTTCGCACTCGGGTTCACATTCAATCGCTTTTTCGCAGTAATAAATGGCCTTGGGCAGTTCGTTGAGGTCAAAATAGGTATAAGAGAGGTTCATATAGCCCACGCAGTAGTCGGGCTCGGCTTCCAGAGCCGTCTGAAAGCAGCGGATGGCTTCAAGGTTACAGTCCATACTGCGAAAAATGCTGCCCAGATAATTATGGGCCCTGGCATGCTGCGGATCAAGGCGCACCACCTGCTGAAAGTAAGGCAGGGCTTCGCGCCAGCGATCCTGCCGAAAATGCAGCAGGGCGATCTGGTACAGCACTTCCGGATCATCCGGGCGTATTTTGAGGGCCGTCTGGCAGTATTTGAGGGCCCGGCGCTGATCGCCACAGGCGTCGTAGGCCTGGGCCAGCGAGACATAGGCGCGCGCGTCCTGCATATCTTCGGCAATCACGCGCCTGAAGCAGCCCACAGCAGCTTTGGCCTGCCGGGTCTGCAGGTAGAGATGCCCCAGATGCTGCCAGGTTTCGTGCTGGGAGCTGTGGGGATGTTTGCCAGCGTTTTCAAACGCGGCAATGGCCTCTTCTTTCTGGCCGGCATTCAGCCAGGCCAGGCCCATCAGATAGTACATTTCGCCCGCTTCTTCGGGCAGCTGAACCATGGCTTCACGGTAGGTTCTGATGGCATTCTGAATATAGCCCTGGCGGGAGCAGGCCAGACCCAGAATAACGTAAATGCTGATATTGCGAGGATCCAGCTGCAGGGCTTTTTGATAACAGCTGATAGCCTGCTTGAGATTGTTGAGGTTGTCGTGGGCAAAACCTGCCTGAATCCAGGCTTCGGCGTTATCGGGCTGTTGATCGATCAGCTTCTGAAACCATTTGAGGGCCTGATCAAACTGCTGCTGTTCGGTGTACAGCTGCCCCAGACTGCAGATCGAGGGACTGAAATCAGGTTTCAGCGCCAAAGCCCGGTAAAAGCAGCGCAGGGCCTTGAGATGTTCTTTGCTGCCCAGATAAGCCTGCCCGAGGCCGTGATGCAGGCAGGCTGCCTCAGGATGCCGTTTGAGGGCCGACTGATAAACTTCAATGGCCGCGTCATGCTGCTGCCGGCGAAAATAGCACAGCCCCAGATGGTAGGCATGCAGGGGCTGATCGGCCTGTTTTTGCCAGAGCTGCTCATACAATGCGGCCGCTTCGGCATAGGCCTGGACACTGTAATACAGACCGGCTCTGACGTTTAAGGCCTCAAGCTGCTCAGGGTTCTGTTTGAGTGCTCTGTCGCAGGCTTTGTGGGCTTTTTCGGGCTGGCCGGCCAGCACAAAGGTCTGGGCCAGATGGGCATAGGTCTGGGGCCACTCGCTTTCGGGCAGGTGTTTAAGCGCCTGCTGATAAGCCTGAAAGGCGGCGTGATAGTGGTTCAGGCGGGTTTCAACCAGGGCGAGGTAATGCCAGGCCAGACCGTTGTCAGGACTGAGCTGCACCACTTTATGCAGGACACTGGCCGCAGCTTTGAATGCTTGCTGCTCCATCAGCAGCAGCGCCAGACGATAGCTGCCGTCACTGCAGTAGGGAAAGTAACGCAGATAACTTTTAAAGGCTTCAATCGCACGGCTGCGCTCGCCAAGGTCTTCGTAGGCCAGGGCAAGACTGAAGTACAGACGTGGGGAAACATGGGGCATTGCCAGACTGCGCTGATACCACTGCAGGGCTTCACCGATCTGCCCCAGGGCATGATAGGCCAGGGCAATGCCCGAAACATACTCCGCCTGTTTTTGATCACGGGCATGGGCTTCCTGGTAATGTCTGAGGGCCGCGGCATAATCACCCAGCTGATAATAACTGTAAGCCAGACCGTCCCATCCCCGGGCGCAGTCATTGAGCTTCAGGGCCTGCTGAAAAAAGCTGATGGCGGCTTCCGGGCGCTGCAGATGCTGGGCGCAGAGCCCCAGCTGATAGAGCAGGTGAAAGTCGTGCCGGGCGTGCCGCAGCAGGTATTCGTAGGTTTGATAGGCCTTATTGTATTGCTGGTGCGCAAAGTGTAAGCGGGCCAGAGCACGGTAAGCAGGCAGATGATCAAACTTCTGGGCGGCCTGGCGGTAATAGCTGAAAGCCAGACGGTACTGGCTGCTGCGTTCGGCCGCCTTTGCGGCCAGATGATAACCCTCAGGCAGGTCGGGAAAGTGATGCTGCATGGCCTCAAAAATTTTGAGGGCCCCGGCGTAGTCGCTCTTGTTAAAACGCTCCTGACCCTGCTGCAGCATTTCCTGCTGACAGAAGTCACGCAGTGAGCGCTGACAAATATACCAATAGCGGTTAATTTTGGTAGCGGCCAGTTGCTGGCTGTGAATCAGACGATAGACCCGGCTGGCTGCGCATTGCAGGTAGTCAGCCGCCTGGTCGACGCTGATTACATCCACAGGGGCGGTCCGGCCGGTGCGAAGGTCTTTTGCACGTATCTGACTCCATTGACAACGGTTTTGGGCGTATAATGATTCTGCTTCTACGATTGTACAAAATCAGGATTTTAAAACGCAAGTAAATTGTTACAAAATTGCATTGCATGTTTTATATTTAAAGGAAAATTTCCACAATGCCCCTGGTTCCTGTTCAAACGGGTGATGGCACCCGGACCCTTTTCTGCACAGAGCGCCAGCTGCACTTTCGCTCCCTGCAGGGCGCGGGCTCTGAGTCCAGCTATGTGTTTTTAGAGAGCAGTCAGCTGCTGTCACAGCCAGACCCGGTGGTGCTGGAGCTGGGCCTGGGTACAGCCCTGAATTTTTTAACCACCGCTGCAGCGGTATTGCGCGCCCCCACCCCCATGACCCTGGACTACCATGTGGTGGAGCTGCAGCCTTTATCAGCGTCCATTTTTGAAGCACTGAAGTACACCACCCACTTTCCGGCTGAGCTGGTGAGTGGGGTGCTGACACTCTTACAGCAGGTCGCGAATGAACCCGTCAGGTTTACACACCCCCAGATTCGGCTGACCCTTTATCCTGGCGCCTGGTCTGAGACCCCGCTGCCCGCCGCGCTGGCAGTCGACGCCATTTATCATGATCCCTTTGGCCCCAAAGACAACCCGGAATGCTGGACGCCAGAATGCTTTACCTGGAGTGGCCGTCACCTCAAACCCACCGGGCGACTGGTAACCTACGCAGCCGCCACATCAGTCCGAAAGGCATTGGTGGCTGCCGGTCTGGTGGTCGCCAGCCTGCCCGGCTCCGGTCGCAAACGTGAAATGACCGTGGCCGCGCGCAGTGCCTCGGCCCTGGAAGGGACACAGCCCCTCCGCCAGAGCCGTTACCAGTGAAGTTTACCGTCGCCATTCTGGGCGGGGGCTTTGCAGGCTGGACCCTGCAAAATACCCTGCAATCAATGGGCCTGCCGGCAAAGGAGATCATCGTCCTGGAACAGGCACTCAACGGCAGGGGTTCTTCGGGCGTACTGCGCGGCATGATGCATCCCTTTACCGGACGCAGCCTGTTTCCCCGTCCGGGTTACCTGGAGGCCTGGCATTTTAGCCGCAACTGGTTTGCTGCCTTACAGGCGCAGAGCAGACTGACGCTCTACCACGAAATGCCCCTCTGGCGCGTGGCGCTGACTTCAGCAGCGGCCCGGCAGTTTGCCCGTTCCTTTGCCCGCGCCCGTGAGAACGTGCCAGATTATCCGCTTCAGCAGACCCCGCTGCCAGAAGGCCTTGCTGAGGGGGTGCTGGCAGCCTATGGCATGTCACCGGCCCTGCAGGTCAACCTGCCCCTGCTTGTCACCCAACTGGCCAACAGCAGCCAGGCACAACGGCAACTGCGCAGCGGCGCACCGCAGTTGTTTTATCAGAAAGGTCACTGGTGCATTCAAACCAAAACAGACCTGTGGCGGTCCGAGCACCTGGTCTTTGCCTGTGGCCAGGATCTGAAAACCTACTTCCCGGATCTGCCCCTCTCCCGCAAACGTGGCGAGGTGGCCATTGCCCGCTGCCGCCACAATCTGCCGGGCATGCTGAGTGGCAGCGGTATGTATATTGCCCCCCTGGGCCCGGAACATCTGATCACAGGCGCAACCTTTTATCACGGTGAACGCCCCTGGTCTCCGGTGCAGAGCTGGCGCAGCCTGTCTCAGCGTCTTGCATGGCTGCCCGCTTTACAGGAAGCACAGCCCCAGCAAATCTGGAGCGGTGTCCGGGCTGTGGTGCAGCCCGATCGTGAGGCCCTGCTGGGGCCTGTTCCGAGCCTGGCACAGGCCTGGGTCATGGCCGGTTTTGGCACACGGGGATTGCTGCAGATTCCGCTGGCGGCACAGACACTGGCGGCAACACTGCTCAACAACCACGGGATTTCAGATGCCCTGAAGGCAGATCGTTTAGCCCCGGCGGCCTGGCGCTTTAATCCGACGCCAGGCCAAGGGTAATCCAGATCAGATTGGGACCCAGGGTCTCGGAGTCGGCCTGAACCACACCCAGTCCCATTTTACGCCAGCGTGCCTGCTGTACAATCTGCTCATGTTTTTGCAGACGTTCCAGGGCTTCTTCCAGATTGCGGGCCGAGAGAATCAGGGTGCTGAGCTCCCGGTAACGCCCACCCTGTGACTGATAACGCGCGGCAAAATCGCCCTGGCTGAGCCGGTAAGCCAGCTGATCTTCACGAATCATGGCCAGGGTATGCTGCCGGGCGGCCTCAGAAAAGCGGGGTTCTTCTTTCAGCACGGGCAACTGTTTGCGCTGGCGCTGGGTGCCCAGCCAGTTCAGCAATTCGGCTTTAAAATCTTGTACCTTGACACGCTCAGCTTTTTGCTGAAACAGTTGGGTAATATAAAAATGGGTGCCGTTAAAATACACTCCCATGCCGACATGGGTAAAATCCTGATGCAGCATATTGGCCCGGTGGCCCGGACTGTTCATCAGGCGCTGATGCGCTGAGGCCACCAGAGTATCATAAGCAATGTTTTCTCCGACCTGACCTTTGCCACCCTGGGCCTGATAGCGTGCATTGGGATCCAGACCGTCTGGATTAATATGGGCAAAGAATTGCCGTTTCGCCATATCTTCACTGTGGAGATAGGCCACATAATTGAGCAGTTCATCCGGTTTGAGGCTTTTGAGCTGGTGTTTCTGACGTTCAGCATTCAGGCGCTGCAGCAGATAGCGTGCCGCCTGATCCGTGTTGGCAAATTGCTGAGCAGAAGGCTGGGGCGTGGGTTCTTTTAAAGGGTATGCCGCTCCAACATAAACCGGCAGAATACTGGCAACCCGCGGGCCTGCCTCCGGGTGATCGAGCAGTAACTCCAGGGTATAGCGCCCCCGCCCCTGATCCAGCGGCACCTCAAAACTGGCCTGCCCCTGCCGAATATGTCGGGGATAAAAAGTACGGACTTTGCCACTGGGCAAGGTCACAGGCAAGCGGGGATTACGATAACCCAGAGAGACGCTGGCCTTAAAGCGCAGGGTTTCTCCGGGTTGGACTGTACGTGGTAGCTCATCAAGCTCTGCCAGGTACTCCAGCAAGATAATCGTGGCCCATAAAATCTCGCCGTGTTTGGGGTGCTCTCCCCGGCTCAGACCCACAGCAGCATGGGTAATATCTTCTGAGAGCAGCGCCTGATGACGTTTTAACTGCTCAAACAAACGGGTCGGATCATAGTCAAGAGCAATAAATGCGTGCTGTTGGCGACCACTGACGCGGGCATAGGCCAGCTGATACTCAAGGCTTCCACGCGCAGGAGAGCTGAGACTAAAAAAATTATCCTGCTGCATGGTTTCGCTGTGGGTCCGGGCCACGGTACTGGCGCGCGCATCGTATTGCAATGTCGGCAGGTTTTGGCTGCGGCGGTGGCGATTGAGCAGATTAAAGAGCTGATACTCCAGAGTCTGCAGCGGGGCCTGGGCCCATACGCCAGGTGCCCACAACAGCCAGAACAGACAGACAAGAGCGTAAACACCCGGGCGGGGCATGCAAGGTAATCCTTTAAAACGAGATTGTGACACAAGACACTTTTAAACCGAAAGTATAACAGATTTGCAAATCGACAGATATGACAATCAGACGCACAAAAGTGGATTTAAGTTCTCCTGGGGTTGTGCCGAACAGTGTTTTTAAGACCAAACGGTCAGTTCAGACAGCAGGAGAGCCTTTATGAGTCGCGGACTCTATACAGCGGCATCAGCCATGGTCGCCGACGCCGAGCGCTTTGAAGCCATTTCAAACAATCTGGCCAATATCAACACCCACGGTTTTAAACGTCAGCAGACGGTGCACCACGATTTTGAAGTGGGCCTGCTGCGCCGCATGCAGGCCAGCCAGATGGGGGTGCGCCAGCACCGTGAGGGTCTGGCTGAAGCCCTTTATCGCCCAGACAGTGACCAGACCCTCGGCCAGCTGGGAACAGGCAGCCTGGTTCAGGAGACCTGGACTGACTTTTCTGATGGCGGTCTGGAGCAAACCGAAGCCCCACTGGATCTTGCTCTGCAGGGTGAGGGCTTTTATGTGCTCAGCAGTGAAGCGGGTGAAACCTTTTTAAGCCGCAATGGCGCTTTTACCCAGGACAACGAGGGTTTTGTGCGCAATCCGGCAGGACTGTATCTGCTGAACCAGAATGGCAGCCCGCTGCAGATACCTGCGGGCGTCTCGCGGCTGGTCGTCAGCCAGAACGGTGAGGTTTTTGCTGACGGTGTCTCGCTGGGCACATTGCAGCGGGTACGCTACGCTGAGCCCCAGCGCTTGCTGCACCGGGGTGGCCAGCTGTTTCAGGCCCTGCCACAGCAGGAGGCCCAGCCGGCTGAGACAAGGGTTCACCAGGGCTATCTGGAGCGGGCCAATGTGGATGTGGCGTCAGAAATGGTGCAGATGATCAGTGCCATGCGGGCGTATCAGATCAGCCAGAAAGCCCTGCAGACCGAAGACGATATGACAGGACGCCTGATCAATGAGGTGGGCCGTGCAACAGTCTAAAACAACAACACAGATAAACTCAAAGGAGATGCAGCGCTTATGATGCGTGCACTGTACTCAGCGGCTTCGGGCATGAAAGCCCAGCAGCTCAACCTGGATATTACTTCCAACAACCTGGCCAACGTCAATACCTCTGGTTTTAAAACCTTTCGGGCCGAGTTTCAGGATTTACATTATCAGACGCTGCGTCAGCCTGGCTCCCAGGTCACCCAGAATCTAATGTCGCCGGTCGGCACACAGATTGGGATGGGTGCCGGCGTGGTCAGCACGCCGCGCTATTTTGCCCAGGGCGATTTTCAGCACACCGAAAATCCTTTTGACCTCGCCATTCAGGGGGATGGTTTTTTTCGGGTGGTCATGCCTGATGGCAATCTGGCTTACACCCGTGACGGTTCTTTTAAGCTGGACGTCAATGGCAATCTGGTCACCAATAACGGCTACCTGCTCGATCCCGCTGTCTTTATTGATCAGAACGCCAGCAATGTGACCATTGGCAGTGATGGCAGTGTGTCTCAGACCGTCAACGGCCTGACCTCGGTGGTCGGGCAAATTCAGCTGGTGCGTTTTGTCAACCCGGCAGGCCTTGAAACCATTGGTCGCAACCTGTATCGGCTGACGCCGGCTTCAGGGCAGGAAATTGCCGGTGTGGCCGGCTCTGGCCAGGGTTTTGGCACCCTCGCCCAGGGCATGCTTGAAATGTCCAACGTGCGGGTGGCTGACGAAATGATCCGCATGATTGTTTCCATGCGGGCTTATGAGGCCAACTCCAAAGCGATTCAGACGGCAGACGAAATGTTGCAAGTGGCCAATAACGCCAAGCGCTAGCAGTTGATTCCCGGCACTAAATCAGAGATAATGAGGTCAGTAATAAATTCATGAAAGTCGAGAACACTGCAGCTGCCGCTTTGAACGGCCGAAAACCCGCCCAGCCAGATGCCGGTCTTCAGACCGCTGTTCAGGATTTTGAAGCGCTTTTTGTGGGGCAAGTCATGAAAGCGATGCGTCAGACGGTACCCGAAGGCGGCCTGTTTGGCCACCAACCCCAGGAACAGATGATGCGCGATCTGCTGGATGAGGAATGGGGACGCGAGATTGCCTCGGGTCGGGGCATGGGTCTGGCACAGGTCCTTTATCGTCAACTGCAGTCAACACAATAAACGATGGCCAAAAGCGGAGAAGTCCTGTCTCAAAATCAGATCGACTCCCTGTTGAACACAATCAGTTCAGACAGCCCTGCTCAGCTTCAGCAGATACAGGCTGATATCCCGCAGCAGGACGTCCGCGCCTATGACTTCAGACATCCTTCCAAGTTTTCACGCGAGCATGTGCAAACCCTGCAAGCCGTCCATGAAATGTTTGCCCGTCTGCTGAGCACCCAGCTGACCACCCAGATGCGCCTGCCGGTACAGATTGAGGTCATGTCTGTTGATCAATTGACCTACGATGAATTTATGCGCTCCATTACCAACCCAACAGTGGTCATGATCTACAGCATGCCCCCCTTAAACGGTAATGTGCTGTTTGAGTTTACACCAGGCACAGCCATTTCAATTATTGAGCGCCTGCTCGGCGGACCGGGAAAAATGCCCACCAAAGCCCGTGAACTGACCGATATTGAGCAAACCCTGATGTCCAGCGTGTTTAATAAAGGCATGCTTTCACTTAAAGAAGCCTGGAAAAATCTGGTGCCTGACCTGCAGCCGATCCTGCAAACCCTGGAAACCAATCCCCGCTTTGTTCAGGTTTCAGGCGCCGGAGACAGCGTGCTGGTCTTATCGTTTGAAATCCGGCTGGGCGACAGCACGGGCTCCATGCGCCTGTGTCTGCCCTATCCAACAGTCGAGAGCCTTTTGCCACAGCTCAATCGCCAGCTTTTCATTTCGGGCCAGAAACGCCAGGAAGAAGCCCAGCAAAACTCTCTGGAAATGCGGCGCCAACTGGAGCATGTAGAACTGCGCCTGGCCATTTTGCTGGGCGAAACCGAGATTCAGATGCGCGACCTGCTGGCCCTCGAGGTCGGAGACGTCTTGCCTCTGCCTACAGCCACAGCTGCCGAACTGCCTGTCATCATTGAGCAGGAGCTTTCATTTTTGGCCCGTCCCGGCACCGTGGGTCGCAAACTGGCGGCCCAGATTACCCAAATCCTAGACAAAGGACCCTGACCAATGGCACTTTCTCAAGAACAGATCAATGCAATTCTCGAAGGCACTGGCACCTATGATGCCGCACCGGCAGCAGCTCAGGCAGCAGCTCCGACGGCTGGCCATGGACTCAGTGACAGCGAAAAACAATTTTTTCAGCATTTCTCACAAACCGCTATGGAAGCCGGTGCAGTGGCTGTATCTCAGGCCCTGGGAAAAAATGTCAGTATTGGCCACCCTGAACTGAGTGTGGTTCAAGCGGCAGAACTGGCAGCTGAGCTGGGACAACCCCAGGTTCTGATTCAGACCGGCTATCTGACCGAAAAGACTCATCCTTCGATTTTGCTGCTGAAAGATTATGATGTGGCCGTGATCTTTGATATCTTAATGGGCAAAGATGGCCGCAACCCGGATTTGGAAATGGGTGATCTGCAGATTTCAGCCATTGGCGAAGTCGTCAACCAATTGGTGGGCGCTGCCGCCACGGCCCTGTCTAAAACCTTTGAGCGCAAGCTGGCGATGGTTCCACCAGAGTCTGAACTCCTGAGCATGAGTCCACTGGTTTTACCAGCATCTTATCAGCAGGGCGCACTGCTCCAGGTGCGTTACCAAATGGCCATTGAGGATGTACTGGATGGCGAACTGTTTGAGCTGCGCCCCCTGTCAGAAGCGCAGGCACTATACCAACAGCTGACCGGCGCAGCAAGACCAGCCCCGGCAGCTGGCAGCACCGCATCTCCACCGTCAGCACAGGCTTCAGTATCCGGCGCTCCAGTGCCGCCTTCGGCAGCAGTTCCTGATGTGCCGCCAGCACCCACTGTACAGCCCGTGGCTTTTGCGCCGCTCTCACCGGCCCCCAGTGTCACCACTGCCAACCCCAATCTGGAGCGCATTCTGGATATTCCGCTGCGCGTAACGGTTGAGCTGGGTGCTGCCCGCCTGAAGGTTAAAAACGTTCTGGACCTGACCAAAGGCTCCATTGTCGAGCTGGATAAACTCTCAGGTGAAAACGTGGATTTACTCGTCAATGGCCGTTTGATGGCCAAGGGTGAAGTGGTGGTTATCAACGAAAACTTTGGTGTGCGCATCACCGAAATCCTGGGGCCCGCCGATCGGCTGCAAAATTTTTCAGGCCTGTAAAGACTGCAAAAATCCCCCTGTTTTGAGAAAACAGGGGGATTGATAATTTAATAAATCAGAGAATCAGCTCAGGCCATTCAGAACCGCTTTGGAAATAGCCTTGAGGGTGGCAAAAACGCCCTGGCCGGTCACCGCAATGGCCTCAAAATAAGGTACGCGTTCAGGGTTCAGGTGTTGCTCCAGCTCTTCAACAGGCATTGAATCGGGGATATCGCGCTTGTTGTATTGCATCACCCAGGGAATTTTGCCCAACACCATACCGTAGGAGGCAAGGTTTTCAACCATGTTGGCTTTACTGTCAATGTTTTCCTGAAGCTTGGAGCGAGAGGAGTCAGCTACAAAAACCAGCCCGTCAGCGCCATTCAGTACCAGACGGCGAGAGGCGTTGTATTCAACCTGACCCGGTACGGTGTACAGCGAAAACTTGGTTTTAAAGCCCTGTACGGAACCCAGATCCAGCGGCAAAAAGTCGAAAAACAGCGTGCGTTCATTGGCTGTGTTCAGCGACACCATCTCACCGCGAATGGTGGGGCTTAACTGCTTGTGGAGGTATTCCAGATTGGTGGTTTTACCGCCCATGCCGGTACCGTAAAACACCAACTTACAGTGAATCTCGCGACTTGCATAGTTAATTAACGCCATTGTCCCTGTCCTTGTCCTTGAGCGCTGCTCATATTCTTGATTTCTTCACTGATGCGCGCGGCCATCTGTTGGGTTTTAAGTTTGATCATACCCAGGGTGGTGCGCTCATCAAAAATCACGGTAATTAGATCTTGTGAATCAAGCAGAGAAATAAAGATATTCAGCTTATTGCCTTGCTGAAACATGGTTTTAAACTCAGCTTCCCCGAGCAGGCGGGCAATTTCACGGGTAGATGAAAAAGCGCCGACAACCAGGGCCGAAAGCGCCATGACGTGAGGGGACTCTTCGCCCACCAGCGCCAGGTGCTGGCCTGATTTTTCGACCAGGAGGATGCCTTTGGCATTGGTTTCAGACTGTAGTTCGTTAAGCAACTCCGTAATGCGCTGAATGCCTTCGGAGGTGATGACCATACTACTGAGCTGTGGATTTAACATAGCAATAAACAACCTGTCATAGTTCTAGTTTTAGTTCTTTGACCCAAAGCTGTCCAGCACCCTCAAGGTTCTGATCAACTTTTTGCATGACCTGCTGAAGAAAAGACTTTCCATAAATGGGTTCAACGAGTGTAAGCAAATGGCCTAAATACTGGCTGTAGAGCTCGGTCTGATTGCTCAGGTCTGAGCTGTGCATTTTATCATCCACAATTCTACCATTTTGCACGTCGATCTTCCAGTTATTTTCCTGAATGAGCTTCTCCAGACGTTCCGTCATTTCCTGCTTGAGCTTCATTCCTGAGATGGAGTTAAACTCAGCCAGCAACGTATTGGCCATTTCAAGAAAGAAACGGCGCAGTTCAAGTGATTTGGACTCAATCACCTGTATCAGGCCCCTGGTTTCCAGGCCCAGCAGGCAATCCACCAGAGCCCCAGGCTCCAGGTCGATTTGCTCCAGCAACTGGGGCATAAAAGCCTGTTGCTGCTCTGAAAGGTACTTGGCAATACGCACTTCGTTGGCCGAAAGACCTTCAGCTGCAAAAGCAGCGCCAGACCAGCGCACCTCAGTATTGACATTCATGCGGGGATACTGACGGCTGACGCGTCGCCAGGTTTCCTGATAAGAAATACCGTTTTGAATCAGAGTATCCAGATCAGAGTCAATCGTCTGAGGCGGCATCTGACTGTCCTCAACAAACTCAAATTCTGCGCTGGCATCAAAATTCAGCATATTAAACACAGCTTTACTGCCTGAAAAACGCTCGCTTTCAGCGTGGTGCAGGGCACCGTGATTCACAAAAATAAGGCTTGTGTGTCCATGGTACTGCACGTTGAGGGCGCCGGTTTTCTGACTTTGGATCAGAATGCGCAGAATATCCGGCAAGCTGAAGTCAGCAAAACGTCCGCTGAATTTCATTGGGCCACCGCGATCAACAGGGTGTCTTTTTCTTCAAGGGTGTCGTGCGCCAGGGGAAAGGGTGTGGTCATCACCGCACGCTTCCAGATACTGCGCTTGCTTTCGAGAGTTTCTTCCAGCTCAGCCAAACTGACCCCCAGACGTTCTGAATGGGCCAACACCCAGATACGGGATTCGCTACAGCAGTCCAGAAAGCGCCCCAGGGCCTTGAGATAACTCTGGCTGTCATGAAAGGTCTGGCCCAGCTGGGGCGAGTCGTTCTCAGGCAACACACCTGACAGATTGATTTGCGAGACATGTCGGGCCCAGCACTCAGTCAGCTCCGCTTTGCGGTGAGTATCTCTGAAGCCGCTCATCGCGGGCGGATTAATCCAGACGGCATCAGCGGGCAGCTGACTGGCCAGGTCGTAGGCATTGGTAAAGTAGGCCATGTTGGGCATCTGGTTGTCGGTGACCCAGCTGTTGAGCTGCTGAATATAATGTTTGAGCACCTGTTCCGGTGACATATTTTTGGCTTGCAAATAACTTTGATTAATGTTAAGCCAGTAATGCATCACCATAAAGACGGCGGTATAAGCCATTCCCTTGAGTTCTGGGCTGTTTTGAAAAGCCTCACCGCTTTCAATGTTCTGCCACCAGGCACCGAGCAGCTGGGCTTCTTCTTTGGTGAAATAATGGTCCTGCCAGGCAGCAAAGTCTGTGTACTGCGACAGGTTACCGTGCTGCATGATCTGCTCAAAATGGGCTGGCGTTAAAATCGCGTCATTGTTTTGAACCAGGGCAACGGCGCGCCAGTAATGACTTTGCAGAATGTCACTGACAAAGGTTTGATAGCCCTGACGCTTAAAAAACTGAGCCACACGGGCATTGCCGCCAAAAGCATCGTAAAACGAAGAGGGCTCCAGTTCAGCCAGTTCCTCCCAGACCCATGCGCTGAGTGATCTTCTGGAACTGTCAAGTGCAGTCGCTATCATTGAATCTTACCAACCCTTCCTCTTAACAAGATAACATACTTATTTTGAACGTTGAATGGCAAATTCAGCCAGATCGCCCAGCGCAGCGCGTGCTTCTGATGCCGGCAGGATCTGAAGATGGGCTTTGGCCTGGTCCACATAACGTCTGGCCTCAGCGTGACAGCGTTCTAGCGCATCTGAGTCCATCACAATCTCCAAAGCCCGCTGCAGATCGTCGGCTTCACTGAGCCGGCGGTCGATGATCATCTGCAGTTCAGCAGCCTGGGGTGCATGCTGCAGAGCAAAATAACACGGCAGGGTCACCTGACCCTGAATCAAATCATTTTGTGCAGATTTACCCATTTCTCCTTCTGATACGGTGTAATCCAGAATGTCATCCATAATCTGAAACGCAATGCCCAGATCGTGGCCATAGGCGTACAGGGCCTGTTCTGTTTCAGGACTGGCGTGGTTGATAATGGCGGCACCCTGGCAGGCAATCGCCATCAGCAGAGCGGTTTTGGAACGCACCTGCTCCAGATATTCTTCATAGGTAATTGTACTTTTATAGCGCCGCTCAAGCTGTGACATTTCTCCGTTGCACATGTCCATCACCATCTGGGAGAAAATGGTATTGAGCCGGACTTCTTCAATCACGGAGATATAATAACAAGCTCTGGCCAGTAAAAAGTCTCCGGTCAGCACCGAGATGCGCAGGCCCCACTTCTGGTTAACCGTCGGCAGTCCCCGGCGGAGATGGGCGCCGTCAATGATGTCATCATGAATCAAAGTGGCGGTGTGCAGGATTTCAACCGCCATGGCCAGCAGCTGGTGGGGATTGCGTTCCTGGTCAGTCTGGCCCGTGGCCTGAGCTGCCAGAAGCGCCATCACGGGACGCAGCCGTTTGCCACCGGCCTGCATCAGATGGGTGGCTGCGGCCACCAGTTTGGGATCGTAATGGTCAAGTTCTTTGAGAACCACGGCTTCCAGGGTCTGAAGCTCGGTGCCTATCAGGCGAAAAAAAGATTGTTCTGAAACGCGTAAACTGCTCATGAGCAAAAGACCCCGCTCAGCTCAGGGTTCAGAAAAAGGTCTGTGTATGTGTTCAAAGGTGCTTTACTTCATTCTGAAAGGTCTGTTTAAGAACAGGCTGTATTGTAACATGAAACCCAGGGGGCTTCATGCAGTACAGGATTTTTGTGAAAAAGGCTATAATAAAAGCATGCGTTATATTCTGTTTGTTTTAAGCTTAAGCCTGCTGGCCTGCAGCCTGATTCCCGCCGCGCAACAGCCGATGCCGGAGCAGCTCCTCTTGCCCCGTTATGAGGATTTACTGCCAGACGGTGCGGCAGCTCCGGGCTTACCGACCAATCCTGACGCTTCAGCTGACCCCAATGCGGAACCAAGGCTGCGCAATGTGCTCGAACAGATGAACGTGCCCTTTTCAGAACAGAACTGGCTGACTTTGCGACAGCTGGTGGACACCCAGCCCAGCGGCCTCTGGTCACGCAGTCAGGACTTTTCGGCAGCTGAAAACCTGCAAGCCAATTTTCAGCGTTTTGGCCCGCTGTTTAACCCGCCGATCAATTCAGCCGAAAACTACCGGGTGCGGGCGGTGAGTTTTGCCGAGAAGGCCTCCGTCCCCCACTATCTGGACCTGGACTACTTCCTGACCCACCAGCGCATTCTGGTGGCCAAATGGGATGCCAATACCAGTGAATTTGTCGTCAAACAGTCTGACGGCAGTCTGGTCAACTATCTGCTGACGCAGGCGGTGACGTCACCGCGCTATCTGAAGGTGGTTTTTTAGCCGGAAAGATTTTGCTCAGAATCTTGCGTTTGAGCAGATAGCCCACGACCAGCAACAGCACGGCCTGAAACAGCAGCAGAACGCCTTTAATCACCACATCAAAGCCGGCATCCAGAATCAGATAAAGTGGCACGCCAATCAGGCTGACACAGGGCAGCGAAAAAGACACCAGACCTGAAGCCACAAACGACCAGCCAAACTGGCGGCTGTAGCGCAGATGCAAAAGCCAGCTGATAAAAAAATCGTAAGCAAATGCCACCGTCCCGGCGATCACCAGTGCGGTGGCATTCCATCGAATTTCAAACATAAAATCGGGAGTGTTGAAATAATTAAAAATCGGAGCGACTGGATTCGAACCAGCGACCTGATGGTCCCGAACCATCCGCGCTACCAAACTGCGCTACGCCCCGAAACTTCATTTATACTAACACGCCTATGCCCGTTTGATAAGCAGATTTTGATCTCAGTCTGCAATTTCTGCAGCAGCCACCAGCGCATCCAGTTCGGCATCAAGGTGGGTTTCCAGACCGCAAGCCTGCCTGACTTTTTGGCAATCCAACGAAACATCGTAAGGACGCGGCGCTTTAAAACGCAGGTCATGCAGGTATCCAGGCTTTATCAGATCTGTGTTCAGGCCCATTTTTTCAGCCAGGCGCACCCCGCATGCGTAGCGGCTGTAGCGACCCGAACCCAGATGCCAGACGCCCGTCAGTTCCAGCATGCTTTCGAGCCAGTGGGCCACCGTGCCAGCGTACACCGGTGAGTTGAACTGGTCCTGTACCAGCGTGACCGTTTGCTGCCGGCGCAACTGCTGGCAGAGCCAGTGCGCAAAACTCTGCTTGCCTGAGGCATACCAGGCCAGAAAGTGCACCCGCAGAATCAGGCTGGGTGCATAGCCATAGAACATCTGTTCGGCCATGTATTTGCTCCAGCTGTAAAAATTGACCGGCCGGGGCGTATCGGCTTCGCTGTAGAGGCCCTGCAGCCCATCAAAGACATCATTGGTTGAAATATGCACCACCCTGGCACCCACCTGCTCAGCAGCCTGGCGCACGTGCAGCGCTGTGTGTACGTTCAGGGCCAGGGCTTTGGCCAGTTGCTGATCGCAGGCATCCACATCGGTCCAGGCCACGGTGTTGATGATCAGTTCTGGCCTGAGATCCTGCACCAGCTCTGTGAGTGCACCGGGCTGCGTCAGATCCAGCCTCAGAAAGTCTGCGGTATGGTTGTGATAACACAAGCCAGAGGTGGCGTAGCGAGGAGCAAAATGCGCATAAAGCGCCTGACCCAGGCCGCCACTGGCGCCGGTGATCAGGCACTTGCTCATGATTTAAAGCAGCTCAGCGCACACCCTGCAACAGGGCCTGCTCGCCCAGCAGCTGGGGCAGCTGGGGAATATCCACAAAGGGATTGCGGTTGCCCTGATTCTGGGCAACCATCTGATGGCGGCGCTGCTCCTGGGCATCCGGCGGATCCATCTGAGCCCACTGCATGTAGGTACGCACATGGGGGTCCCAGAAGGTCTGCTTGTTATAGGTGCTGCTGTTAAAAATGCTCTCCTGCGAATAGCGCAGAAAAAAGTACATCATCGAACGGGCCACGTTGCCCTTGCTGGCATCCTGGGGTTCAAAAACGGGGACCAGGTCGCGGCGCATAATGTCGTGCGGCTGCTGGTTATAAGGCATGTTGTACCAGCGGCGGATGTCCTCGGGATTGTGGCGTCCGGTACGGTCGGTAACGCCCAGGCGCGCGCCAGCACTGTTCTGGTAAACGATCACACCAGTGGTCATGCCAATGGGATGGTTGCTGCGCATGGCATTGGGTACGGCCAGGCTGGGATGAATGTGGTGGGCATCAGCTACCATGGGCATCTGCTTGTTAAAAAAGGATTGGGGCCAGATGTGCTCGGCGTTGATAAAATCGTTGGGGTTGCCGTCAGCGTTCATATCGCCCTGTTCTTTGTAGATATTGCCATTGCCGCCGCTGCCGGGGATAAACACAATATCGTAGATACCGATAATACCGGTCTGATTGCCCATGCGCACGTTGTCGGCCTGAGCATAGAGAAAGGATTTGGAGCTGTTGTATTCGGGTTGATTGTGGCCGCGCTGGGTGATCTGATTCAGGGCCAGCAAGAGATCGCGGCCGGTTTTGCCCTGCGCCGGGGCGTAGTACTGCTGCAGCTCGGGTGACAGCTGGGCATGCCAGTCGGCGCTCGGGGCAGAGAAGCGCTGAAAGGTCTGATCCGGCATGGGCTGGCGGCCCATGGCGTTCATCATGGGCGCACCGTAAGCACCGCGCTGCATCATGGGGTTCATCTGGGGGCCATACAGGGCACCGGGGGGCAGTTGCTGGGTGCCGCAGGCACTCAGGACAAGGCTCAGACTGCTGACGGCAAGGGTGAGTTTGATCAATTTGTTCATGGCTTTCTCTCTTCGCTCTCTACTGAAGTACGTGTGATACTTGCTTTATCGCCCCGTTGCGTCTGAAGCTTTCTGAAGTTAAGACTATCATTGCATTAACTTTGCGTTAAGTCAGGCCGTGTTTTGACACGTTTCAGCGCCCGGCCAGCAGCTGCTCCAGCTCGGCCTGCGGCAGGCGAATGCCGGGCAGGCGACCCATGGCGCGCAGGTTATCGGGTGCACTCAGGCTTTGCAAAAAAGCCAGTAAGTCGGTCTGCTCCTGCGCGGTCAGATTCAGCGGGCGCAGGCGAGGATCCTGCTGGGGATTGGGTTCACCACCTCTGTTATAAAAAGCAATCACTTCCTGCAGGCTGGCCAGCGAGCCATCGTGCATATAGGGCGCTGTTTTGGCAATGTTCAGCAGGGTGGGGGTTTTGAATGCCCCCCGGTCCCAGGGCATGCGGGTGACCTCAAAGCGGCCAAGATCAGGGTTGGGCTGATCCAGCCCCACGCCCAGATTGTGAAACAGCTGATCGCTGAAGGCCGGCCCCTGGTGGCATTCACTGCAGCGGGCACGGGGGCTGAAAAACAGATTCATGCCGCGAACCTGTTCCGGGCTGAGGGCCTGCGGCTCGCCCTGCTGGTAACGCTCAAAGGGCGTGGGGGCCATCAGCAAGGCCCGTTCAAAGCTGGCCAGGGCTTTGGCCATGCCGTCGGCTGTAGGGGGCGTGCCAAAGACTTCCTGAAACTTGTGCTGGTAATAAGGCACTTCACTCAGCTGACGCAAGACGTTGGGCAGGCTTTCATTCATCTCGACCGGATCGGTGACCGGCCCAAGGGCCTGCGCCTCAAGATTTTTGGCCCGGCCATCCCAGAAGCTCTCTTTTTGAAACAGGGCCCCGTAAATGGTGGGCACATTGCGGCGACCGCGCTGGCCGCTGACGCCGGCGGCGTTAGGCTCAGCATTGGAGAAACCACGCATATGGTGGTGGCAGGTCGCACAAGTCATGCGGTTATTGGCCGAGAGCCGGGGCTCAAACCAGAGCCGGAAGCCCAGCTCGACCTTGCCCTGGGTGACCGGGTTGTCGGGTGGGGCCGGAATCTCACTGAAATCTGGCAGCGGGGCAACAGACGGGATGTTTTGCGCCACCACATCAGCCGGACGCAGCGGGGGCCCAAAGAGCAGTGGGGGTTGCTGGGGCCGGGCACAGGCGCTGAGCAGCAGCGCACTGAAAAAAGCAGAAAAAACAGGTTTTGAAATCGGCATGCTGAAGCGCTTTCTATGCTTTGTCACTAACGGTAGTACAGCAGAATCAGACCCAGGGGCACAACCATGCCCGCCAGCGTCCAGAGACCGGCTTCACCCCAGACACCCTTGCGCCCGGACTTCATCAGCAAGCCGCTCAGGGCCATCAGCAGCAAGGCGATGGCATAGATATCGGCATAGAGGGTCCAGGCTTTTTTGGCGTTGTTCAGGTGCAAAAAGTTAAACAGGTGCAGCACCGGCCGGCGCACGGTGCGCTCATGCTCAGCCTGCCAGGTCTGGGTGTTGATCCGGATTTTTTCGTCTGAAGCAATCAGAATGTCGATCAGATGCTCATCCGGGTAAAACACGTTTTCGGGATTAAAAGACTGGCCGATGCCAAACGCACTGTAAAGGGCTGCCCCTTCAGCCGGAGTGAGGTTTTCGGGGTCAGCCAGCGGCGCCAGGGTCTGGGTCTGGCGCTGCTGGCTGTAGTTGGGGTTCCAGTCTTCCATATGGTTGACCGCCAGGCCCGAGATGGCATAGACCACCGTGGTGCCCAGAAAAAGATAGCCCTGATAGCGGTGCAGCAAAATGTTGTAATAACGCCAGGGACGCTTTTTTTTGCTGCTTTTTCGCGTGACGCTTTCGCTGGATTCAGGCGGTGAAGTGGCTGAACTGGACATGGGCTATCAGTCTGCGATCACCACGCCGCTGGGCTTAAACATATACACCGTGCGCGGCCCTTTGACCGAAGCCGGATCAAATTTTTTACCGGCTTTTTCAGCGCGGGCTTTTTCAAGCTCGATCACTTCGTTGACCGGAATGGTGCGCTTGACCAGCTTGCCCTGAATCACGGTATTTTTGCCACGGGCAGACATCGGAAACACCATTTCGCCGTCGTTAACTTTGATCAGCAGGCTTTCTTTTTTGCGATCGCTCTGGATTTTCATCCAGCAGCCGCGCATGGAGCAAACGTCGGTGGCGATGCCTTCGACCTTGATTTCTTTGTTAAGGTACTGTTCGGGCTGGTCGAGCAGGGCCGAGATTTTGACCACATCCTTAAGGGCTGGCCGTTTGCCAAAGACTGTGTCGGCCAGGGCGCTGCCACCCAGCATACTGCCACTCAGAGCCAGGCCCAGGGCGCTGGCGATCATCCAGTTTTTCATTGCAAAAACTCCTGTCTGTGCATACAATCTGCTTCAGTCTAACACGCGCGGTGCTTGCAAATAAGCCAATATATATCAATTTCGTTGTAGATATATTTAATCTATCTTTATTTAAGGTAATTTTAAAACGGACAAATTAGCCAATGCCCAGGCGCTTGAGCTTGCGCTGAAGGCTCTGGCGATGCAGCCCCAGGCGGCGGGCCGCTTCAGAAATATTGCCCTGGCATTGCAGTAGAACATATTCAAGGTAATTTTGTTCATGGCGGTCGAGGGTTTCAAACTGGGCTTCTGGCAGATCCAGGCTGTCGGGGTCCATCCAGAGGGCGGCCTCCAGCCGTTCAATCGGTACGGGCTTGGTGAGATAGTTGATGGCCCCCTGTTTGACGGCGGCCACGGCAGTGGCGATGCTGCCGTAGCCGGTCAGTACCACCAAACGGCAGACCGGGCTGTGTTTCAGAATCTGGGTGATGGCGTTCAGCCCGGAATCCTGACCCAGACGCAAATCCACAATGCCAAAGCGCAGCTGGCCGGGCGACAGTTGTTGCAGCCTGGCTTCGAGACTGGCCAGACTGGCGGCCAGATGCACAATATAGCCCCGCTCGCTGAACTCCAGCTGCAGGCTGTCGCGCAGGTCGGTGTCGTCTTCGAGTATCAGGAGATCGGGGGGGCAGCGGCAGACATATGTCGAGACAAGCTCCTTGCGGTTCGTGATCAGACAGCGTAACCCTGCCGTTGAGGCTCTGGGTCAGCATATAGACAGTATACAGGCCCAGGCCCGTGCCTTCTGCGCGCGTGCTGATAAAGGGTTCACCCAGATGAGCTTTGACGCTGTCAGGCCAGGCGGGACCGTTATCGCAGCAGCGCAGCCAGAAACTGCCTCCGCGCAGGCCCGCACGCAGGCTGATCTGGGCCTCAGGCTGATTTTTGACCGCCTCAATGGCATTGCACAAAAGATTGTCGAGCATTTGCCTGAGGGCCAGCTCCGGCAGGGCCAGGCTGTCGCCGTCACTGAGGGCCAGCGCAATAGACCAGCTGATCTGAGGGGCCTGCTGCTGCCAGTATTGCAGGCGCGCCTGCAGCACTGGCAGCAGAGGCACACGCTGACTGTCTTGCAAGCTCTCAGCTGTGGGCAGAGCTGCCAGCTGGCGCAGCCGGCTTTCGCATTGGGCCAGGGCTTTGCGCGCGGCGCTGAGATCCTGCTGCTGGGCTGTGCCCAGGGTTTCTGCGCGCCGCTCCAATCGGTCCAGGCGCAGGCGCAGGGTATTGAGCGGGCTGGCAAATTCATGGGCCATGCCGGCCCCCATGGCCCCCAGCAGGTGGATCTTCTGCAGGCTGCTTTGCTGCTGCCGTAAAAACTCAGCCTGCTGGCGCCAGGCCAGCAAACGGCGGGAGACCGAATTGGCCACGCCCCAGCTGGCCAGCAGCACGCCCAGCTGAATCAGCCAGCCCACCAGAGCCGAAAGACGCACATAAGTCTGCTGGTTGTTAAAGACATACACCACCGGGTTGAGCAGGTAAAGTCCCACGGCCAGGGTCAGCAGATAGCCCCAGCTGAGCTGCGCTGGCAGCAGAATGGCCCCCAGCAGGGCATAGACAAACAGCAGGGGATAAAAGGGGTTGTGAATGCCCTGGGTCAGGCTGAGCAAAAACAAAAAAACCAGCAAATCCAGCGACAAAAAGCCCAATAACTCAACCTCCCGCCGCTGACGGGGCACCTCAGGCTGATGCAGACTGCGCGTACTCCAGAGATTGCCCAGGACCAGCAGGCCACTGAAACCCAGCAATACAGGCAGCAAGGCGCGTGGCACAAACAGCAGCCGTACAGCCAGCAGCGTGCTGAAAACCTGGCCCAGCACCATCAACCAGCGCAGCCAGACCAGCCAGATCAGCCGGTCGCTGATTTCGTCAGGGGCCTGCAGCGGCGGGAGCAACCACTGTTTCAGCAGATGACCCACGCGCTGCAGCGCGCTGAACACGCCATCAGGCTTTCTGCAGCCAGTGCTCAACCTGTTCTCCCAGCACGGCCAGAGGCACGGCCCCGTTGCGCAGCACCACATCGTGAAAGTCACGCAGGTCAAATTGCTGACCGAGCTGGCTTTCAGCCTGCTGGCGCAAGGCTCTGAGCTTCAGCTCTCCGATTTTGTAGGAGAGGGCCTGACCGGGCAAAATCATATAGCGATCGACTTCGGCGGCAATATCGTGCTCGGAGTTGGCCATATGGTGCTTCATAAAGTCAATCGCCTGCTGACGGCTCCACTTTTTGGCGTGCAGGCCTGTATCCACCACCAGGCGGCAGGCGCGCCACATTTCAAAGCCCAGGGCCCCGTAGTGCTGGTAAGGGTCCTGGTACATGTCCATTTCATAGCCGAGATACTCAGAGTACAGGCCCCAGCCCTCGATATAGGCCGTCACATGCATGTGGCGGCGGAAGTAAGGCAGATTGTGCAGCTCCTGGGCCAGGGCAATCTGCAGATGGTGACCGGGAATGGCTTCATGCAGGGTCAGGGCCGTGACGGCGTAACGCGGCCGGGAGCTGAGGTCATAGGTATTGATGTAATAATAACCGGGCCGCGAGCCGTCTTCGGGTGCGGGCATATAATAGGCCTGGGGCGCTGATTTGGCCTTGTAGTCTTCGACCGCTTTCAGCACGCAGGGGGCTGCGGGCATACGGTGAAACAGGGCCGGGGTTTTAATATAGGCTTCAGCCATCACCGCTTCGTAGGTGGCCCAGAGTTCGTCCACGCTCTCGAAGTAAAACTGGGGCTGGCTGCGCAGATGCTGGTTAAAATCCTCAACCGAACCGTCAAAACCCAGCTGGTTTTTAAGCGCTTCTTTGGCTTTGTGAATGCGAGCCACTTCCTGCAGACCAATCTCATGGATCTCGTCGGCACTGCGACCGGGCTCGGTGTACATGGCGATCAGATGCTCATAAAAGGCCTCGCCTTCGGGCAGATCCCAGACTCCCACGCTCTCGCGGCAGGCTGGCAGATATTGGTCGCGCACAAAATTGTACAGGGCCTGATAACCCGGCTGGACCACCTCAGCAATGATCTGGGCCAGTTCGCGCCCCAGACGCTCACGGCTGTCGGCGCTCAGGTTGCTTTTTTGCAAAGGCAGCATCCAGACGCTGTCTTCGGCTTTGCCGCTCATCAGCTGATCGAGCTGGGGCAAAACCTGTTCCATCAGATGGCGAGGTTGCACCCGGCCACTCTGCATACCAGCGCGCAGATTGTCGAGCACGTCGCTGACCTGCTGTTCAAAGCCGCGCAGGCGCTGAAAGTAAGCTGCATAATCCGATTCGCTGCTGAGGGGCTGAAAATCAATCAGCTGGGGCAGGCTGAGATGGTATCCGGTCATCTGGTTGAGGGGCATTTCCCAGGGACAAAAGCGATAGTCGGCAATGCTTTCGCTCAGCATCAGCTCAAACATCTCATAATTCAGCTGATCTTCAGATGAAAGCTGTTCCACAGGCAGGGCCTTCAGTTCAGAATAAAAACCCTGCAGGGTTTTGAGCTGCCGTTGATGGGCGGCCGCCGACAGATCACTCAGGCGATCGTTATAGCGGTGGTCGCCTTCGTAGGTGGCAAACTCAGGGCTGCTCTCCATGCGAAACTGGTGGTGGCGTTCAAAAAGATCATGCATTTGCTGACTGACATCGGACATGGGAAAAGCTCACTTTCTGGATCGGTTGACAGGCAGCATGCCTGTTATACAGCGCGAATGTCAAGCAAACCGGGCTTTCGCAGATCTCAGAAACAGTAAACGGGTTGATAAACCTGGGCAGCAGAAACCTGAAACAGCTCGTCGGTTTCAATCAGATAGCCCGTCAGCTTTTTGCCGTAAACACAGCCCGTATCAAGCCCGATCAGATAGGGTTTGTCGTTGCGGCGGCTGTAGACCAGCCCGCCCCGCGCATCATGGCCAAAGATCACGCCTTTTTCACCCTGGTAAAGCTCGTGCCAGCGCGGCGCACTGAGCTGACCAAGGGGCCAGTGACGCATCAGCAGCGCCATTTCTTCAGTGGTCTGACTCAGGTCGCCACTGGGATGCAAACCGGCGTGCACCACAATAAAGTTATGCACCTCTCTGTAGAGGGGCAGGGTGGCCAGCCACTCGGTCCAGCCGGGCGCTTTGCGCTCCATAATGTCAAAAATCTTGCGGTGTTTGGGCTTGGGGCGTACTTCGCCCTGCAGAATTTTGAGCAGCCAGGCGTCGTGATTGCCCATTACGGCTTCCATCTGGTGTTCCTGAATCAGCTCCCACACGCCGGCCGGATCGGGGCCCTTGGTAAAAAGATCACCCACCAGAATAATGCGGGTGGGTTTGACGTTCTGAATCAGACGGCGCAGCTCCCGCGAGCAGGCGTGCACATCACCAATCACAAAGGTCCGCTCGGTACTCATGCGGGCACCGCCTGCTGCAGCAGCGCCTGCAGCAGCCCTTCCTGGGTCGCTTCAGGGGCCTCAAGATCCACCCGACCAAAGCTGTCTTTAAGTGCCGCAGAGGTCACAGGGCCAATGCTGACCAGCTGAACCCCCTGCAACAGGGTATCAGCATCATACGCAGAGAGCAATTGCTGCAAATGCTGCACACTGGAAGGACTGGTAAACAACAGGGTATTCAGGGCCTGATGCTGCAGACGGCTGACAAAGCCCTGCAGGTCAAAATCAGCCGGCATCACCGTGTCATACAAGACCAGACGGGTCACGCGGGCCCCGGCAGCCTGCAGCATGTCAGACAGCACGGGGCGGGCCCGTCGTCCGCAGGGCAGCAAATAATGTCGACCCGCAACCCCCTGCTGAATCAGGGTGTCGGCCAGTGACTCCGCATCGTAGCGTACCGGCAGGGTGTCCACCACGAGACCCAGACTTTCGGCGCGCTGAGCTGTTTTGCTGCCCACGGCAGCAATCTGGCTCTGGGCAAAGCGTGCGGCCAGGTCCAGCTGAAGGGACTGGGCCACACGGGCCAGACAAGTGACGGTGTTGGGGCTGGTGAGCAGGAGGCCATCATAGCACTGCGCTGCTGCCAGGGCGCTGGCAGCAGCGGGCAGATCATTTAGTGGCAAAATTTCCAGCGTGGGAAACAGCTGTACCTCGGCCCCCTGCTGCTGCAGCAGGCGCTGCAATTCAGCGCTCTGGGCTGCGGGCCGGGTCAATCCAACCTGAAGGTGTCTGAGTGGCTTGTGCTCTGCGTTTATCATTTTATATTTTGTTGTGCTTAAGAATGGTCAACGGTCTGTTCTTTTTAGTATAAAGGAAGCTCAGACCAAATTGCGAGCAGACCTTAATACACAAATTCCTCGTGCGCTTCAAGTAAGGCTTCCTGATAGGCCAGCAAATGACCCCGGTTGCCATCCAGGCGCACAATCAGACCCGTGCTTAAGCGCTGCGTGGCACCCGATACGGCGGCAATGGCCGGCACCTGGTAGTGGCGCGCCAGCATGGCGCCGTGCGACAGGGTGCCGCCCAGCTCCATCACCAGGCCGCCGGCTTTTTCAAGGGCCTGCTCCCAGAAGGGCTCGAAGTAGTCGGTCACAACAATTTCACCCGGCTGCAGCTGCTTCAGATCTTCAGAGCGCAGAATCAGACGGGCTTTGCCGAGGGCTTCACCCCGGCTGGCCGCACGCCCTTTGAATTCCAGGGCTTCCAGTTCACTGGCGGCCTCGGGTGCCAGGCGGTGGGTGATGCGACGCTTGTATTTGCGCGCCTGAATTAATTCCCGCAGGGTTTTGATTTTATAAGCGTTCATCTGGTCCTGAATCATTTCATGAATTTCAGGCAAGGTCAGGTAAAAAACATCCTGGCGGGAATCCAGCGGCAGGTAGCGGGCCAGATTGAGCGAAAGCCGGCGCACCAGCGGAATCAGCATGGCCAGATAAAAGGGTTCATCCTGCACCGCACTCAGACTGTACTGATTCAGGCGCAGCAGGCTGGTAAAAAAGAAGCGCTGGGGCAGTTCCAGCCAGGAAAAACCGGTCAGCAACTCAGCTTCCAGGGCTTCGCGCTGGCTTTGCTGGCCCGGATCTGAAAAGCGTTGCTGCTGCTGCAGGGCTTCTTTGAGTTCATGCAAAATGACCTGCGGGGCTTCGACCCAGGAAGGGTAAAGCGGCTCCAGACCAATCTGGTAAAAGCCCGTGGTGGCAATATCCTGATTCAGCTGCTCCAGCCAGCGCTTGCCGGCTTCATCAAGCTGCAGCAGCCGCAGAATCTGATGGGGATTTTCTTTTTTGAAGATCTGCACCCATTCGGGATGGTTCTGAATCTGATCGAGGTGCTGATCCAGCACAGCACAGGTCGCCTGATGACGCCCTGAAAGGCTTTGAAATAGAATGTCATAGACCTGATCAGCCGGCAGAAAGTGCTGGGTATAATCACTGAACATCACGCTGCTGACATGGCTTAAGAGCCTGATTTGCAGGCTGCGGGCCAAAAATTCTGTGGCTGTTTCCGCCAGGTCATCCAGCTTCAGCAGCAGCTCATCCGTGCTCCAGCTGCCGAAATCAGCCTCCCACTCCAGGGCCAGCTGCTGGGTAAAGCGCTTGCAGGCCCGCACCCAGTGATACTGATGCGGCAAAAACCAACGCAAAAAGTGCGTGTAGCGGGCATAAGGGCTTTTGTCAGCCAGACCGGCCCAGTGCTGCTCCAGCATTTGCTGCAGCGCAGGCAGAATCTCCGGATGCAACGAAAGTTTGTGTTCATGCAGACGAAAGATCGGCTGCGGCAGGCTGTCTTCGGACCAGTCCATCAGACTTTGCAGCTGCGTCACAGCGCCCTGCAGCACCGGCTCCCAGAAAGACCAGCCCAGGGGCGAAAAGGGCTTTTCAAAATACGGGAAGAGCGAAGCAGGGCTTTGCCAGTCTTCAGGCGCCACCTCCTCAAAATCAGGGGCGGGAATGGGGGTCAGCTGCAAAATCTGCAGCCCCTGCTCGCTTTTGAACCATTCAATTTCGAGATGGCGCTGATGCGCCGTCAGCAAGTGCTCGGTGCTCTCAGCCAGCGCGCGGATATCGGCATCATTCAGGCTGGGCTGGCTTTGCTGCGCCGTTTCAATCGGCACTTCCTGCACGGCCCATTCACTGGCCAGCGCAAAACGCAGGGGCTTACGGACAATTTCTTTTTCGCTGGTGGTTTTTAAAAAACGCTGCCAGACAAAACGATCGGGCACCAGCACCCCCCGGCCCACGGCTTCATTCAGTCCCCGTGCCGCTTCCATCACAAAAGACTGGTCATCTTTTTCGGGCTGGTAAGTGAGCAGAGATCCCGAAACATAGGGCGTGTGCAGCGGCTGAATCAGCAGGGCCAGATCAACCCAGTTCTGATGCAGGGCCGGCCGCGAAAAACGATAATGCACCACATCATCCAGCCACATAAAGGCCCAGGCCATCTTCAGAGCTTTTTCGAGTTCAATCAGGCTTTTAACGCCCAGAATCGGGCGCAGGCGCTTGGCAAAGTCGAGTCCGTTGCCATAACTGAGCGACGGACGAATGACCACGCGGGGGTCTTTACCATCGGTGAGCTGTTTATAAGCGCTGCGAATCGCGGTCAGCACATCAGAAGGAATGGCCTGTTTAAAGAGGTAGTGCTGAATGGTGCGGGCATTTTGCAGGGCATCATCATAGGCCAGCCGTGAAAGCTGATCCATATTCAGGCCGGTTTGTTGCAGACTCTGGCGATAAGCGGCGGTGGTAATCACAAAACCCGGCGGTACCGGTTGCTTGAGCCGCAGCGCCACGGCAAGGTTAACAGCCTTGCTGCCAATCAGGTCGAGCTGGCGTGGGTGGGCTTCGTGCAGCCAGACAATATGGGGTGCTGGGGTGGAGGCTTCGGGTGGCCGTGACACGTTTTGCTTGATCCTTTCACGGAAACTATCATATTATGACATGGTTAAATCGCTTTGTTAACTGGAAGAAAGGTCGTCCCACCATCGACATTCACAAGTACCGCCCCCCTTCTGTTACGGTTGACGTGGTGCTGTTCACCATTATGGACGGCGATCTGAAGGTGCTGCTGATCCAGCGCCGCAAGGAACCCTTTGCAGGCTTCTGGTCCCTGCCCGGCGGCTTTGTGCCCCTGTCGGTCAGCCTGGAAAGCGCTGCGCTGCAAAAACTTAAAGAAAAAACCAACGTCAAAGATCTCTACCTTGAGCAGCTCTACACCTTTGACGACCCCCACCGCGATCCGCGCGGCCACGTGATTTCAGTGGCTTATTATGCTCTGGTGGCCTCTGAGCGCTTTGATCTGAAACCCTCTGAATCCGTCTCAGACGTCAGCTGGCACTCGATTTACGCGCTGCCGGAGCTGGCCTTTGACCACCAGCGCATTCTGGATTATGCCCTGCAGCGCCTGCGCAACAAGCTGGGCTATACCACGGTAGGCTCCCAGCTCCTGCCCGAAAAATTTACGTTGCCAGAGCTCTGCCAGATTTACGAAATTATTCTGGAGCGCCCGATTGACAAACGCAATTTCCGCAAAAAAATTGCCTTTTTAGATATTCTGGACGAAACCGGCGAGACCACCCAGAAGTTTTCCAAAAAACCGGCCAAGCTCTACCGCTTTAAACATTCAGATATTGTGGAGCTGCCGCAAAACAGCAAACAGGCCATTCAACCCAAGATCCCCCGCAGTCTGCAGGGGCAGGCTTGAATGGCCTGAATCACCGACGCCGGATCAGGCCGGTGGTGTGTCTGTGTTGTTGAGCAGATGTTTGAAGCGCGATTTATCGTGTGATTTCAGGTAAGCCTCTTCAGGCGTCACCAGACCGGCTTTGAGCTTTTCTTCAATGGCCTGGTCCATGGTCAGCTGGCCGTCTTTACGACCGGTCTGCATGATCGAGGGAATCTGAAAGGTTTTGCCCTCACGCAACAGGTTGGAGACCGCCGGCGTGCCAATCAGCACCTCCTGAACACCCACACGACCACCGCCTTTTTTCTTGAGCAGCTGCTGCGCCACCACGCCCTTGAGACTGTCGCCCAGCATCGCACGGATTTGTTCCTGGGCATCGGTGGGGAAGGCGTCAATCAGACGGTCAATGGTTTTGGGGGCCGAAGAAGCGTGCAGGGTGCCAAAAACCAGGTGGCCGGTTTCGGCGGCGGTAATCGCCAGCTCGATGGTTTCCAGGTCGCGCATCTCACCGACCAGGATCACGTCCGGATCTTCACGCAGGGCGGCTTTCAGCGCTGAGGCAAAAGACTTGGTGTTTTTGCCGACCTCGCGCTGGTTGACGAGACCTTTTTTGCTCTGGTGCACAAATTCAATCGGATCTTCCACGGTCAGAATATGGTCTGCACGGTTGGTGTTAATATAGTCGATCATGGCCGCCAGGGTGGTGGATTTACCGGAGCCGGTGGCACCGGTCACCAGCACGAGGCCTTTGTGCAAATGGCAGAAGTACTCGGTCAGTACGCTGGGCAGGCCCAGGTCTTCAGCGCTCAGAATTTTGGTCGGAATCACACGAAAAACAGCCCCGATGCCTTTGCGCTCATTAAAAATATTGGCGCGGAAACGGGCCCCCAGCTCGTCGACGCTGTAGGCGAAGTCCAGATCCCCGGTTTCTTCAAAGGTCTTGCGCTCGAAGTCGTCCATGATCTCATAAATCAGCATTTTGTTGCGTTCGTGGTCCAGCCGCTGCTGGCCAATGGGATGCAATTCGCCGCTCATACGGATCATGGGCGGGTTGGTGGGTGAGAGGTGAAGGTCAGAGCCCCCCTGCTCCACCAGAATTTTAAAGAGCTGGTCAATCTTGGCCATGTGAGAGTTGTTCTCCTTTAATGTTTGCGCAAACCGGCAGCGCGCAAACGCTGCACGGAATGCATTATAGCCTGAGGATCTCAAATGCCAAAGTAGCCAGCGACCTGAATCTTATGGGTTGCAGAGGTAGCAGTGTGTTTAGCTCATCGGCACTTCTATCAGCAAAAACTCAGCTTTGGTCAGGGCCTGCAGCGGCAGTTTATCAAGCACACCGTAAAACCCCGTCCTTCAGGTCGGGGATATAAGGCAGTGATTCAGAATGAACCGTTCTTCGCACTCCCTGAGTAGACTTGAGGGGATCGGCTGAAGTTTTTTTTACACATGAAAGGGTCTCCTTGAGGCGATGGATTCAATAACCACAAAGA
>JACYMC010000247.1 GCA_015272195.1 Candidatus Sericytochromatia bacterium
TTATCCATCACTACAATGCTTCTCTACAGCCATCATGACTTCCATAGGACTACCAATTACAGAGCAGCTGATGAGTTAGCCGACTCAGATATGGGAATGCTGCATTGGTATGATATCAACGGAATTGGCCGGTTAACTGTACATACTTTTAACGGAAAACCAAGGTATTATGGTATCCATCTCCATAGATATCCTCAGTAAAAATTAAGCTCATTCAACACTAGCATCCTGAGCCAATGCCATTAGAGGGTTTTATAGTGTAGCTGATAAGCGTGATATAATCAGCTCAGGAGCCTTTTATGCAAGCGATGCAACGCAAAAAATTGCCCATTGGTATTCAGACCTTTCGCGAAATACGCGAAGACGGCTGTTATTACGTCGATAAAACGCCCTTTGCCTTGCGTATGATCACACAGGGCAAGCCTTATTTTCTCTCGCGGCCCCGCCGTTTTGGCAAAAGCCTGTTTGTAGATACCCTCAAAGAGTTATTTGAAGGCAACCAGACCCTGTTTAAAGGGCTCTATGCCGAAAAACACTGGGATTGGTCCGTTAAATACCCGGTAATTCGCCTGAGTTTTGGCGATGGCATTTTAAAAAGCCCCCAGGATTTGGCGGATCAGCTGGAGCAACAGCTGCAGGAACACGAGGAGCGTCTGGGCACCCAGCCCCACTATCGCGATGCCCGCCGTCGCTTTCGGGATCTGATTCTGCGTTTGCACCAGCAGACAGGGCAGCGGGTAGTGGTGCTGGTGGATGAGTACGACAAGCCGATTTTAGACAACCTGAGTACGCCAGAGATTGCCACCGCCATGCGCGATAGCCTGCGCGATCTCTATTCGGTGCTCAAAGGGGCTGATGCCCACCTCAAATTTGTATTTCTGACAGGGGTCAGCAAATTTGCCAAGGTCAATCTGTTTTCTGAACTCAATAACCTGCTGGATATCACCCTGGACCCTCAGTATTCGGCCCTGTGTGGCTATACCGACGCCGATGTGGATACGATCTTTGCCCCGGAACTCTTTGAGCTGGACCGCGAAGAGATCCGCCGCTGGTACAATGGCTATAACTGGCGGGGCACCGCTGTGTATAATCCGTTTGATCTGCTGCTGCTGTTTCAGCACCGGGAGTTTCGTCCCTTTTGGTTTGAAACCGGCACGCCCGCCTTTCTGATCGATTTTCTGGCTGCACAGCAATGCTTCAGCCCGGATCTGAGTGCTTTGCAGACCAGTTTTTCGCTCTTATCGCACTTTGATGTGGACGCCATGGCCCCGGAGGCCCTGCTCTGGCAAACGGGTTATCTGACCTTGCACAGGGTCGAAGAATTTGCCGTTGGGCAATGGTTTTATACCCTGGGCTACCCCAACCGTGAAGTGGAGTCAGCCCTGAACGACGCCCTGTTGCCCGCTTATGGCCCCAATACGCGCACAGCCGTGCTGACCCGCTCGCAGCTATACCAGGCCTTGATCAGCCACAATACCGACGCCATGCGCGATAGCTTTTATGCACTGTTTGCCAGCATTCCCGCAGACTGGTATCGCAAAAATCCCTTGGCTCAGTTTGAAGGGCATTATGCCAGTATTTTTTATAGCCAGCTGGCGGCCCTGGGCTTGAATGTGCAAGCCGAAGACGTGACCAGCCGGGGCCGTATTGATCTGAGCTTAAAACTGGGCCAGCAGGTCTTTTTGTTTGAGTTTAAAGTCATAGAGGCCGAGCGCAGGGGGCAGGATGCCATCGCCAGTCCGGCACTGCAACAGCTGATAGACCGGGGCTACGCCGAAAAATACCGAGCACCCGGGGTGCGCATTACGCTGATTGGCGTCGAATTTAGCCGCAAAGAACGCAACGTGGTGGGATGGCACACAGCCCAGGATATCGCCAGCGACTAAACGCAGCGCCCTTGATAAGCGCGCCTCAGTGACAGCTCAGCTGCTTTGCCGAGGCGCCTGCAGCCCCGGCCAGGTCCTGCAGAATCGGGCAGTCGGGGCGCTGATCGCCGTGACAGGCGTCTGAGAGGGTTTTGAGGGTGTCGTGCATGCCCTGCAGCTCGGCAATTTTGGCCTGCAGGCGCTGCATATGGGCTTCAGCCAGGGCTTTGACCTCAGCACTGGCACGGGACTGGTTCTGCCAGAGGCCGACCAGCTGCTGAATGTCTTCGAGGCTGAAGCCCAGATTGCGGGCCCGGCGCACAAAGCGCAGGGTGTAAATATCCTGAGCGCTGTACTGACGGTAGCCATTGTCGGCCCGCTCAGCAGGCGGAATCACGCCAATCGACTCGTAATAGCGAATCATTTTGGCATTCACGCCGGAGGCTTTGGCTGCGGCACTGATGCTGTGGTTTTTCATGGGGTTGACTCCTTGTGTGCAGACTGGGCGCTGTGCGGCCGCCAGTGCCGCAGCAGCAGGGCATTGCTGACAACCGACACGGAGGAAAAGGCCATCGCCAGCCCCGCCAGCATCGGTGAGAGATAGCCCAGGGCCGCCAGCGGCAGACCCAGGGTATTGTAGACAAAGGCCCAGAAAAGATTCTGGCGGATCTTGGCGTAGGTGCGCCGCGCCAGGTCCAGGGCATCGGGCACCAGCAGGGGCTCACCCCGCATCAGGGTCATGCCGGCTGCGGCAATGGCCACGTCGGTGCCCGTGCTCATGGCCAGGCCCAGATCAGCCTGCACCAATGCTGGCGCATCGTTGATGCCGTCGCCCACCATGGCCACGCGCAGCCCTTCGGCCTGCAGGGCCTTGACGGTCTGGGCCTTGTCTTCGGGCAGCACCTCGGCATAAAAGCGATCCATACCAAGCTGTTTTGACACCTGGGCCACTGCCATCTGGCGGTCACCGCTCAGCAGCACGGTCTGAATACCGCGCGTCTGCAGAGCCTGTACCGCTGCAGCGGCTGTGGGTTTAAGCGGATCACTGAAGCTGACCCAGGCCAGCAGCTGCAGCCCCTGATCTTCAATACGGGCCAGCCACGAGAGGGTTTCAGCTTCAGCCGGTACCGCAGGCAGCTCTGCTGCGGGCAGGCCGTGCTGGGCCAGCAGGCGGGCGTTGCCCAGCAGGTAGCGCTGGCCGGCAATCTCACCGCCAATGCCCAGTCCGGCAAAGCTTTTGAGCTGCGTGGCCTGCAGACTGGCCACATCGGGCTGAGCAGCAGCGTGGCGCAGCAGGGCTTTGGCCAGGGGATGCTCGGAGCCCTTTTGCAGGGCCTGCATGATTGCCAGCAGCGCGGTCTCGTCCAGTTCAGCCAGCGGGGTCAGCATATGCAAGGCCGGCTGACCTTGGGTCAGGGTACCGGTTTTGTCAAAAACCACCACGTCAACTTTGATCGCCCTTTCGAGGGCTTCGGCATCTTTGATCAGAATGCCCGCACGGGCCCCAAGACCTGTGCCTACCATGATCGCCGTGGGCGTGGCCAGCCCCAGCGCACAGGGGCAGGCAATCACCAGCACCGCCACAGCATGGATCAGGGCACTTTCAAGCCCCGCACCCATCAGCCACCAGCCGCCAAAAGTCAGCAGGGCCAGGGCCACCACCACCGGCACAAAAATGGCTGAGATCTGATCCACCAGGCGCTGCACGGGGGCTTTGGCAGCCTGGGCAGAAGCGACCATACGAATAATCCGCGCCAGACGGGTTTCGGCCCCAATGGCCGTGACCTTTGCTTCGAGGTAGCCGTCGAGGTTGAGGGTGCCCGCACTCAGGCTGTCACCCGGCCCTTTGCTGACGGGCAGAGATTCGCCGGTCAGCATGGCTTCATCCAGATGGCTCTGGCCGCTGAGTACTTCGGCATCCATCGGCACGCGCTCACCGGGACGCAGGGCAATGCGATCAGCCACACGCAGGGCGCTGACAGGCACTGCGCTCTCCTGGCCAGCGTCATCCAGCCGGCGGGCCGTGCTGGCGCTGAGGGATTCCAGGGCAGCAATCGCAGCGGCCGTCTGACGGCGGGCCCGGCCTTCAAGCCATTTGCCCAGCAGCACCAGGCTGATAATCACCGCCGCACTTTCAAAGTAGACCTTGTTGTGACCCCGCAACAGGGCGTCGAGACTTAAAGCATAGGCTGCGGTGGTGCCCAGGGCCACCAGCAGGTCCATATTGCCACTGCCGCTGCGCAGCGAATGCCAGGCACCGACATAAAAACGGGCCCCAAGGCCAAACTGCACGGGCGTGGCCAGCACAAGCTGCAGCCACACGGGCGGCATCCAGTGCCAGCCCAAAGGCATCAGCAGCATCGGCAGCACCAGCGGCAGACTCAGCCCCAGGCCCAGCAGCACGGGCCAGAGCGGCGCGGGCGGGCTTTCGCTGGCTTCCGCCAGCGGCAGCCCCTGAAAGCCCGCTTTGTTCAGGCGCTGAAAGATCTCGTCCAGAGAGGCCGAGGCATGTACAATGCGCGCCCTTTCGGTGGCCAGATTGACCTCCACCTGCTGCACGCCGGCGGCCTTCTGAATCGCCCGCTCAACGTGACGCACACAAGCCGCACAGGTCATACCTTCAATTTTGATTTTTGTTTCCATGGCTATAGCATAAAGCTTCCCAAAATAGGAATGTCAAGGCGGGCGCGATATAAAATTTTTTGTATCCCTTCAGGTGGGTGATTTAGCGCAGCCCTTCAGAAACCAGCGAAGGCATAGTGCCCACGCCAAGATGCGCCTCAATACTCTGCTTCAGAAACGCGAGGGCAGAGCGGTTTTGCTGGCGGCATGAGTGAACTACGCTGAACAGACGCTCTATCAGCCGACTGCCTTGCTCCGACTGCGTTCCATAGCAAACTTTACGCAAGACCACCAGGGGACGTATGGCTCTTTCAGCCCTGTTGTTAGAAGGCTCGATTTCTTTTCTTTCAAAAGTCCATAACGCTGACTCCACCTTCAATAAGGCCCTGCAGGTGGAGGCTGTCTGGGCTCGCGCAGATTTTTGCCCTTTTTCGGTCGCATAATTGGCGCCCTGTTTCAAAAGCAGGTGAACCTGGCGGCGTAGCCCACGCATATATTGCTTGAATGTGCAGCGTTGAATTTCGCCCGCCTGATAGCGCCGCCAATCCCAGAACACCTGATAGCCATGTTCCATCAGTGCTTCGCCGATTTCAGCACTTTCACCCGGACGCTCAGACATTCGTCGGAACTCTCTGACCAGATGCGCCCAACACAAAGCGCGCTGCTCAAGGGGCAGCCAATTGTAACCGCTCCAGCGATCACTGCAGGCAACGCCCTTAAAGCCCT
>JACYMC010000048.1 GCA_015272195.1 Candidatus Sericytochromatia bacterium
ATGAAGACAGCACCGCTAACGTAACCCATTGGGGTAAGCGTAGCTTGAGAATCCCTTTCCTTTAGGGAGGGGAGTATGTCAAGAAGTGGGTTTACTGTCGGCGGAACACCTTGCTGTATCACCGTCCCGAGGTTTTGATGATCTGGATGCTGCCCTGGAGTGGGTAGAAAATGCACTTTTGCAGGAGGCGCAGCTTGTTCGCCAGGAAGAGCGCAGTCTGACCCTGGCCGAAATGGAGCTTTTTAAAGGCCGAAAAGCAACAACCATTGATGATCTGGCGGCTTGTGTGGTCATTCGGAGCTATGCCAGTGGTGTGCGTATTTTTGCCCGTGGTGATCAGGGCGATGAGTTGTTTTTGATTCGTAAGGGAGCCGTGCGGATTGATCTGCCTCTGGAGAACGGCCAAAGCCATCACCTTTCGACATTTGGTCAGGGTGATTTCTTTGGCGAAATGGCTTTTCTGGACAGGCAAGTCCGCTCTGCTGATGCGGTAACATCTGAAGCCACCGAGCTTTATGTGCTTTCCCGTCAGGCCTTTGATCATTTTGCTGAGATACACACACAGACTGCTGCACATTTGCTGGAAGGTCTTGCGCGTGTGCTGGCGACCCGTCTTCGGGATACCAATACTGAGCTTCGTTCTTTACGCCTCAGCTAAAAACAGCCAAGGCGCTATCCGCTATATGGCGATTTAAGTTATACTGGCTTACAGTGATCCCTGCTGCCACTGCAGCCTTTTGCTACGGACTCTTTGCTCAGCCCGCCGTTAAATCTGACGGTCTGGCTTCTGCCTGATACTTAACAGGTGTTTTTCTTAACTCATCACCTGACGCATGCGGAGCATTTTTCCCGCGTCTGGCCCCTGCATCACCATCCTGGGATCGCGATTTTAACGCATTCAAAGGATACTTATGACATTTACCGCATTTGATTTTCGCCCTGAGCTGCTCAAGGGCATTCTGGCTGAAGGCTACGCCCAGCCCACTCCGATTCAGGCCCAGGCCATTCCTGCTTTGCTTCGGGGCGAAGACATCATTGGCTGTGCCCAGACCGGCACGGGCAAAACCGCAGCCTTTGCCCTGCCGCTGCTGCAAAAGCTGGACCTGAGCCAGCGTCAGCTGCAGGCACTGATCATCACCCCGACCCGTGAGCTGGCCGAGCAGATCGTGCAGAACATTCGTGCTTATGCCCAGTTTATGCCCCGCCTGCGCTGCCTGTCGATTTATGGTGGTGTGGGCATCAACCCCCAGATCAGTGAGCTGAAAAAAGGCGCCCAGATTGTGGTGGCCACACCGGGCCGTCTGCTGGACCACCTGCAGCAAAAGAATCTCAACCTCAGCACGATTGACTATCTGGTACTGGACGAAGCTGACCGCATGCTGGATATGGGCTTTTTGCCCGACGTGCGCCGCATCATGAAGCAGGTACCGTCTGAGCTTCAGACCCTGCTGTTTTCAGCCACCATGCCCCCGGAAATCGAAAAACTGGCCCGCAGTTTTACCCGCAACGCCCAGCTGGTGATGGTGGCTCCGCGTAACACCGCCGCTGAAAGCGTCAGTCAGAAAATGTACAGTGTTGAAAAAGGCGATAAAATGGCCCTGCTCAGTCTGCTTCTCAGCGAGCAGCCGGTGGCTTCGGCAATTGTTTTTTCGCGCACCAAGCATGGGGCCGATCGCATTGCCCGCAAGCTGGCCCGCCAGAACTTTGCCGTGGCCCGCATTCACGCCAACCGCTCCCAGAATCAGCGCCAGGAAGCGCTGGACGGCTTTCGGGCCGGAACCTATAAAATTCTGGTTGCCACAGATATTGCCGCCCGAGGCATTGATGTCGACGGCATCTCACACGTGATCAATTACGATACCCCTGCCCATGCCGAAGATTACGTGCACCGCATTGGCCGCACGGGTCGTGCTGAAGCCACGGGTTCCGCCTGGACATTTACCAGTGTGGATGAAGCCAAATACCTGCAAAAGATCGAAAAGCTGATCGGCAAAAAAATTCCCCGCGCCAGCCTGCCCGATCTGAGCGCTTTTGACGAGGCCAGTCTGACCCCTGCAGTCTCTCTGACCAGAAGCACGCCTGTTAAGTCTGTGGCCAAGGCTTCTTCAAAATCTCCTGCAAAGGCTGCTCAGCCGGCCGCTTCAGGCGCTGTCAGAAAAAGCACTGCCCGCCAGGCGCCCAGAAAGGCGTCAGCTCAGCCCCAGAGTAAAGCGGCACAGAAGCCCCTTTCAGAGCGTGCCACCCGTGTGGTTTCAGGTGCAGCGAGTGCCTTTGCAGCGGCCGAAAAAGCCCCGCTGAAGCCGTCACGTCAGAACACAGGCCCTTCCCAGCGTCCCCTGCGTACCGTGCGCAGCGCCAAAGCCGATCTGGCCGCTGACTTCCGCGAACCCATCGGTGATGTGGACTACCTTGAGGATCTGGATGCCCAGCCCCGGAACCGGGATGTCAATGTCTGGCCTACCGACCAGCCCAGCACCGCAGACCGTCGGACCCAGGGTCATGGTCGTCCGCGTCAGCAAAGTGCTGGTCAGGGCCGTGGTCGTGGCACCCAGTCTGCCCCCCGGCGCAGCCGCAGCCAGCAGCGCGCCCACTGAAACCTTACCAGAGCGTGCTCCAGGCCGCTGTATTTTGCAGCGGCCTGAGGTCCTCATCGGCCAGAATTTCGGCTTGTGTCAGGGCATAAGGTGAGGTCAGGTGCTGCTTTAAATAGGCCAGTGCAGGGTCGTTCTGCCCCAGGCGGCTGTGCAGACAGGCCAGATCATAAGCCGCCAGGCCGGGGCAGTGCGTTTCGATCTGCTCAAAGTCCTGCAGCGCAGCAGGCAGATTGTTAAAATCCAGCACCTGTAAAAAGCCGCGCAAATACAGCGCCTGAATCAAAGGCGCCTCCGCGCTCAGCACGTCGCCAGCGGTCACGTTTTCAGCAAAGGTTGTGATCGCTGCCGTAAAGCTTTCGAGCGCCAGCTCAGACTTTTGCTGGCTCTGGTAGCACAGGCCCAGCTGCAGATCAATGTTGGCCAGTGCCAGGGTGCTATCTTCGCTTTGGGCCAGTCTGCGGGCCTGTCTGAAAGCCTGCTGGGATTTGGTGGCTTCGCCCTGTTCCAGCAAAAGACCGGCTCGGCCCAGATAGCCTTTCATCAGGGTTTCCTGAAAATGGCTGCTGCGCGGCGTCTGGCTGCGCTCCGCGCAGCGAATGGCATCGGTATAAAAGGTCAGGGCATCTTCAGGCAAATCGCGCTCGCGGCAGAGATCGGCCAGGGTCAGCAGGGGTTCGACCAGTCCAAAGGCTTCGGTGCGCTGCTGCTCCAGTTGCAACACGCTGCTGTGAATTTCAGCCAGGGCATCCGGGCTGGCCGAGTCCTGATGTTCCAGCAAAAAAGCTGCCTGTAAGAGGGCATACTGGGCCCAGATCCGTGGGCTGCGACTGTGGGCCGCCTGCATCAATTGCTGATAGCTGGTATAGGCCTCCGCCGTCTGGCCGGTGGTGGTCTGAAGCTGGGCCAACTGGGCCAGCACGGGCAATAAGAGGGGCTGCTGCTCAGGATCCGGCGCTTTTAAAAGGGTCTGATGGGCCTTTTTCAGACTGCTGATAGCTGCGGAGGGCTGCTCCAGTTCCTGCTGCAGCAAAGCCAGGTTGAGCCAGTCCTGGGCCATATCTTCCAGATCCGGTTGCTGGCCCAGGGTCTGCAGCTGAAACTGCAGGGACTGCTCCAGATCAGCCATGGCCTCAGGATGCTGACCCAGGGCCTGATAGACCTGACCGCGCTGGCGATGGGCGATCATCAGGGAGTTCGCCAGGGTCTCTCTGGCGATCAGGGCCAGCGGATTGAGCAGGGCAATGGCTTTGTTGTAGGCTTTTAGTGCCTGTTTATAGGCTTTGGTTTGCTGGTGAATCCAGCCGGCGTTCAGCTGGGCAAGACCTTGCATGCGCAGGGAATCAGGCATGGGCAGCAGCTGAATATCTGCTTCCAGAATCGTGAGCACCTGCTCGTAAAGGGCCAGCGCCTGAGGATACTGGGCGGCTGTGGAGGCCTGTTCAGCGGCCTGGGTCAAATCCAGCAGGGTCTGCCGCAGGGCCTGTTCAGCTTCTGAAAGCACAGGCACCGCCGGGCCTGTCTGTGGTGTGGCTGCCGTTACCTCTGTGTTTTTACGCAGGGCAATGCTGCGGTTATGCGTATCCTGACTCAGTTTCTGCACAAAGTTCTGGCTGATAGCGCGGCGGGAGCGGCGGGTTGAAGGCATGGCGGGTTTTCCTTACTCAATGCGGGTCTGCTGTCTGGGAGCTGCTGTATATAGCTTATACCCGATTGCCGCCACTGCCAAACATCTTCCTGTGCTAAGATAGGCTATCCATAACGCTTAAAAACAAAGGAATATTTGCGATGAAAACCCCTGCTGCCGTGGCCTTTGAAGCTGGCAAACCTCTTGAAATTGTAGAAGTGGATCTCGAAGGTCCCAAAGCCGGGGAGGTGCTGATCCGGGTGGTTGCCAGCGGCGTCTGTCACACAGATGCCTATACCCTTTCGGGTGATGATCCCGAAGGCCTCTTCCCTGCGATTCTGGGTCACGAAGGCGGCGGTGTGGTGGAGGCCGTTGGCGCGGGTGTAACCTCTGTTAAGCCTGGTGATCACGTGATTCCACTCTATACGCCCGAATGCGGCCAGTGTCGTTTCTGCACATCAGGCAAAACCAATCTCTGTCAGGCCATCCGACTGACCCAGGGCAAGGGCCTGATGCCTGATGGCACCTCGCGCTTTTCTTACCAGGGCAAAATGATTCACCACTACATGGGCACCTCAACCTTTGCCCAACACACGGTGCTGCCCGAAATTGCCGTGGCCAAAATCAACCCGGCGGCCCCGCTCGACAAGGCCTGTCTGCTGGGTTGTGGCATTACCACCGGCATCGGAGCCGTGCTCAATACAGCCAAAGTGGAGCCAGGATCCACCGTGGCCGTCTTTGGTCTTGGGGGCATTGGCCTGAGCGTGATTCAGGGGGCGGTGATGGCCAAAGCCAGCCGCATTATTGCCGTGGATATCAACCCCGACAAATTTGACTTTGCCCGCCAGCTGGGGGCCACCGACTGCATTAACCCCAAAGACTACAGCCACCCGATTCAGGAGGTGCTGGTCGAGCTGACCGACGGCGGCGTGGACTACTCGTTTGAGTGCATCGGCAATGTGCAGGTTATGCGGGCCGCGCTGGAGTGCTGTCACAAGGGCTGGGGGGAATCGGTGATCATCGGCGTGGCCGGCGCCGGCCAGGAGATTTCCACCCGGCCTTTTCAGCTCGTCACGGGCCGGGTCTGGCGGGGCTCCGCTTTTGGTGGCGTCAAAGGCCGCAGTCAGCTGCCAGAGTATGTTGAGCGCTATCTGGCCGGTGAGATCAAGGTTGACGAAATGATTACCTACACCATGCCTCTGGCTGAGATCAACCGCGCCTTTGACCTGATGCATGCGGGCCAAGCCATCCGTTCGGTGGTGCTGCACGATGTCTGAACTGCATGAATCCCTGAGTCTGGTCAGCGAGGCCCGCTGTTTTGGGGGCCGCCAGCAGACCTGGCAGCACGCTTCTGAAAGTACCGGCACGCCCATGAAGTTTGGCGTCTATCTGCCGCCCCAGGCCGAGACCCAGGCTTGCCCGGTGGTCTACTGGCTCTCGGGCCTGACCTGTACCGAAGACAATTTTATCACCAAGGCCGGTGCCCAGCGCTATGCCGCTGAACTTGGCCTGATTCTGGTGGCCCCCGACACCAGCCCGCGCGGTACGGATCTGCCGGGTGAGCACGACAGCTGGGATTTTGGCAGTGGTGCGGGTTTCTATGTAGACGCCACGCAGGCCCCCTGGTCAGCGCACTACCGCATGGCCAGCTACGTCAGCCGAGAGCTGCCCGCGCTGGTCAAGGCCCACTTCCCGGTCAACGGCCGCCAGGGCATTTCGGGGCACTCCATGGGCGGTCATGGCGCGCTGGTAACGGCCCTGCGCCATCCGGGCCAGTATGCATCGGTCTCGGCTTTTGCGCCGATTGCCGCGCCCACCCGCTCCCCCTGGGGCCAGAAAGCCTTTGGCCACTACCTTGGTCCCGATCAAAGCCAGTGGGCCGCGTATGATGCCCATCTGCTGCTGGCGCAGGCCACCCATAAACAGCCGATCCTGGTGGATCAGGGGGCTGCCGACAGTTTTCTGGAACAGCAGCAGCTGTTGCCGGAGCTGCTTGAGGCGGCGGCTCGCGAGGCCGACTATCCGCTGACGCTGCGCTATCAGCCAGGTTACGACCACGGCTACTTCTTTGTCAGCAGTTTTATTGGTGAGCATCTGGCCTGGCATGCTCAGCAGCTGCAAAGCTAAACAGTGACGCAAGCCTGTCGCAATGTGCTATTCTGAGCGTATCAAAGAGTCCAGATAAAAAAATGACCGTTTGTATCAGCGCCCAGGATTTTCACACGTATTACAAGCCCTCCCGCTGTCAGCGGCGGGTGCACCTGATTCACCATCCGCCACCGGACAGTGATCCGGTGGCCGTGGCGCATTATTATGCCCATGCGGCTGAAGCCGATCGGCACGTGGAACGCTATTATTTTAAACGCCTGAGCCGCCCCCAGGATCTCAGCCAGCTGCCCGAAAAAGAGCGTCTGCAGGCTTCGATGGATGCCGTGCTGCGTCAGGAGCCCGTGATTTATAAGCCTCTGTTCAGCTACACCTGGAAGTACAAGGGCCGTCGCCACACCCTAAAGGCAGAACCCGACTTTCTGATCTGGGGCGAGGACGGCTACAGCATGCGCCATTGCCGCATGGCCAAAAAAATTTCCCGCGACAATCACCCGGATATTTTCTGGATCAGCCAGTTTCACGGCTGGGTGTATCAGCAAATTTTCGGTGAGCCCCCTGCCGCGCTGGAAGTAGGCAACGCCACCGGCGAAATCAGCACCCTGCCCTTTCTGGAAGAAACCCGCCTGACAGACATGCTCTGGCAGTTGGTGACCTGGCGCCAGTCGCGCAAAATGCCCTATCACCCCGTCAGCTGGACCAAGTGCCAGAGTTGCCACTTTCGCGATTTTTGCTGGCAGCTGGCCGAACAGAATGAAGATATTTCGCTGGTACCCAATCTGGAGTCGTCTCTGATTCTGGACCTGCGAGACCAGGGCATTACAACCGTTTCGCAGCTGTGCGAAAAACACACCGTCGACAGCCTGGCCCGCTATGAATGGACCGAAAGCCAGACCCCGCGCAAAATTGGCGCCAAAAAAGCCCAGAATATGCTGCACATGGCCGAGTCCATTCTGACCCAGAAGCCAATTTTAACCCAGCGGCCCCGCCTGCCTGAGAGCAAAAACTGGCTGATGTTTGACGTGGAGGCGGTGCCGGCCCGGCCGGGCCAGCCCGAAAAGGTCTACCTCTGGGGGCTCTATCTGATGGGCGAGCAACACCAGAACCTGCAGCTGATCAGCCAGACCCTGAATCGCCAGGCCGACCGCGACAACTGGTTTGCCTTTCTGGAGCGCATGCGCGAGCTGTTTGACACCTACGGTGATCTGCCCTTGATCCACTGGGGTAACTTTGAGTCGGCCTGTATCAAGCTCTACATTAAGCGCTTTGGCGACCGGCGCGGCGTCGCTCGCCGCATTCAGCGTAATCTGCTCGACTTTTTTGAGGTCCTCAAAGCTTCGGTGGTGGTGCCCATACCCAGTTACAGCCTCAAGGTGCTCGAAAAATACGTCGGTTTTGTGCGACCGGATGAAGACACTGGCGGTTACTGGTCGGTGGTCAATTATCTGAAGGCGGCCTCCACCAAAAATCAGGCCCGCCGTGAAGAGATTATGCAGCAGCTATTGGCTTATAACTGTGCGGATTTAGAAGCTATGTGGGCCGTGATGTGCTGGTTTCAGGATTTATTGCATCAAAATCAGGTGGCCTGAAGTCTCTGATACGCTGAATGGGGTACAATACAGCAGTTCAGTCTGAGGAGATTCCCTATGAAGTCATCATTGCGTCTGACCGCCACACTTACATCCACCAGCCTTCTGCTTGCGCTTCTGCTGAGCTGTACGGCTACCCAGGTGCCGACAGGCACCGTGCCGGATGATCCCAGCGCCTCCCCCAGCCCGGATGCTTCCGCTTTACCGGTCAATCCGTCACCAACAACAGCGCCGGACACCAGTACAATGCCTACAGCAACGCCTGAACCCAGTATTACCCCCTTTCCAAGCGGGCAGGCCAGCCCCTCTGCCACGCCCCTGCCGACCCCCACGCCAATTTACAGCGGCAGTGGTGACAATCTGATCGATCTGAATTTCCGGGCCCGTGTGATCACCGAAGGCCGTGAGGTTTTGCCGGTGGTCAATACCACCTTCAGAGCCGATCCTTACGATCTGCGCGCCCTGCGCCAGCAGGTGGCCGCCCGAAATAATGCCGGCCCCATGCCTGTGGCTCCTTCTCAGTTTGAAAGCAAATACCAGATCGAAGAAAAGGTCTGTACCAGCAGTGGTTGTACCACCCAGGCTGGTGTAGACCTGGAAGCCTATCAGGAAGCTCTCAACCGCTACCGCAACAGCATTCTGCCTGACTGGGAAGCCCGTGCTTATGCTGGCCTGGTGGAAGCGCGCAGCGAAGCGGCCAACGGCCGTCAGAGCCTGAGCTTCAGCACCGATCAGAATGGCGAAGCCACCCTGCGCTTGCCGGCCGGAAACTGGTATTTTAACGGGCGTTACAGCACCAGCGGTGCGGTGGTGATCTGGGAGTCTGTACCTTTTGAGGTGCTGAGCACCACCCGATCGATTGAACTGGTGCGCTGAGGCCCCTGTGGCCCGGCCCCGCATTTTTCTGAGTCAGCCCCTTGAAGCCCAGGCCCAGCAGTTGCTGGCAGCCTGGGCTGATCTTGTTCTGGGCACAGAGATTGCACCGGCTGATCGTCTGTCAGTTCTGGCAGCTTGTGATGGGGCCGTCACGATGGTCTCAGACCGCCTGGATGCAGCGGCTTTTGAAACCCTGCGCGCTTCGCGTCTGAAAATTGTGGCAAATTACGCTGTCGGCTACGACAACCTGGATCTGCCCGCCGCAACGGCGGCGGGCATCTGGCTCAGCAATACGCCCGACGTGCTGAGTCAGGCTACCGCTGAAATGGCCTGGGCGCTTTTGCTGAGTCTGGCCCGCCGGGTGCCTGAAGGCGATCAGCTGGTCCGCGCCGGTCAGTGGTGTGGCTGGTCCCCGGACCAGCTGCTGGGCCACACGATCTCCGGCAAAACCCTCGGTCTGATCGGCGCCGGGCGTATTGGTCAGTGTATGGCCGCGCTGAGTCAGGGCTTTGGCCTTAATATCCTTTATTTCAGCCGTCAGCTCAGACCCGATTTTGAAGCCCGCTATCAGGCCCGCTGGCTGCCCCTGGACGATCTGCTGCGCCAGTGCGATCTGCTCTCTTTGCATCTGCCGGGTGGGGACGAGACCCATCACTTGCTGAATGCAGAGCGTCTGGCTTTGTTACAGCCCCACTGTCTGCTGGTCAATACGGGTCGGGGCACGAGCATTGACGAAGCCGCCCTGGTGACGGCCCTCCAGCAGGGAAGACTGGCAGGTGCGGCACTGGATGTCTATGAATTTGAGCCCGCCGTCAGCGCCGCTCTGCGGGCTTTACCCAATGTGGTGCTGACGCCCCATCTGGGTTCTGCCACCCATGAAGCCCGCCGGGCCATGGCCCGCTGTTGTCTGAACAATCTGCAGGCAGTCTGGCAGGGGCTGCCACCCCCCCAGGCTTTGAATCAGCCTCTGCCGCTTTAAAGCGACAAAAAGCCCGGAGGGCTTAGCGCTCCGGGCAGATGAAGGGTGGGTTGAAAGATGTGTTTAGAAACCGCTGGTCAGCTTTTTGCTGAGCTGGCCGCCGACCACGCCGCCGACTGCACCGGCTGCGACAGTCACGACCGTACCAAAGACGCCGGTCACGCCCACAGCGCCCATGGCCATATTGGCGATACCGGCAGCGGTCACGCCGGTCAGGCCGCCGACAGCGCCACCGATGCTGTCTTTGACCACATTGCCGACAGCTTCAGAGCTGTCGATTTTGCCGGTGGCCACGCCCACACCGTTGGATACAGCTGAAACACCGGCAGAAACCAAAGCAGAGATGCCAGCACCTTTCAGGCCGGTTACGGCAGTGTTTTTGAGGCCGCCAAAGAAGCCTTTAAAACCGTTGCCGAACATGCCTTTCATGTCGGTGGCCATTTTGCTGCCGAGTTTGTAGCCGGCAAAACCGCCGCCGCCAGCGTGGGCCACCATGGAGCTGATGTTGGTAAAGTCGGTTGAAAAGGTGCTCAGGCCGCTGCCGCTGCTGCTCTGGGTATAGCTGCGGGGCGCGGGACTCTGGTAGCTGCTCACATTAGAGATATAGGGGTTATAAGCGGCGGCTTGAATTTGCATTTGAACATTTTCCTTTAGCTTTGGTTAATAAGCTTATAGTGGAGTTAAATTTAGAACTTGCTAACTTAACGTTAAGAAAAGGTTAAATATTTTACCTTGCGATAAGCTTGCGGAATTTCAGTCATTGCCAGATACCGAACGGCTGCAAAACATGCTAAAAATCAGATCAGTCTTTAAACGCTTTGAAATCAAAAAGAGGATCCAGACATGCCTGAGTTAATTGTTGCCCCCACAGTCATTCCTGCACCGGGTGAGCCGCCCAAGCAGATTCATGAATATGTGGGCCGGCTGAATACACAGGATGCAGATGTCAGCGTGGCCCATATGGTGGCGCCCGGTGGCTGGCAGGAGCCGGGCCAGCAGCCGGAATTTAAAGAAATCACGGTGGTCCTGCAAGGGCTTTTGCAGGTTGAGCACGCTGAAGGTGTGTTGCAGGTGCGGGCTGGCCAGGCCGTGATCACCCATCCGGGGGAGTGGGTGCGCTACAGCACCCCTGAGGCTGAGGGAGCCGAATATCTGGCTATCTGTCTGCCGGTCTTTTCACCCGACACGGTGCACCGCGATCCGGAAGCGCCTTAGTCTGGAGACCTGATGCAAAACAGCGCCGACTTTTGCATTAAAGTCGGCGCTGTGGGTTTTTGCGGGCTGAAACTCAGGCGGCCACGGTACTCAGGTCGGGGCGGGGTGCGGCCTGAAGCAGAGTCTCGACGGTACTGACGGCGTCAGCGCCGGCCAGATCGGCTTCGAGGGCCTCGAGATTGGGGTTGTTCAGCAGTGGGGCGAAGCTTTCTTCTAAGAGGGTGCGCCAGTCGCTGTACCAGCTTTGGCTGTCCATACGACCCACAATGGCGGCTTCCATTTGCTTCAGAAAAGCGCGGGCCTGCAGCTTTTCGTCCAGGGCAGCCGCGTCAATCTGGCCAGCCTGCTGTTTGCGGATCAGTTCATTCAGGGTGCTGAGCGCCCACTGAATGGCTACATATTCCCCCAGCAGGGCTTTAAACTCATCCGCTTTGCCGGCACTGGCAGCGGTGCCCAGCACCTCGTCCAGCATTTGAACCAGTTTGAGGGGCAGCGCTGAGGCGCTGCCGGCTTCGCCATTCAGATAACCCAGCACAGCTTCGCCGGTGCGGGTATCCTGGTTTTGAACGCCCGTGTTGATCACGTCCGTCAGCTCGGCCAGCATCTCGTCGATAATGCCGGTCTTTTTTTCTTTTTCGGGGGAAGTGGTGGTCTGTGCCGGTGCCTGATAGGGCATGGGTGGCACAGTGGCTGTCTGGTTGACAGATCCTGAATACATAAAAAACTCCTTTGTCTGTTTGCAGATAGTCGGACCCGAGTCGTATTATCTGCCCGTTCTTTGACGGGCCTGTCCGATTTAATCAAAACTAAACCTTGATGCAACAGGAACGAAAACGAGCTGGGTTTCAGGTCAACGCTTGATTTGGTTTTGTGTTTTCTTAACCTAATCACAAACTTTTTGCGCAAATGGCTTGGCCCTCCTGCTTAAACCCGTTATAATGATCTTTGCCTTATGATGGCCTTTTTACAGGCATAAAACAGGCACGCGGGTGTAACTCAGTTGGTAGAGTGTCAGCTTCCCAAGCTGAATGTCGCGAGTTCGAATCTCGTCGCCCGCTCCTTGGAAGTGACTTCCAAACCCAGAGACCGGTGCTTTTATCTGACCTCAGGCATGGCCTGGGCTGGATTCAGCCGGCTCAGAATAAGAAAGGAATCCTAATGAGTCGTTATCGTGGACCCAAAGAGCGGATTACCCGCGCCCTTGGACTGAACCTCTTTCTGAAAGGCAAACGCTATGAAGCGGGCAAATCTGCTTTTCACAGAGGTCGTAACTTCCGTCCAGGCCAGCATGGCAAAGGCCGCCACAAAATTTCTGAATACGGCCTGCGTCTGAAAGAAAAACAGAAGCTGCGCTATATGTACGGTGTGTCTGAAAAACAGTTCCGCCGTTATTATGATGAAGCTGTCAAAGGCAAAGGCACAACCGACGAACGCTTCCTGCAACTGCTGGAGCTGCGTCTGGACAACGTGATCTACCGCCTGAAATTTGCCACCACCCGTGCCCAGGCCCGTCAGGTTGTCAGCCATGGCCACGTGCTGGTCAACGGCAAAAAAGTCGACATTCCCTCTTACAAGGTGAAAGCCGGCGATAAAATCGAAATCAGAGAAAAAAGCAAAAAGTTTGTAGCTGAGGCGATCGAAGGCTTTGTGGGTGAAATCATTCCCGAATGGCTGACCTCTGACACCGAAGCCCTGAAGGGTGAAGTTGTCAGCGTGCCTGAGCAGGAGCAGATCGATACCAGCAAACTGATTGAAGTGAACCTGATTATCGAATTTTACTCCAAATAAGTTCCGCTGGTTGGTGCGGCCATCTCTTCAGATGGTGCCAGCGTGCTGGCTCTCCATAATAAAGGGCCAGGCATCAACAGATTTGGCCCTCTGGTTTTCCAGAGGGCTGTTTTGTGTGAAGGGAAGTTTTTATGGACTTTGACTATCTGGAATCCTGGCAGCAGCGCGCCGGCGCTGAGAACCGAGCTTACAGCATGTCGCCAGAACTTTTGAAGTGGATTGAGACAGAGCTTTTACTGCGCCTGGAAGTGGTGCGCCTGGCGCATCCAGATAAGCCTGTAGAAGTATTTTTGACCCTGCGCACCTTTAAAAAACAACCTTTGTTTGTGCTGGGCTATCGTGAAGAAGAGAGCACCAGCTTACTGGAGGTCTGGTGCTTTCGCATGGTGCCGCCAGCGGAGCAGGGCCATCCGGGTGTGCAGCTGGTTCTGGACCGCGCGCCGCTGAAAGAAATCTTTGGCTGATATTTTGATGCGTCGTGTAAACGCCTTGCGTTAAAAGGTGTTTTTGCGTATAATTAGTGCACTTTCGCGCTTTTTTGAGTGCAAACTAGATTGATGGGTGTTTTTAAATCATGCGTATTCTGTGTGCCCAGGCTGAAACCTATGCCGCGCTTCAGCCCCTGTTAGCATTAGACCGGTACTTTCCCAGTCTGCTGGAGCTTGAGGCCTATCTTTGTCGCCAGGCCGAAACAGGTGTTCTGAATGCCAGCCTCTTGCTGGATCTGGATGATCAACCCCTCAAGGCACATTTTCATAATTTCCTGGCGCGCCTGCACGCCCTGAGTGGTCAGCCCGTCAGTCTGCTGGCTTCTGAAGCGGCCCTGACTCAGCTGGATAGCACCCAGCATGTCCATATACAGGCGATTCTCAAACGCCCCTTTGCGGAGTTGGAAGTGGCCACCCTGGCGCGTCAGCTGAGCCAGCATGAGGCCCAGCGCCAGCTGGTTGATGAGCAGACCCGTCGTCTGGGCCTGCTGGTTCATGAAAACCGCATGCTGCAGCAGCGACTCAGAGAAGAATCTCCCTTTGAACCCGGTACAGGCTTGCTGCATCGCCAGGCTTTGCTGAACTGTCTGCACAAAGAGTGGCGGCGGGCACACCGCTATCAGCAACCCCTGTCGGCCATTGCCCTCTCTTTTGAGACCGCTCAGGCCGACAGCCATGCTTATGCGCAGTTTGAAAACACCCTGATCAAGCGCCTGAAAGCTGTTCGTAGTTTTGATATCGTGGCCCATTATGCGCCGCAGACCTTTATTTTGCTCTTGCCGATGACCTTTTCAGAAGGTGTGCAGGCGCTGAGTGCCCACTTCCGCAGCCGTATTTATCTGCTTTTGCGCCAATATGGTCTGGAGCAGGTGACGCTGACCTTGCAGTGCCGCTCAGAAATTCCTCAGGGTCACCAGGACGCCACAGGCTTTTTGCAGGCTTTGCTGCAGCCGGCCTCCGCCGGCAGTGCCGGCCCGCGCGCCCGTCACCTGACCCTGGTTTAAGCCTGACATTTCCTGCCGCCTTCGTGTTAAGATCAGAAAAAAGCGTGAGGCTTTCTGAATGCTGAAATCCCTGCTCTGCGGCCTGGGCATCGCACTGGCTTCGGCTGCACTCGCCTTTCCTGTGCCAGTCCGGGCTTATGTTCCCATCGACGACCACTATCTTTGTGACTTTCCCCAGCCGCTGAATGTATACCGTTATTTTCGCTGGTATCCACAGGAGCTGCCGCTCAAGGTCTATATTCCTGAGCCTGATTTTGGGCAGAATCAGCAACTGGCTTACCGTGAGCTGGTCTCTGCGGCTTTTATGCGCTGGCAACAAAAGGTTCCCACGTTCAAGTTTATGATGGTCGCGCAGCCAGAAGCGGCAGATATCCGCGTGGTCTGGCATGAGCACTTTCCTGAAAGTGAGTCAGCATGGGGTAAAGCCATGTTCCCCACGCCTTATCGTACGGCTGAAGGCATCCGCCATCGCAGCCAGATTCACCTGGCTATCCGTCCCCAGAAGGGCACGGGTTTTGTCAGCGGCAGTCAGGCTCTGTTCAGTGCCGATGAGCTGCTGGCCATTGCCACCCATGAGGTGGGGCATGCGCTGGGTTTGCCGCACAGCCGCAACCGGGATGATATCATGTCGAGCCATATTTACCGGCTGGTGGCCAGCTACGAATGGGAGATCACACCCCGTGATATGGCCACGCTGGTGCGGCTTTACACCCTGCCCTGGGAGCTGGAAATACCACCCTGCAATGGCTGAATCTGAAGATATCCGTCTCAACAAATATCTTGGGCTCTGTCTGGGCTTGTCCCGGCGTGCGGCCGACCGCCTGCTGGAAACAGGCCGCGTGCAGCTCAACGGTGTGGTGGCAAAGCCGGGCCAAAGCCTGAACCCTGAACGGGATGAGTTGATATTTGACGGCCAGACAGTCCGACCGCCGCAGCGCTTGCAGTATCTGATGCTCAATAAGCCCGAAGACTGTCTGGTCACCCGGCAGGACCCCCAGGGCCGTCGCACGGTCTATCATCTGATTCCCACGCACTGGCAACACCTGCATCCGGTGGGACGTCTGGATCGTGACAGTTGTGGCTTGTTGCTGCTGACCAATGACGGGGCCTTAAGTCAGCGCCTGTTGCATCCCCGCCATAAGGTGCTCAAATCTTATCGCGTGCGGGTCAATCAGCCTGCGACGGCAGCGCAGCTCCAGCAGCTCTGTCAGGGTATTGCACTGGACGAAGGCCGGACCCAGCCGGCCCGTATTGTCTGGCTGCCGGGCACTTCTGACCGCAGCTGGCTGCGCTTTGAGATCAGAGAGGGCAAAAAGCGCCAGATCCGGCGCATGTGCAAAGCGGTCGGCCTGCGTGTGCTGTATCTGCAACGCGATAGCCTGGGGCCCATTCAGCTGGGGCAGCTGGCCGAAGGCCAGTGCCGCTTGCTCAGTGCAGCTGAAATTCAGCAGCTGCAGCGGGCCACTGGACTTCAGTGAAAGGCAAAGGCTTCCGGGTCCAGCATCAGCTCCAGATAAACCCCATCACGCCGGGCCAGCAGCCAGTCGCGCAGAAAAGGCTCGATATCTGAGGGCGTGAGAATCAGAGGATCCTGACCCTGCAGCAGCCCGGCTTCCTGGGGGGCTTTGAGGGTATTCTGCCAGAATTTGCGCCAGGTGGAATCTGACCATTCTTTGAGCACGGCACTCTGCGCGCGCTTGTCTTCAAAAAAGGCTTCGGCGCTTTCGCGCGGCAGCGCGTTATTATCTTCAAGCCATAAATCCCGCACGGTTTCTTCCATAAATTCGCGCAGCAGACGGTTCTTTTGCAGCATGATGTAAAAAAGCGCCAGCCGAGCGGTGCTTTCGTCGTAGTTATTCATTAAGCGCAGCAGATCGGTAGGCACCTGTTCCAGCCGAAAGCGGATGGCCCTCAGGTAGGTCTGGGCGGTCGCTGCACTGCGGGTGCGGAACATGCTGTTTTCAAGCACCGTACGGGCCACGGTTTCCCACTCCCCGTGTTCCAGCAGCAGTCGGGAGCAGATCAGGGTCTCATCAAATAAAAAGGGATGGTTGGCAATGCTGACTTCATAGTCGCGGCATAAGAGATGGTCTAACATGTGCGTGGGCTCATTCTTCTCTAAAATATTTTAAAACGTCTTTTTGCTGTAAAAAAGCCATCATTTGGGGAATGCTTTGTTCCAGCTTGTTAAAAATCGTTTCCAGTTTCTCCTGATCCTGATTATAGTGCCGGTAAGATAAAATCAGGGCGTTGTTCCATTCCTGTTTTTCGAAGCCGGCATAACCCTGGCTGCGGATTTGAGGCAATACCTCCTGCACATAGATCTGCTTCAATTTTTGAATGGTGGCGACTTTGTCCTCTGCTTTGTTGGCTTCAAAGCGATCGCTGGTGTAAATCGCATTCAGCTCATCATAAACCCGATTGATAAAAGCTGCAAAGACTTTTTGATCGGCTAGCTTCTGCAGGGCGTTCTGGTATTTGTCAGAACCCTTGCCGTAAGTATGGGCGTAAAAAGCCAGCGCACCCTGGTTGCCGATAAAGCTTGCCATGTTTTCGTTGAAGGTCACTTCACCCGGTACCCAGTGGGTGGCGTGTACACTTTCGTGAATCACCGTGTTGATCAGATAGTTTTCGCCGTAGCCGAACATGGTCGACAGCAGCGGATCGTGAAACCAGCCTAAGGTGCTGTAGGCTGGTGCCGGCCGAAAATGGGTTTCATAACCTTCGTCCTGCAGTTTGCTTTCTTCGGCTTTGCCCATTTCCAGATCAAAAAAACCTTTATACGGCACGGTTCCCACAATCGGGAACCACCAGGTATAGCCGCCAAACGAAAGGGGCGGCGAAGCGGTCAGCACCATCACCAGATAGTCGCGCTGCAGATCCACATAGCGGCTGTAGTTCTGGGTCGGCTTCAGCTGCAGTTCTTTTTCGGCAAAGGCTTTGACCTGTTGCACCAGGCGCAGCTGCTGTTTCAGCTGGGCCGGGCTGCCGGGGTTTTCAAGCACTTCACTGACGGGCTTGCCCGTCAGCAGTAGCTCGGCCTGGCCTTCAGCCGACTGCCACAGATAGCGCGCAGCATCCGGAAAAATCAGCGCCCAGGCAGCGGCCAGCACGGCAGAGAGTCCAAGGCTCAGCCCCAGGCCCCGCAGGCCCCAGCGCAGAATCTGACGCCAGGGCATCAGGCCTGTAGAATGGCGTGAACTTTGGTGATCAGCATGTCCATGGCCACCTGGTTGCTGCCGCCTTCTGGGATCACAATATCCGCAAAGCGCCGGGTGGGATCAATAAACTGCTGATGCATGGGCCGGACGGTTTCAAGGTACTGGTGCAGTACAAAGTCAATGGAGCGACCTCTTTCGAGCACGTCGCGCTGAATGCGCCGGATAATCCGGATGTCGGGATCGGTATCCACAAAGATTTTGATATCCAGCAGGTCCCGCAGGCGCGGGTCCGAGAGCACCAGAATGCCTTCGACCAGAATCACCGTAAAGGCATTCACGGTTTTGGTGCCCGTGCGGGTAAAGGTTTTAAAGTCGTACAGCGGCTGCTCAACAGACTGACCGGCCTGCAGCTGGGCCAGATGCTCCAGCAAGAGCTCGTTGTCAAAGGCTTCAGGATGGTCAAAATTCAGCTTGGCCCGCATTTCAAAGGGCAGGTGGCTGAGATCTTTGTAATAAGAGTCCTGCTGGATATAGGTCACGCGCTCCGGGCCGACGGTTTCGAGAACATTGCGGGCCACAGTGGACTTCCCGGAGCTGGAACCCCCGGCCACGCCAATAAAGTGTACTTTTTTCATGAACTCTATTATACCCAATGGCCGCTGATTCCAGCAGGACTCTGACTTTACTCTTCCAGCACCAGCTGGCCAGTGCGGCGTTTGAAGGCCTTTTCCTGTACTTCTTCGGTCTGAAACAGCAGGCGCCACCACCAGGGCACCAGCACCGCCCCCAGCACAATGGCCAGGCTGGGCAACAGCAGGCTTTCGCCGGGCAGATGAATCAGCCATTTGCCAAAGCCATAGAGCCAGCTGAAGAGGGTGGTGGCCACTTCATTGCTCAGGGCTGATGTGCCTGAAGCAAGATCCAGGCCTGTGCGGCTGATCAGGCTCACAATCGGCTGGTACAGGCTGCCCGGCAGCCAGTTGTGCCAGTGCAGAAAAATTTCGGCAATCCGGGCGGCAGCCACCAGTACCATGGCCATGACGGTGCAATTGATGATCGTGCCGTAGTAGACGGCTTTTAAAATGCGCAGGGGCATGACCCCTTTGCCGCTGTAGCGAATGGCGGTCAGCTCAGCATCGGTTAAGACATTCGCACGGCGCCAGAGGGCACTCATTAAGATGTCCATCATCAAAAAGGCAATGCCATAGATCCAGAGCCGCCAGATCATAAAAATGCCGCCAGTACAGATCAAGCCGGCCACCAGCAGGGGGGTGTCGGCAGCGTACTGGGGCGCGGCCATCGATAAGCCGGCTTTCCAGCCTTTGAGGCTTTTTCCGGCCAGAAAGTATTCTTCCAGGTTGGCTGAAGCCTTATCCTGTGAGGCAAAGCCTGAGGCCACGCTGTAGACAATAAAGGCAAAAACAATCAAGAGATCGCTCATGCGGTATCCTCCTTGCTTTTACAGCATAACGCGCAAGCGGTTTTTGTCAAAAATCAGCGCTTTTGATAAGGACCAGCAAAAGAAGATATACCTTTATACACGAGGCTTTGTCGATAGATTCAGAGAGGCTTGTTGCTGCTTTAATCAGATGCGCCGACGCTGCTTTGAACCACAGATCAGCTTTGATTTAAAGCATGTCGGGCTTAAGGTCGGGATCCGCCAGGGGGACCGGCCAGTTGTGCAGATTGGGCTGCAGCAGCTCCAGGCCCAGAGCGGCCGGGTAGAGTACATTGTAGAGATACAGCCCCTGGGGCGGGGCCGTGCTGCCGCTGAGCTGGCGTTCACCGCTGGCCAGCGCCTGCTGCAGCTGCTCAGGGGGCAGTTTGCCCCGTGCAATATCCACCATCGTACCCACCAGGTTGCGCACCATATTGTACAAAAAGCTCTGGGCAATGATTTCGAGTACCCAGAAGCCCTGCCACTGCCAGGCGTGGCACCAGTGCACGCTGATATCATAGCTGTCGCGGTAGCTGCCGCTTTTGCAAAAAGCCTGAAAATTATGCTGGCCCTGCAGGCTGAGCCAGCTTTGCTTCAGGCTTTCAAAATCAAGGTCGTAGCGGCACTGCCAGATGCTGTTGCGCAGGTGCGGATTCTGTGTGCTTTCATGGGGACGCAGAATATAGCGGTAGTGGCGGGCCAGCGCACTGAAGCGGGCGCTGAAATCAGCCGGCATCTCCCAGGCCTGCACGGCCCGTACATTGCCGGGCAGCATGCTGTTGAGTGCCGGCGCCAGGCGATCGACAGGAAAGTCTTTTTCGGTTTGAAAATTTACCACCTGGGCATAGGCATGTACGCCGGCGTCAGTCCGGCCGGCACAGCTGATCCGGGGCGCGTGGCGCAGCAGACGTTCAAGCACAGTCTGCAGCTCGGCCTGTACGGTGCGGGGCTCACCGGGCTGAATCTGATAACCGTTAAAATCTGTGCCCTGGTAAGTGATGTGTACAGCAAGATTACGAAGCATGTTTTGTTTTACTGACGCCCGGCTTTGCGGGCCTCATAGGCTTGCAGTACGGCCTGTATCAGCGCCTGGGTATTGTTTTCCCATTCGCTGCGCCAGGGCAACTCCAGGGTTTGAATCTGGCTGGGCTGTTTGGGTGGATAGTAGCGAGCGTTGATTTTTTTGTCCGGGCTGTTTTCTGCAGACCACTGCACCCGAAAGGTCAGCTGGTCATAGCTGAAGGTCAGATACTGCAGCGGACCGAGTTCACCGGTTTCATAGTTGGGCAGTGGAATGGGGGTGGGTGAAGGCACGCTCAGATCCAGATCCAGCTGGCCCAGATTGCGGCGGGCGCGCTCCAGGGCTTTTTCTTCTTCAGTCAGCCCATTGTCATCGTCAAAGCGATCGGTGCGGATGTCCAGCTCGGTATTGATGCGGGGCTGGTAGCCAAAAGGGTTATCCAGGCTGGGATCAAAGCGTCGGATATTGCGGCTGGCTTTGTCCAGATCCTGACCAAAGTTACCAAAGCGGATGCTGTTACGCGGCGTATTGCTGTCGGGTGGCGGGCTGCTGTTGTCTTCCGGCGAGTTTGCATCCGGGTTAGCGGCATCAGAACCCTGGGTGTTGCTGGGGAGCTGTCCGAGGCGTTTGGCCTCCTGCTCATAGCCCACCATAAATTCCTGGTATTCGCCCCAGGATTTAAAGCCAAAAGGCAGCTCTTCGGGCACGTCCAGACCCTGATTTTTGAGCAGTTCGGCCACGCTGTCTTTGGCCGTTTGTTCAGCGGGCGGTAAATCGGCCACCTGTACAGAAGCCGAAGGTTCGGGTGAGGGAGACTCAGCGTTGTTTTCAGGACTGGGCGTGGCGCTGGGCTGCGGTGCTTCAGTGCCAGCCTCAGGCGGTGCGCTGGGTTGGGGCGTGGGGGTGGGTGTGGGCTGCGGTCGGGGGGGTGGGGTGCTGACCGGTGCAGGCGCTTCAGCGACTTCAGGGGGCGGCTGAACGGTTTCAGGGGGCGGTGCAGGCTCGGGCAGGGCATCGGGCTCAGCGTAGTCGTATTCTGGGCTGGCTGGCGGTGGGCTCGGCGGCAGGTTGACGGCCTGGACCTGAATGGGATCTTCTGCATCCATCATCTGGGCGTTGAGGGGTTGAAAAGCGCTGCTGGAGGCGACGGCAATCAGGATGAGACCGTGTAGAATCAGGGACAAAAATACAAAAAGAGCAAAAACAAGCTTTTCCCGTCGCTGCGTGTGCTGTCTCTTGCGGAGCGCAGTGGGCAGATGCTGACGGGAAAAGATTTTTCTGATTGTAAAGCGTTTCAGAATGGCGCTTTAAGCCTTTTTGGTTTGCTGAATTTCGCGGATGCGGGCAGATTTGCCGCGACGCTGACGGAAGTAGTAAATCCGTGCGCGACGAACTTTACCGCGACGCTTCACTTCAAACCGGGCCACACGGGGAGAGTGGATCAGAAAGGTTCTTTCTACACCCACGCCCTGAAAGACTTTGCGCACGGTGACGGTTTTGGCCACGCCGGCGCCCTGAACTTTCAGCACAACGCCTTCAAAAATCTGAATGCGCTCTTTGCCACCTTCAACAATTTTAGCGTGCACGGCAACCGTGTCACCTGAGGTCATTTCAGGCAGATCGCTTTTCATGAAGGGCTGTGTAATTTCTCTGAGTAGTTGTTGACTCATCTGCGTATTCCTTTCCCGTTAGACGACAGGGTAGACGCTGACTTTGCGTCCCCGACGTCCCCGGCGCTCAAATTTGACGGTTCCATCAATCAGTGAAAACAGGGTATAGTCACGGCCCATACCCACGTTCTGGCCGGTGTGAAAGTGAGAACCGCGCTGACGGACAATAATGCCGCCGGCTCTAACGTCCTGACCATCATAGAGTTTGACGCCCAGGTACTGCGGATTGCTGTCGCGGCCGTTTTTACTGCTGCCTACACCTTTTTTGTGTGCCATTGTCTTTTTGTCTCCTTATCCCAGACGAATGTCTTCGATCATAACGCGGGTGTACCGCTGACGGTGCCCGACTTTGCGCTGATAGCCCTTTTTGGGGCGGTACTTGAAGGAAACCTGCTTTTTGCCTTTTTGTTCGGCCTTGAGAATTTTGCCTACAACAGCGGCGGACTCAAGCTGGGGGGTGCCCACTTTGGTCTCTTCGCCGTTGACGACCATCAGCACGGGGAATTCAACCGTGCTGCCTTCTTCAGCATGCAGGAGCTCCAGATCTAACCAGCGGCCTTGTTCGGCTTTGTATTGTTTTCCACCACTTTTAATGATTGCGTACATGTTAGATCACCTAAAACCTGATAAAAATTCGAATCTCGAAAAAGTATGCACCCCATCTTAGCACACGCGCTTAAACGATGGCTAGCTGAAGTTAAATGAATAGATAACCGGGATTTAAATTTCGGTGGCCATACTATTTGGGATGCCACGGGAACTGTATTCCCGACAGGCTATTATAACACCGCTGGCCCCGGAATGCGGAAGCGGATTGCGGGATTTTAAATTTTCAGTCCTGGTAATCCGTGGCACTTTCAGGCCTGCCGGCTTCATGTTACATTAGAGATCATAAGCAATCAAACCGGGTGTTGAGACCATGAAAACCATGAAAGTGATTCTGGCGGCGCTGTTCGTCTATCTCTCTGTCAACTGTGTGAATCTGATCAATCAGGAGCTGCGCCTGCAAAAATACCATGCCCGCCTGGAGCAGGATATGGCTGTGGTCAAAGCACAGCAAGCCCAGCTGAAAGCTGAGCTGGCCCATTACAACACGTCTGAGGGAGTAGAAGAGCTGGCCCGCAAGCGCCTGGGGTATTTCAAAAAAGGCGAAATTCCCCTCCGGGTCATTGAATCTACCCCGGCAGATGCCGCTCTCTCTGATACACCAGCGGTCAACTAATGTCTCCTTACCAGATCGCAACCTTTTACCGGTTTGTGAGTTTGCCTGATGCGCCTTTTTTACAGTCTCACTGGCTGGAACTGGCCCAGCAGCATCACTTAAAGGGCACCCTGCTGATTGCTCATGAAGGTCTGAATGCCACCCTTGCAGGCACGCCCTCTGAGCTGCAGGCGTTTCTGGACTTTTTATGCGCTGATCCCCGCCTGGGTGACATGCCGATCAAATTCAGTCAGGCTGAGCAGCAGCCGTTTGCCCGGCTGCGCGTGCGTTTGCGCAAAGAAATCGTAAATCTGGGTCTGCCCGTGGATCCGACCCGGCAGGTCGGCACCTATGTGCCGCCAGAAGAATGGAATCAGCTGATCGCCTCACCTGACGTGCTGCTGATTGATACCCGCAATGATTATGAGTATGCGATTGGCACCTTTGAGGGGGCCGTAGATCCGGGGACAGAAGCCTTCAGTGACTTCCCGGATTATGTCAGTCAGCATCTGGACCCTGCCCGCCACAAGCGGGTGGCCATGTTTTGTACCGGCGGCATTCGCTGTGAAAAAGCCACCGCCTGGATGCTGTCACAGGGCTTTGAAGCGGTGTATCACCTCGAAGGCGGGATTCTGAACTATCTTGAAAAAATCCCGCCTCAGCAAAGCCGCTGGCGTGGTGAGTGTTTTGTTTTTGATGAGCGTGTGTCGGTGAATCACGCCCTGCAGCCTGGCACGGCCACGCTCTGTGAAGCCTGTGGCGCCCCCGTGCTGGCGGCAGAAAAAAAGCAGCCGGGCTATGAGGCCGGCGTTGCCTGTCCGCGCTGTGTCGATCAGCAGACGGCAGAACAGAAACAGGCCCGCCGGGAGCGCTTTCAGCCGGCTTAACCCCGTTCGGTTGCGGGTTCAAACCGGATTCCCCAGTGTTTTTCGAAACCTTTGCAGATACATTGCGCCAGGGTCTGGTGATCCGGTACAGGTGTCAGGTGGGCGGCCAGATCGGTACCGGATGGAGAGGCTTCAAAAATAGTCTGCAGCAGCTCGCGATGCAGCTGACGGTAAATAACGGCCTGGATCAGCAGATTTTTGCGGCTGCGCACCTGGGCGGCGCCGAGCAGTTTTTGATTGCCCAGGCAAATATCTGCTGCTGTGGTGTGTTCCAGGCAGCTGGGGGCTTTGAAACGCCCTGCTTCCGGCTGGTTATATCCCAGACTGGCGTTTAATCCCAGCATCTGCAGCCCGCAGATCACGCCTGCAGCAAAGGCCGCAAAGCTTTGTGTGACGTTACCTTGCAGTGGGCCGCTGTGAGGCGCGACCAGGCTGAAGGTCAAATCGCCGGCGTGCAGAATGGCCTGACCGCCCGTGGGCCGGCGCACCACAGGAATATTCAGGGTCTGCAGCCGCTCATGCAGCACTTCAGAAAGGCTTTGAAAGCGGCCAATCGAAAGGGTGGGAGCAGACCAGGTATAAAAACGCAGCAGGGGTAAATCGCTGACCGGCTGGAAGTCACTGTAGGCCGCCTGATCCTGTTGCATCTGACTCGCGCCATCAGCAGGCGGGTCAAAGCGGTACCGCCAGATCACAGATCTTTGATGGTGTCTGGCCGGTACTCGTGAATATCAATCACTGTGGGCAGCTGGCAGAGAGTCTTGCGCTCCACCGCGTGGGCTTTGATCTGCATGCGCAGGCCCTCACGCAGAATCTGGGGGCTGGGGGTGATCACTTCGTATTTGTAGCCGTTATCGTCAATAAAAATCCAGCAGGTTTTGCCCTGGTATTCAATCGTACTCATGCGGCCGTGCAGCTTGATTTCCTGGTCGCTGCAGGCGCTCAGGCCCAGCATCAGACCCGGCAGCAGCAGTGCCAGCATGCGGGAGCAGAGACGGTGTTTCACGTGTGTTGCCTTCATGTTTTAAAATAGGGTTAGAACAAAATCACCCTGCTATTATAGCAAAAGTTTTTTGGCGCTGATTTCAGGTCATCACCATATCATCGCGGTGAATCACCACCGGCCCGGCTGTATAGCCCAAAAGTCCCGCGATATCTTCGGAGCGGTGGCCAGCAATCCGGCGCAGTTCTGCTGCACTATAGCGGCTCAGACCACGTGCCACCTCTTTTTCAGCGCTGAACACGCAGACCGTCTGTCCGCGGTCAAAATCCCCTTCTACGCTTGTGATGCCAGCGACCAGAAGGCTTTTGCCATCGCTTTGCATGGCATGGGCTGCTCCCCGGTCCACGTTCAGGCGATGGCTTTTGAGCGTATCTGACAGAATCCAGCGTTTGCGTGCTTCCAGTCTTTGCATGCGGGGATGAAACCAGGTTCCCAGCTGCTCGTTGCTGGTGGCCCGCAGCAGCATATTGGGTTCAGCACCGTCCAGAATCCGCACCCCCACGCCGGCGCGTGTAGCAATATCAGCGGCCTGGATTTTGGTCTGCATGCCACCTGTCCCCCTGTCGGAGCCCACACCACCGGCCAGTTGCCAGATTTCCGGTGTAATCTCCGGCACGTCAGGAATCAGTCGGGCACCGGGGTTCTGCTGGGGCGCTGCGGTGTACAGGCCGGCAATATCTGTACAGATGATCAGCTGTTCGGCTTCCACCAGTGAGGCCACATGGGCGGCGAGGTTGTCATTGTCGCCAACCTGGATTTCTTCAATGGCGACCACATCGTTTTCGTTTGCAATCGGCAGCACGCCCTGCTCAAAACATCCCTGAAAGGTGGTGCGGGCATTCAGGTAACGGCGACGATCGCTGAAATCAGCGCGCGTCAACAGTGTCTGGGCGACTTTGAGATCATACAGTCCGGCCAGTTGGGTATAAAGATGCATCAGCTGGCTCTGGCCAATGGCGGCCAGCAGTTGTTTTTCGGCCAGGGTGCGCTTGCGCGGCGGGAAGCCGAGATGTTCCCAGCCGGCCAGTACAGCCCCTGAGCTAACAAGTGTCACAGCCCAGTCGTTTTGCTGGAGCTGGGCAATCTGGCGCATTAAATCCACCATGCGCGGCCGGTTGAGCCGGTCGCTGCCGGCACTCAGCACACTGGTGCCGACCTTGACTACGAGACGACGCTGCATGTATCAGTCACCATATAAAAAGTCCAGAGCGGCCGGCAGGCGGCGGGACCAGGATTGTTCATTGTGTTGTCCTTCAGGATCGATGACCCATTTTAACCGCTTCTGGCGTCTGAAGCCCAGATTATTGAGTACTTCAGCCATCACTTCGCTTTGTTCAAAGAGCAGTTGGCCAATATGCTCGTGGCCGGGCTCGCTTTCTTTTTTTCCGTGATCCAGATAAATTCTGGCTTCAGGATGGGTCTGGCCCAGCATGACCGCTTCAAAAATATGAAAGCTATCAGGCCACAGGGCCGGCGACATCACCAGGGCGCTGGCAAAGGTTTTGCTGGCATAAAACAAACCATAAAGGGCCAGCAGGCCGCCCAGTGATGAGCCGCCAATCAGGGCTGGGCCGGTGTTCAGATGCAGCTTGCGCCGGGCTCGGGGAATCAGCCATTGCCCGAGCCAGTCCAGCACAGCCTGGCCCTGGCCTGTTTTGCCCGGATACGGCGGCCAGGGACTCATTTCAGCGTCGCGGTCGTGGCCGTGATGCAGCGCCAGCACTACCGGGACTGTGGCCCCCCGGCTGGCCCGTGCGTTCAGAATATCGTGCAGATGCCAGCCGCCGGCCAGGGTGCCGGCATCATCAAACAGATTCTGGCCATCAAAAAAAATCGCCAGTGGCCAGTTTTGCTGGCTTTTAAAATAGTCTGGCGGCAGCCAGAGCGACACCGGTCGGGCCTCCGTCAGGCCCGGAATGCTGACGGGCTCAGAGGTGTAGACCAGGCCGCTGAGATCGCTGCGGCGCCTAAAGGGCAGTTCTGACATCACAAACCTTTCTGTGCCTTGCTGTGCAGGCGGCACTGAAGCAAAGCGCGCTTTTGCTGATATAATAAAACACATTCTGTGCCCTGAGTTATGCCGACATGAAAAAATATCCGCTTTTTTACCTGCGTCCCGTGTTTGATACGGTCATGCATCAGCTTCAACCCTTGCTGGAGGCGCGCTTTGAGTGCCTGGGTTTTCACAGCAGCGACATGCCTGTAATGCTGCCCGAACAGACGGGCCCCTGGGTGCTGCTGGGCGACCAGAGCAGTGTCAGTGCCGTGCTGCAGCATGCCAATGGGGCCCGTGCGGCCTGTGTCCTCTATCTGGAGGCGGGTGAAAGTGTCGACCCGCTCTGGATTCAAAAAGATCAGCTGGTGGACTATACCCAGGGCCTGCCGGATGCCCAGCGCCTGCTGTTTGCGCTTAACCGCACCTACAGTCAGTTTACCCAGGCCCAGCAGCTGCAGCAGCTGTCACAGCAGCTCAGCATTCAGCATGAGCGCCTGCGGGAATTAAATGCAATAGGTGCGTCTCTGTCGACCGAGCGTAATCTCGATCGCCTGCTCGATAAAATTCTGGCCAGCTGTATGGAGATCACGGCTTCTGACTCAGGCAGTCTGTATCTGGTTGAAGCCCGTCATCATGAAGCTGAAGAACAGCACTTTCTGCGCTTTAAATGGGCCCGCAATCAGAGCCTGGTGGTGGACTTCAGCGAGTTTACCATGGAGATGAATGAGCGCAGCATTGCCGGGGCCGTGGCCGTACAGGGCAAGCCGCTGAACATTCGCGATGTTTACAGCATCGGCAACGATGTACCTTATGGTTTTAACAAAAGTTTTGACCAGAGTACAGGCTATCGCTCCAAATCCATGCTGACTGTGCCCATGACCAATCCCAAAGGGGAAGTCATCGGGGTGCTGCAGATGATCAATAAAAAGCAGCATGCCACCCGGCCGCTGGAGCTGGGCAATGAAGCCGCCCTGCAAGCTGAAATTCTGAGCTATTCTCAGGACGATGAAGAACTGCTCTCTTCTCTGGCCAGCCAGGGGGCCGTGGCGATTGAAAATGCCCGACTTTATGCCGCCATTCAGCATCTGTTTGAAGGCTTTATCCGGGCTTCAGTACAAGCGATTGAATCCCGTGACCCGACCACTTCGGGTCACTCTGAGCGTGTGGCGGTGTTGACCACTGGTCTGGCTCAACAGGTTGATCGCATTGATTCTGGCCCTTTTGCACAGCTGCGCTTCAGTCGCGATGATCTCAAAGAAATCAAATATGCCTCCCTGTTGCATGATTTTGGCAAAATCGGCGTACGTGAACACGTGCTGGTCAAAGCCGAAAAGCTCTATACCCATGAGCTGGAAGCCATTCAGGCCCGTTTTCGGCTGATTGCCAAAAGCCTCGAAAGCCGCTATCACGCTGACAAGCTGGAGCTGCTGATGCGCCTGGGGCCAGAAGCGGCCCAGTCTGAATTTGCGGCGCTTGATCAGCGTTATCAGCAGCAGCTGGCTGCCCTGCAGCAGGATCTGGGCGCGATTTTACAGGCCAACCGCCCGTCTATTCTGGCCCAGGAAGTATCCGAGCAGCTGGCCCAGATTCAGCAAAAGGTCTTTGAGGTTGACGGCGAGTCCATTGCCTTGCTGGCCCCGTTTGAGTTGTCACGCCTGTCGATTTTAAAGGGCTCTCTTGACAGCGATGAGCGCAAAGAGATTGAGTCTCATGTGACCCATACCTTTCACTTTTTAAGTCAGATTCCCTGGACCCGCGAGTTGCGCAATGTGCCTCAGATTGCCTATGCCCATCACGAAAAGCTCAACGGCAAAGGTTACCCGTTGGGTCTTTCTGCCACAGAGATTCCTGTGCAGTCCAAAATGATGACCATTGCCGATATCTATGATGCCCTGACCGCCAGTGACCGCCCCTATAAAAAGGCTTTGCCCGTGGCTAAAGCCCTCGATATTCTGGGTTTTGAGGTCAAAGATGGTATGCTGGACGCTGAGCTCTACAAAATATTCGTTGAAAGCCGGGTTTATGAAGCGATTGGCGCTGAATCCTGATGGGGTTTGATACCTCTGTAAATGGTCGCAATGCCGCCGGTCTGTTCTTCAGCCAGCACGTCTGAAAAGCCGGCGGCCAGCATGCGGTCGCAAAAGTCCTGGCCATACGGAAAGCTTTCAATGGTCTGATTCAGGTAGCGATAGGCATAGGCATCTCCTGAAACCAGCGCGCCCAGCTGGGGCAGGATATGCCGCAGATACAGCAGGTAACCCTGTTTGAAACCGGGAATTTCGGGCGTTGAAAACTCCAGGACCAGACCATAACCGCCGGGTTTGAGCACCCGCTGCATTTCGCGCAGGGTCTGATCCAGATCCGGTACGTTGCGAATGCCAAAAGAAATGGTCACCGCATCTACGCTGTTATCTTCAGCCGGAACCTGCATAGCGTCACCAGTTTGCAGCTGGATGCGCTGCTCCAGGCCTGCGGCGCTGATTTTTTTGCGCCCCTGACCCAGCATTTGCTCCGCCAGATCCATGCCCGTGACCTGGGCCACGTCGCCATTATGCTGACAAAAAGCCAGCGGTACGTCAGCTGTACCTGTGGCCAGGTCCAATACTTTCAGCTCAGGATGGGGCGGTAGCATTTCGGCCAGCCGCCGTCGCCAGCGCAAATCAATGCCCATTGACAGGGTGTGATTTAAAAAGTCATAGCGGCCTGCAATGCGGTCAAACATTTGCCAGACGCCCTGGCGTTCGGGTTCTGAAAGGGGGGGTGTGGACTGTTTCATAACTTCATTATGCGAAAGAAACATCTGGCCCGCAATGATTTACACAAGCGCAAGAAGTTTTAAGTAAGTATTTTTTTATCTTTAAAATTTTTTAGTGTGGCGCAGCTGGGCTTCAGTCACAAACGATAAGAATGACGTGACAACTTGTCTCTTAACCCTTATTTTGCTTCCTGAGAGAGATTGATATGCTGACCATCCAAGCCCACCTGAAACACGCCAAGCCCTTTTATATTTGTCTGAACGCCACTTTGCTGCTTGCCTCTTTGGTGTTGCTCACTGGCTGTGGACCCAGTCCTGCCCGAACCCAGGGCCCCCAGGCCCAGCCCAGTGCTTCGGCTGCGCCGACAGCGCGTCCCACCCCCCTGCCTTCGGCTGCGCCCGATGCACCGATTCAGGCGATTCTGACCAGTCAGGAGCTGGAGTTGCGGGTCAGTGAGGAGCTGATGCTGATTGGCGATGTGCGCCTGGCGAACGGGCGGCAGGTTTCTTTTGATGCGGTGATGAATCAGCTGCAACTGGAAAATCAGAATCCTGACCTGCTTCAGTTGGATTTGCAAAACCGGATCATTCGGGCCTTAAAAGCTGGTACGGCAACCGTTCTGATTTCTGCCCGCAACCAGCCTGAGTTGCGCGCCCGCATTACCGTACAGATCGCCGCTCTGGCGGATGCTATTGACCCCAATATTGCCCTGGTAGACGTGGAGATAGACTAGTGAAATTCTTTTGGCCCCTGCTGCTCGTTTTCAGCTTTTTATTCAGCGCCTGTCAGGCTGATACCCCGACATCTCTGGGGCGTACGCCCCAGCCAGCCCAGCCTGTAATGGCGGCCCGCAAGCCGGTTTCGCTTTCTTCAGGTTCAGGCGTGGGGTTGACCTTGCGCTGGCCGCAGCCCAAAGCCGGCTTTGGGGTCAAACAGATTCCTGAAAATGCCCGCGAAGTACAGTTGGAGCTGGTGGAGCAAGGGTCTTTTCGTATGCTCTATCGCGCCACCCTGACCCGTGAAGACGTCAGCAATGGTGTGGTGACCCGTCAGATCCGGGTGGATATGCAGGGTGCCAAAGAAAAAGATGTTACCTTGTATGTGATTGCCCGCAACGATCTCAAAGCCATTGTGGCCCGGGGTGAAAAAGCCTTTAAGCTTAGAGCGGGTGAACGCATCCAGGTGCGCGTCAGCGTGTCTCCTACCGGTTCTTCTGTTGTCATCGGCGGCGGTGGCGGCGGCGGTGGCGGCGGTGGTGGCGGCGGTGGTGGCGGCGGTGGCGGCGGTGGCGGCGGTGGCGGCGGTGGCCCAACTGTGCCTGTACCAACACCGACCCCTTCACCCGTGGGCTATGTTCTGAGTCCACTGAGCAGCACGATTTCCTTAAATCTTAACGAAGCGGTTGATATTCCGATTAAAATCTGGAATGGCAACTCACCCTATACCTGGCGGATGCTCAATCCTTCCACTGTATCGGCTGTACCCGGATTAGCTGTTTATGATGGATCCGGTCAGAGTGGAGAGCTCAACAAGCTTGTTTTAAATACAGATAAAGCCCAGCTTGAAGACACCGTTTATCTGCGCGGCACACCCACCCAGGAAGGCACCTATAGCCTCAGCCTGCAGGTCACCGACAGTATGGATCCTCAGCGCACGGTTCAAAAGACCTATACGGTTGAAGTACGTGGCCTGGAAATCAGTCCCGATACTCTGGTTAATCCGGAGTCAGGTCAGCCATACTATCAGCCTTTAAAAGTCCTTTACGGCCAGGGGCCATTTGAGTGGGAAGTTTTAAACGAAAGTGCTCCGCTTCCTTTTCAGCTCGCCCAGTTGGATGACAGCGGCAACGAGGTCGTTCTGTTTAACAGCCAGATTCCACCTGCCGTGGAAAACACCAATTATGGTTTTACGATTCAGGTGACCGAGATCAATACAGGACGCACAGCTACCCGCACTTTTGTGGTGGGCTGTAATCAGGCGGCTTTTGCGACCTATCGCGCCCAGCAGCCTGTCGTCAATAGCGTCACACCCAAAGCTGCCGGCAACAGCGGTCCCCAAACCATTACCATTTCGGGTGCTAACTTTGATGCGGGTGCTGTTGTACTCCTTGATAAACTGGTGCTGCAGGCGACGATTACGCCCAACAGCATTACAGCGACGGTGCCAGCTGGTGTAAAACCAGGGCGTTATAATCTGATTGTGGTGAACCCCCACCCCCAGTTGGGACGCCTTGAAGGCGGTCTCTCACTGGCCTATGAGGTTCAGGATACAGGCGGCTTTGTTTCCAGTCAGCCTGTGATTGAGGCCATTTTTGCGCGTTCACAGCCTGTGATCAGCGAAGGCCTGACCCAGGAAGAACTGACCGCTCTGCAAGAGCAACTGGCCCAGCAATTGCTGACCTCCAACGGCACACCACAGCGCAAAGTTGATCAGTTTTTATCTCCTTTTACCACGGTATTATTGGTAGGCAATAATTTCACCCCTGACTCCCGCGTATTTTTGTTTGAATTTGCCTTGCCAATGGTTTATGTGGGATCCAATCAAATCCTGGCCGTGGTACCCACAGGTCAGATCTTTTATGACCTGGGGCCTACACCCCATAACTTTCTGACGGTGGTCAACCCCAACCTGGAACGCAACGAGCTGATTCAGGGTGCGATCGGGGTTGAACGCTGTACCCAGACAGCTGCTCTGGGCGAAGAAGCCCTGGCTGTTTGCAACAGCACGATCGTTCCTGAGAACTTTAAGTATCCTTACGTCTCTTATGTCTTTCCCCAAAAGGGGCCGGTGGATCAGGACCAGGTCATTTATGCCAAAGGTTGTGGCTTTGGTCGGCCTAACACCTTTAAAATGTCGACCCTTACCGGCAACCTGACCCGTAATGTGCAGACCCCCAACCTGGCTGCCCTGTCGATTCCCAAAGATAAGCTGTTTCCGAGCGAAACAGCCTACGATATTATGGCCTACCGTTTAACCGAAGCTTTTGATGTTGAGTTAAGCAGCACGGCCCCCAATGTCTTTACGGCCCTTAACAGTGATCTGACCATCAGTGCCTGTTCGCCTGATTCTGTGCCCGTAGGAGCGACCAAGGGCATCAATGTTCTGGGCACGGGGTTTGTCTCAGGCATGTCCGTTCAGTTTGAACTTGAAAACGGCACCCCGCCGCTGGGCTTTCCGGAAGGAGAAACCTATGGGGTATTCCCTTCGGTTTATACTATTACCCCCCAGCCGAATCTGATTGTTCCCATTATCCCGGCGGGCATGCCTTCGGGGACTTATACCGTCAGGGTGACAGCCCCTGGCGGTCAGAATGTGGTTAAAACGGGCTGCTTCAGTGTTTCTCCCGGTACCCTGCCTGCGCCTGTGATCACGGCTGTTTCCCCCACATCGATTTCCAATGATGTGCCCGAAGAAGACAATGTCAGCGTTACACTGACCGGGCAAAACTTCTTACAGGGGGCTGCCATTTATATTGGTGGTGCCCAGGTTTTTGATGGTAGCGGTGCGGGATCTACCCAGATCAATCTGGCCAGCGCCAATTTCCGCGGCTTGCCACCCGGCTTTTATCCTATTTTTGTTGAAAACCCGGACGGCCAGCTTGCTGTGCTGGGCAATTGTGCGGATTATCCTGATCTGAGCTGCACTCAGTCTCAGGGCATTGAAGTGGTCACCGCAACCTGTGCTGATGAGAACGACTGCAGTCCTGCCCCTGTGAATGACCCGCCTCAGATTGTCTCTGTGGATTTCAGCAACAGCCCTTATCCTTCTTTGATGCTGGAGGTCTTTCAGCAGAGCATTTCGATGGTGGTAGGTAACGTGCTGCCTGGCGCGTTGCTGCAATTAGTGGAAGCGCAGGATGCGCCCTATCGTCCAGATGATGCCTTTTTGACCATTACCCAGATCAACGGTAATAACGTCTCTGCGCGTATGCCCAATATCCTTGGTGCGGCCGCACCGGGTAAGGATTATTATGTGCGTCTGGTCAATTCAGACGGGCAGATGTTTACCTACCCTGATCCGGTTAAAGTGATCAACTCCCTGCCGCCGGTGATTGAAACCGACTTTTCAAATGATCCCAACCGCTGTGGTGCCATTTGTCCCAGCGGTGCACCCAACGCTACGGACATTGACGTTCGCATCAATGGGGTTAAAATTGGCGGGGGGCGTCAGACCAACTTTGCCCGTAACCCGATGAACTCTGCTGTATTTTTGGAGTCCAAAGCGGATCCCAATATCCGGATTGCGCTGAAAAACGTGCGTTCCTACGATGAAGTGATTTTTGGAACGGTTCCTGAAGCCATTCTGGCCGGTGAGTACCGGGTGCTGGTCGTCAATCCCGATGCCCAGACCAACAGCAACAGCAATTGTGATGCCTGTGCAAAAGCTGAAGTGACGTATACGGTCAGCGATCTTTCGCCCAGCTGGTTTAAAGACCAGGGCATGCGTATGCCCCGCTTTAACGCCATTGAGCAAACCGGTATTAATGGTGAGCATGGGCGCGTGGGCGCCACTTCGGTAACGGGTCGCAATGGCCGGATTTACTATTTTGGCGGCAACGATGGCCGCAACTGCTTTAACCAGCTTTATGCCAAACTGATCAGCTATTCTGCGACGGAAGGCTGGCGTCAGTGGGCCACCATGCCCGGTGATGAAGCCACCCGGCGGCGCATTTATCACAGCATGGCCTGGCGTCAGGGGGCCACAGAAGCGGATGACCGTATCTTTGTCTTTGGCGGATTGAATATGAGTAACTCAGCCCTGGGTGTTTGCCCCAGTAGCTTTGCGATTCAGTCCTTCCACAGCGATCTCTGGGCCTATTCACCGGCCAGCAACAGCTGGCAGGAGTTTACACCTGCTGCGGGCAGTCCAAGTCTCCCTGAACGTTGGGGAGCGGGTATGCACTGGGATCAGACCCAGTCCGCCCTTTATATTGTCGGTGGACACGGTGGCATTGCCGTGGATGGCGGCGTTGTGCCCAGAATCTACAAAGCGGTGCTGAACTTTAACGACAACACCTACCAGCTTTCGGAGTTGCCCAATAATCCGGCAGCCCCGATTGCCCAGACCACCACCTGTCCGGGTGGTGGGACCTGTTTGCGTGCGTATGACTATCGCGCAAATCTGATCAGTGACGCAGTCAACCGACGCTTTTACATCATGGGTGGCACCAACTTTTATCAGTCAGGTGAGGCGGTGGCCGGTGTCGTGGCCAAGGAAATCTGGGCCTTTGATGTGGCCAGCGAAAGCTGGACCCAACTGACCCAGAGCGGTGTGACTTATGCCCACCGCCGCGAATCGGCTGTGGCACTGGATCCCGCGACACAGCGTCTTTATCTGGTGATGGGGCAGATCCCGCAGAACGAGACCAATGCCGAATCCAGCTATAGCTGGCCCAATGGCACCACACAATATGAATTGATGGTGGGGCAGCTCAGCGGGACCTGGCCCAATCTCAGTCTGAACTGGGGCGGTGATCCGCTCACGTTCCCGATGACCCGGCGCAGACAGCATGTGGCCAACTGGTCCAACGGCCGTCTGTATGTCTTTGGTGGCCTGAGTGCACTCAATAACGTGCACCTGTACACAGGTGGGCCGACCAATCCATTGGAGCCGGGCGGCACGCCCAACGCTTTCCACGATCCGGCCACAGACATCTGGTACCATGTGCCCGACTGATGCCTGAGCCGGTGGTGGGTCGACTGGCCCCCAGCCCCACAGGTTGTATGCATCTGGGCAATGCCCGCACGGCTCTGCTGGCCTGGCTTTTATGCCGGGCCAGCAGGGGGCGTCTGATTCTGCGCCTGGAAGATCTCGATACCCAGCGTGTGCGCGACTTTGCTTATGATGCGATTCGTCGGGATCTGGTCTGGCTGGGTCTGGACTGGGATGCAGAATATCTGCAGTCAGACCGGCTTGAAATTTATACTGCTTATCTCTCTCAGCTCGACACCTATCCCTGTTATTGCACGCGCAAAGAGATTCAGGCTGTCGCTTCAGCGCCGCATGGCCAGGAGCTGGTTTATCCGGGAACCTGTCGCTTACACCCGCCACGTTCAGAACGCGCGCCTGCCTGGCGCTGGCGTGTTCCCGCGCAGACACTCCAGGTGCAGGATCTCCGTCTGGGCCAGCTGGTCCAGCATCTGCCTTCAGACGTGGGCGATTTTGTTTTACAGCGCAATGACGGCTGTTTTGCCTATCATTTTGCGGTGGTGGTGGATGACGGCCTGATGGGGGTTAATCAGGTGGTGCGTGGCGAAGATCTCTGGTCTGCAACGCCCCGTCAGGTGGCCCTGCAGCAGGCGCTGGGTTTTCAGCGCCCTATGTATTGTCATGTGCCCCTGATGCGTGATTTTCGCGGGCAGCGCCTCGCCAAGCGTGAGGGTGCCCCACCGCTGGCTGCGCTGCGCGAAGCGGGCGAAAAACCTGGGCGGGTACTGGCGGAGCTGGCCTGCAGCCTGGGTTGGACAGTACCAGCAGAAATCAGTGCCCAGGAGCTGCTGACACATTACGGTATGCGTCTGCCGGCTGCTTTGTCTAGGACAGCACCGTCAATTTGACCCGCAGCACGCCCTGGCCCAGGTAGCCAATTTCTTTAAAGGCAGCGGGTGAGAGGTCGATCACACGCTGGGGTTTAAAAGGCCCCCGATCGTTGATTTTGACCACCACACTCTTTTGGGTGTCCAGATTGGTCACCAGTACACGCGTGCCAAAGGGCAGATGTTTGTGGGCTGCTGTCAGGCGGTGAACGTTATAACGCTCGCCATTGGCGGTCAGGCGACCGTGAAAGAAGCCGCCATACCAGGAGGCGTAACCGGTCTGATGCGCCGGGGCTTCTTTGAGATTTGCAAATTGCTGCAGCCGTTCAGCCCCAAGCTCGGTGCGCAGCTGGTTGGTGAGGGCCACCAGCGTGCTCAGCTCAGACTGTTTGAAGTACTGCTTCCATGCGGGATTCAGGCGTAAGAGCACCTGATTGCCGTAATGAATTTCATAGTGGTTTTTTTTCACCACGGGTTGCAGCTGATGGGCCTGAAAGCTTTTTTGTTGGGCAATGGTATTGAGTTGACGGGCCAGCTTGAGCATATCCTGCTGTAAAAAGGGCGTCATCTGTGTGGGAATGTTCTGAAAGCGCAGCGCCTGCTTGCCATTGAAGGTCAGGATGCTGCTGTTGGGTGGCGTTAGATAACCAAATACCGGGGGTGCTGCAGGCTGCTGTGCCAGGGCAGCGGAGGGCAGAACCAGGCCCGCAAGCAGTAAAATAAGCAGACTGGAACGGTAAAGCATGTGCTTGGTTCTCCTATATTAATTTTAGGTTATATATATACAAATGTTTGACTATAATAGATTAAAAATCAAAGCAATGACAAGAGATCGTGATCACGAATGGGATTGGGCTTAAAAAGTAAATAAATTTAAAAGCTTGTGAAGGTAAGGCTTTTCACCCCCTCTAAGTCCGTGTGTTCAGATGCTGAAAAATCCGCAAACAAATCATTGGCACTCTGATTTGGGAAGTGCTAAAATACATCCAGGTTAAAATAATGTGGAAACCCTAAGATGCGACTAGAATATCGTTTGTCAGAACGTAAAAAAGCCATTCTCAATGCCGTTATCCGGGATTACATCACCTATGGCGAGCCCCTGGGTTCCCGGACCATTGTTCAGCGCCATGGCTTTACCCTCAGCCCGGCCACGATTCGCAATGAAATGGCAGAGCTGGAAGAAGCGGGTCTGTTGTTACAGCCCCATACATCAGCCGGGCGTGTGCCTTCTGACAAAGGCTATCGTTTCTTTGTGGATCATCTGATGGGGGCTTATGTGCCTTCGCAGGAAGAGCTGATATTTATCCGGCGACTGGAGCAAACCTCCCGCGCCATTGACGCGATCCTCTCGCAAGCGACCCGTATTCTGGCCGAAGCCACCCAAAGTGTTGCCCTGGCTGAAACCCCCCGTTTGCGGCGCAACCACTTGCAGGAGCTGCACTTTCAGTATCTGGATCCTTTTTCGCTGGTGCTGAGTCTGATTTATCGCAATGGTTTGCGGCGCCAGTCGGTTCTGAAGCTGTCGCACAGTATTTATGATGGGGTACTGGACTTGCTGAGCAATTATCTGAATACCCAGTTGCGCACAACCAACTCTCTGGATGAGCTGTTTCATCGTACGGTCACCCTGCCGCTGGAGCAGGAGGTGCAAAAATACCGGGCCATTGTGATGGAAATGGTTTCTGAAATCTATGCCCAGGCCCAGCGCGATGAAAGGGTATATCTGACGGGCACATCATACCTCCTGCGGGAGCCAGAGTTTCAGAGTATGGAGCAGGCTTACCCCATTCTGAGCTTTCTGGACCAGGAGCATTTTGTGCGTCAACTTTTTCACAGTGCCAGTCACGGAGTCCAAATTGAAGGAACACATCATGTATACTGCTTAATCGGTTACGAAAACACCCATGAGGAACTGCAGCATTGCAGCCTTGTTGCTACACCCTATTTTATTGAAGACAAGGCCAGCGGTATGATAGGCGTTCTTGGGCCGACACGTATGGATTACTCCAAAGTGACGGCAATTTTACAGACCGTCGCAAGCAATATCAGTCTCACCATGAGTAAACTCTTTTAAACGTTATCTGGAGGCCCTATGTCGCACGCTGAAGAATTGGAGTTGGAGTTAGAGATGGAAGAACAGGATACTGTCTTATTTGATGAAGAAAACGTGCCTGCCGAACCCTTCGCTGAGCAGGCAGAAGTTGCTGAAGAAACAGTCGCTCCCGCTGTAGGCGCGGACTCAGAGGAAATGGCGCTTTTGCGCACCCGCAACGATCAGTTGATGCGCATTGCGGCTGACTTTGAGAACTACAAACGCCGCCATGAGCGGGAAAAAGAAGACTGGGCAAAGTATGCAGGCCAGCAGGTGATTGCCACCCTGCTCCCGGTCATTGACAATTTTGAGCGTGCCCTGCAAACTGAACCCAAAGCAGAAGAGTTTGAGAACTTCGTCGAAGGTGTGCGGATGATTCACCGCCAGCTGGTGGAGGTGCTGGGCAAGGCAGGGGTGGAGGTCATCCAGGCTGTGGGTGAACCCTTTAACCCTGAGTTCCATGAGGCCATCATGTCTGAGGCCAGCGACGAAGTTCCAGATGAAACCGTTCTGGCCGAGTTCCAGAAGGGTTATGTGATGAACGGGCGCTTGCTGCGTCCCTCGATTGTCAAAGTTTCAAAAGAAGCCTAATTTTAAGAAAGACCGTTCCAAATCTAGGAGGAAGATCATGAGCAAAGTTATCGGAATTGACCTCGGTACCACCAACTCCGTGGCATCTGTACTGGAAGGTGGGAAGCCTGTTGTTATCCCCAACGCTGAAGGCAGTCGTCTGACCCCTTCAGTGGTAGCCTTCACCAAATCCGGTGAGCGCCTGGTAGGCCAGATTGCCAAGCGCCAGGCCATTACCAACCCTGAAAACACGATTTATTCCATCAAGCGCTTTATTGGCCGTCGCTGGGAAGACACCGAGCAGGAGCGTAACCGCTACCCCTACAAAGCCCAGCGCAGCAAAGACAATATGGTGGACGTCGAAGTCATGGGCAAGACCTACACCACCCAGGAAATCTCGGCCATGATTCTGGGCAAGCTGAAGCAGGATGCTGAGGCCTATCTGGGCGAAAAGGTGACCAAAGCCGTTATTACGGTTCCGGCCTACTTTAACGATGCCCAGCGTCAGGCCACCAAAGATGCTGGCACCATTGCCGGCCTTGAAGTGCTGCGTATTATCAACGAGCCCACCGCCAGCTCGCTGGCTTATGGTATGGATAAGTCTGATGAGCACACCATTCTGGTCTTTGACCTTGGCGGTGGTACGTTTGACGTCTCGATCCTTGAGCTGGGTGACGGCGTCTTTGAAGTGAAAGCCACCAGCGGTAACAATCACCTCGGCGGCGATGACTTTGATGAGCGCATCATTGACTGGCTGATTGATGAATTCAAAAAAGACCAGGGCGTGGACCTCTCCAAAGATAAAATGGCCCTGCAGCGTCTGAAAGAAGCGGCAGAAAAAGCCAAAATTGAACTCTCTACCGTGCTGCAGTCTGAAATCAACCTACCCTTTATTACGGCGGATCAGACCGGTCCCAAACACCTGAACGTCAACCTGACCCGTGCCAAGTTTGAAGAAATGACGGCAGATCTGGTTGAAAGCACCATCAGCCCCATGCGGCAGGCGATTGCCGATGCGGGTATGGACGTCAGTGATATTCACAAGGTGATTCTGGTGGGTGGTTCTACCCGTATTCCTGCGGTACAGGCAGCCATTAAAAAGTTCCTCAACAAAGAACCCGATAAAGGCGTCAACCCGGATGAAGCCGTGGCCATGGGTGCGGCGATTCAGGCCGGCGTTCTCGGTGGCGAAGTCAAAGACGTGCTGCTGCTGGACGTCACCCCCCTGAGCCTGGGGATTGAAACCCTTGGCGGTGTGTTTACCCGCATTATTGAGCGCAACACCACCGTACCCACCAGCAAGAGCCAGGTCTTTTCGACTGCTGCTGACGGGCAGACCAGCGTTGAAATTCACGTGCTGCAGGGTGAGCGCGAAATGGCCGCCGACAACAAAACCCTGGGCCGCTTTAACCTGGAGAACATTCCACCCGCACCGCGTGGGATTCCTCAGATCGAAGTGACCTTTGATATCGACGCCAACGGCATTGTGAACGTCAAGGCCAAAGACAAAGGCACGGGCTCTGAGCAGAAAATCTCGATTACCAATGCCGGCGGTCTCAACACTGATGAGATCGAACGTATGAAGCGTGAAGCCGAGCAGTTTGCGGCTGAAGATAAAAAGCGGCTCGAAAAAGTCGAAGTGCGCAACCAGGCGGATACCCTGATCTATTCCACCGAGAAGAGCCTGCGTGAGCTTGAAGGCAAACTGCCTTCGGATGAAAAAGCGCGGGTAGATGAGGCCATTACCGCACTGAAAGGTGTGCTTGACAGTGATGATCTCGAAAATATCAAAACCAAGATCAACACGCTGAAAGACACCATGTATGCCGCAACATCCAAAATGTACAAGGATGACAGCGGTGCCGCAGGTGCAAGCGGCGGTGGCAGCGAAAGCGCCTCTTCGTCTGAAGACGACAACATTGTCGACGCTGACTACGAAGAAGTGAAGTAATCAACGAGGTTTAACGTGTCGAAACGAGACTACTACGAAGTCCTGGGCTTAGAGCGGGGTGCTTCTGACAGTGAGATCAAGCGCGCCTATCGCAACCTGGCCCGCAAGTATCACCCTGATATCAACTCAGCACCGGATGCCGAGGCCACTTTTAAAGAAGTGTCTGAAGCCTACGATGTGCTGAGTGATCCCCAGCGCCGTGCAGGCTATGACCGTTTTGGTCATGCCGGCATGGGAGGCCAGGGCTTTGGCGGTGGTGGCGGTTTCGATGGTTTTGGCTTTGGCGGCGGTGGCCTGGGCGATATCTTCGAAGCTTTCTTCGGAGGGGCCCGGGACCCGTTCCAGGGCCAGCGTGCAGGCGGACGCAGCCGCGCCGAGCGCGGGGCCGACCTGCGCATGGATCTTAAAATCAGTTTTCGTGACGCCATTTTTGGGGCCGATCGCGAAGTCGAGCTGCAGCATCTGGCTGTCTGCGAAAGCTGCAACGGCGAAGGTAAAGAAGCCGGTACAGAAATGGTCAGTTGTCCGACCTGCCGTGGCAGCGGTCAGATCCAGCAACACCAGCGCACGGCTTTTGGTACCTTCACCCATGTCACCACCTGCCCCAAGTGTAACGGCCAGGGTCGCTACCCCGAAAAACCCTGTCAGACCTGCAAAGGTCAGGGCCGGGTCAACAAAAAGAAAACCCTTAAAGTGCCCATTCCTCCGGGTGCAGATACAGGTGTGCGCCTCTGTCTGAACGGGCAGGGCGATGCCGGTGGCCGGGGTGGGCCACCTGGCGATTTATACCTCGTGCTGCATGTCGAGCCGGATCCTGAAGGCATCTTTGAACGCCGGGATCACGATATCTATACCGAAGTATCGATTGGTTATGCCCAGGCTGCTCTGGGAGATAAGATTGACGTGCCCACCCTTGAAGGCAGCACCCGCTTTGAGATCCCTGCAGGCACCCAGCCTGGTACGGTCTTTAAACTCAAAAATAAGGGCGTGCCTTACCTCAACGCGGCGGCCACCCGGGGGGATCTCTACTTTAAGATCAACGTGGCCGTGCCCACCGATGTGAACCAGGAGCAGCGTCAGCTTTTGCAGAGCCTGTATGAGCTGGAGCGCGGCGATGGCAGTTCTCAGACAGCCAGCCAGGGTTTTTCATTCACTGAAGGGGGTGGCCTGGCCGAAGAAGCGACCACGGCCAGCAGCGCCAGCAAGAAAAAAGGCGGTTTCTTTGATATTCTCAAAGAAACCTGGAAGTCACATCATCACGGCAAAGATAAGTAAGGCTCAGGGGCTGTGACACAGCCTGGGCTGACACTGTTTGGCCTCCAGATAGAGCTCCTGCTGACAGATAAAGCGTCGCACGCCAGCGGGCAGCTGCTTGAAGCCATCTCTACAGTTTTCTGGCTGACTGAGTGTTTTGCGGAGCGCTGAAGAACTGATGGCTGGCAGATCGCCCGTCAGTCAGATGACTTGTCCGTGCTATGTCAGCTGCTCGGTCTGCGTGGTGCTGACGGTCTGATAACCGGGTCTGTCAATCACCACAACATGACGGCTGTCTCCTGCTTTGGGGAGCTTTTGATAGGCCACAAGTTTATTAAATGAATCCGTGCCCATCAATTGAAAGTAACGGGTGTTTTCAGCATGTTGTGAGGCGATCCAGTGCAGTAAGCTGCCCATGGGATCCTGTGCATCTGCCTGCCAGATGTTCTGCAGGGTTCTGGCGGGAGGCAAAGCAATAAAGGGCAGATCTTTTTGCCAGGCACTGACCATGTTGTAGCGCAGGGCAAATGGCGTTGCTTCCGGCTTATGCCCCGGACGGTAATTGGGCAGAAGATAAATCTGCTTCAGCCGGAGCTGGCCATAAGCCAGCTCTAGCAGGGCCTGGTGGCCCAGATGCGGGGGATCAAAAGTACCCAAATGCCGATGCGCTCTGCTGCAGTGGCCTGCAGCGGCCAGATCAGCAGCAGCCAGAGGCTGCAGCTTAAGAGATAAGCCGCGATGTTTTGAAGGACTGTCATCAGCAGCGTTCAATAATGGTGGCAATGGCCTGACCGCCACCAATACACAGCGTGATCAGGGCTGTACGCAGGTTCTTTTGTTCAAGGGCGTCCAGGGCTGTGCTCAGCAGTATGGCACCAGTGGCCCCGAGGGGGTGACCCAGGGCAATGGCGCCGCCGTAGACATTGACGCGCGCAGGGTCCAGATCCAGGGCCTGAATGGTTTGCAGGGGCACCACCGCAAAGGCTTCGTTGATTTCCCAGAGGTCAATATCTCCGACCTGCAGTTGTGCTTGTTTTAAAGCTTTGCGGGCTGCTTCAGCCGGCCCGGTCAGCATGATCAGCGGTTCAGAGCCGTGGGTGGCCATGGCCCGGATGCGGGCCCGCGGCTTCAGCTGATGTTGCTGCACGTAGTCTGCTGATGCCAGCAGCACGGCGGCGGCTCCGTCGACAATACCGCTGGCATTGCCAGCTGTGTGCAGGTGCTGAATCTGACCGGCTTCCGGGTAACGTGCCAGAGCGATCTGGTCAAGGGTTTCGCCATGTGGGCCCACCGGGGTGGCACCCATATCGGCAAAGGCGGGCTTGAGTGTGCTCAGGCCTTCGAGGTTTGTTTCCGGGCGCAGGTAGCTTTCATTATCCAGCAAAACGGCCCCGCTTTTGGGATTCTTGACCACAAACAGACTGCGCTGCAGCGCCCCTTTTTCAAGGGCGGTTGCGGCCTTTTGCTGAGAGCCCAGGGCAAAACGATCCAAATCTTCGCGGGTAAAACCATAGAGTGAGGCAATCAGATCGGCTGAAATACCCTGGGGCACCTGGGGCGTATGCTGACGCAGGGCCAGGTGATGCCCATCAATGCCCCCCCCGTCGGAGCCCAGCGGACAGCGGCTCATGCTTTCGACCCCGCCGCCGATCACCAGATCCTGATAACCCGATAACACGGCCATGGCGGCAAAATTGACTGCCTGCAGGCCTGAACCACAAAAACGGTTCAGGGTCACACCCGTGACCTGCTGGGGCCAGCCTGCGCTCAACACCGCGTTGCGGGCCAGATTGGCCCCCTGTTCACCGGCCTGGGAGACACAGCCCAGGATCACGTCATCCACGCTTTCGGCGGGCTGCCCGGATTTGTGTACCAGATGGTTCAGGGTCTGGCCCATCAGGGCCTGGGGATGCAGGCCTGAAAGGGCGCCCTGATCTTTTTTGCCGCGGGCGCGCGGGCTGCGCACGGCCTCCAGAATATATGCATTGCGTTGCATGAGCAGACTCCTTTTTCCTTTTATGATACCAAAGCTTCAGCTTGACAGCTGAAGAATGCGTGTAGAGCCATTTTCAGTATTGGATAAGCCTGAAAGGGTTGTCCGCTCTTGTTTTAGGCGCTGAATCCACTTCCGTTTGCATGCCCCCAAAGTTCCCCCGTGCTGCTC
>JACYMC010000106.1 GCA_015272195.1 Candidatus Sericytochromatia bacterium
CTTTGTGGTTATTGAATCCATCGCCTCAAGGAGACCCTTTCATGTGTAAAAAAACTTCAGCCGATCCCCTCAAGTCTACTCAGGGAGTGCGAAGAACGGTTCATTCTGAATCACTGAAGGGATACAATCAATCTTATTTTGCCCAGACACAAACTCTGACGCTTAACGCATTTGACGAGCTGATTTCCAGTGCAGCGCCTGATCGTCGCCTTCAACCGGGCACGGTGATTCCGCCGGGCGCCGAGGATATGATGATCTGCACGGATGGGCAAATCATGGTTAAAGTGGGCGGCGTCCAGCGCTCTCTTGGCCGTCTGAGTCTGTACACTTTTGAAAATCCGGAAGCACTTCAGCCTCTGGCCAATGCTTTCTTTGCGGCCCCTTCGTCTGCAGGTGAGCCACAGCCTGTCAGTGCAATTGAACTGGATTCCAGTCGTCCTTGTAACAGCCTTTAATTTTTGGCTTCGTTATACCCGGTCAGCTCTACATAGCCCTCTCCGCTGACGGGCTGGCTCTGATACTGGCCGCTGAAGCGGACCGCGCCCTCCCAGTAGCTGAAGTCCAGGCGCAGCTCCTGATCGGCCATTTTGGGACTGACTTCCAGGGTTAAATCCTGACCTGGCAGGCTCAGCTGCCAGCGGGCCGGGTAGCGCGTGCTTGTGGCCGGGCTCTGCCAGTGATCCAGTACGGTAATCTCAAAATCACTGGCTTTGAGCGGCAGGCTGCTGCCGTCGGGTTTGATCAGGGTACCGGCAGAAACGGGATCGATGCTGCCGTCTTTGCGGCGCAGCTGGTAGAGCATCAGCTCGTGCTGGTTGTCGAGCTGCAGCGAAAACCAGTCCCAGCCCAGCTGATCTTTGCTGAGGGCACTGGTGCTCCACTCGCGGTCCAGCCAGCTGAGGCCGCTGACCTGCTGGCTTTGGCCATCGGGCCAGCGCAGCGTGCCCTGGGTTTGCAGGCGGGTGCGCGAATAATAATAAGAGGCATTGCCGGGCGCGCTGCTTTTGGGGCTCAGGCCCTGCTGGCCCTGCAATACTTCGGGTTTACTGCTGGCTACGTTCAGATCCAGGCTGAGCCCGTCCTGCGCGGCCTGCAGCCTGAAGCCGGTGGGCGTGCGCTGAATCTGCCAGTCTTCGATCCAGACGCGGTCGGGTGTGGCCCCGGCCAGACCGGCCGCACCCCGGCTGATGCGCTCGGCGGCGGCAAAGCGCTGGCGCGGCAGATCGCTGAAGGCAAAGTGGGCAAAATATATCTGCTGGCTGCGCCAGTCTGAACGGTTTGCAGTGTCTGCTCCGCCGGGTTTATCCGGGCTGAGGGCTCGCCTGAAAATGGTCAGCTGGTAGCCATACTGCTGGCTCGGATCGCTGGCGCTTTGAAGATTGCCCGTGTAATACCACCACTCGGTCTGAAATTCAGGGTGCGGGCCGTCGTCCGCCGGAAAGACAAAAGGGCGGGGCTTCAGCGCACGGACAAAGCCGGCGGTATCACCGCTGGACATGGCTTCAGCCACCGAACGGCTGTCTGGTGCTGAGGCTTCGCCCGTGCTTTGCTCCGCCGGTTGGCAGCTGCTCATGCACCCGATACAACCGATGAGTGCCAGCAAGAGAAAAACAAGGTGTTGCATGTTCATTCCTGTTTTCATTCCTGGCGCAGTCCCCCGGCCAGGGCCCGTGAGGGCTGGCGCAAGGCCTGCAATGCGGGCCAGCTGCCCGCCAGCAGGGCCGACAGCAAGGCCAGACCCCAGGCTTCGGCCAGAATACCGGGCTGAAAAAACAGTTGCAGCGACCAGCCAAAGGCCCGGAGATTGATCACTTCAATCAAAACGAGTGCCATCAGCAGCCCGACGGGCAGAGCCAGCAGCCCGGCAATACTGCCTATGCAGGCCGCTTCGTAAAGGCCCAGCCGGGCCTGCTGGCCGGGGCTCAGGCCCAGGGTGCGCAGCAGGGCGTTTTCGCGGCGGCGCTCCAGATGCAGGGCCAGAATGGTCGAGAGCACGCCCAGAAAGGCCACTAGCAGGGTCAAAAAGCGCAGGGCGTCGGTCACGGCAAAGGTGCGATCAAAGATTTCGAGGGCACCTGCCCGCAGCTCGCTGTTGGCCTGCAGGGTGTAATCGCTCAGGCCGGCGGCTTCCAGCGCGTGCTCGATGGACCGGCGGGCCTGCAGCATCTCCACGCCATCACGCACAAAGAAAGCCAGACCGCTCAGATTTTGGTCCTGCCAGTATTGAAGATACTGTGGGCGCGCCAGCATCACCGTGCCCAGCTCGCTGGAGTAGTCATAAAAAATACCGCGCACGGCAAAGCGTTGGGGCCCGCTGTCGGTCAGCAGTTCCAGCTGCTGGCCGGCGGGCTGATCCAGATTAAAGTGGCCGCTGCGGGACAGGCGGCGGGCCAGAGGCTCAGAGATCAGCACCTCACCGGCTTCGAGTGCCGGCCAGATGCTCTCGCGCGGGCCGGCCTGCCAGAGGTACTGGCGCGTGGCCCCGGCGGTATCGTGGCTGACGGCCAGCAGGTTCAGCACGCCCAGCCCCGGATCGCTGAGGCGGCGCTCGCGGGAGCTGGCTACATGGTCCAGTTCAGCGGGCAGCGCGGCTTCCAGCCGGGCGGGCCAGTCCGGGCTGAGGGGCTGACTTGCGGAAGTCTGAAGATAAAAATCGGCGGCCAGAATCTGGCCCAGCCAGAGATTCACGCTCTGGCGAAAGCTGCCCACCATCACGCTGACCCCGATCACCACCGAGACCGCCAGCATCAGGGCGGTGGTGGCCAGGGCCGAACGGCTCAGGGCCCGCTGCAGGTTGCGGGCCGCCATGCGCACCAGCAGCAGGGGGCTGTGGCCAATCAGGGCCAGCAGACCCAGCAGGCAAAGTGGCACCAGCAGGGCGGCCCCCAGTACCACCCCCGCCAGACCGCTGAAAGCCGGCACCAGCGAGCTGCTGGGCCAGTAGAGCAGGCCGGTCCCCAGGGCCAGCAGTCCCAAAGCCCCCAGGCTCAGGCGCGGCAGCAGGCGGCGCACCCGGTCTTCGAGCACGTTGCGCTGAAAGACCTGCACCGGCGGGGTGCGGGCCGCTTCGCGGGCTGGCAGCCAGGCCGCCAGCCCGGCGGCTAAGGTGCCTGCCAGCAGGCCCTTGAGCAGCATGGGCCAGGCCACGTTCAGCTGGCGAACTTCGACGGCGTAGTACATATCGTTGATCACCTGGGTGACCCCTTTGAGCACTTCCTGGCCTAGCAACAGCCCCAGGCCAATGCCCAGTACCGCACCCAGCAGGCCTAAACCTGTGACCTCTCCCAGAATCTGGTTTTGCAGCTGGCGGGGGGTGGCCCCCAGCGAGCGCAGAATGGCAAAGTGCTGGCGGCGCTGTACGACTGAAAAGGCCACCGTGTTGTAGATTAAAAACACGCCCACCAGCAGGGCCAGCAGGCTCAGGGCTGAGAGGTTGATTTCAAAGGCCCGGCTCATCTGCAGCAGGGTTTCGGTGCGCGCGCTTGGCCGTTGCAGCACCACGCCCGGCGGCAGCAGGGCCTCCAGGGCTTTGACCGCAGCGGCATCCCCTTCGGGCAGCAGCACGTCAATGCGGCTGAGCTGGCCCTGTTGCCCCAGCACTTCCTGGGCCGTGGCCAGATCGGCCACCAGCACGCGGCTGAGGGCTTCGCGGTTCAGTGCTGAGCTGGCGCTGAAGCTGCCGATGGCTTCCAGCGGCGGGCTGCCGGCGCGCGGCAATAACACAGGTGCATCGGCCCCCAGTTGCAGACGTTCGGCTTCGGCCGCCGGCAGCAGCACGGTGTGGGGGCGGGTCATCAATTCGCTCAGGGAGCGCTGATTGTTGTCGCTTGCGGCACTGCCGTCGGCAAGAAAGTCTCTGAAGGGCGCTTCGGCGAAGGGGTCTACCCCCAGCAGGGTCCAGGGGCGTGGGGGCTGCTCGGGTCTGAGCGGATCGCTTAGAGCCAGCCGGCCTTCGAGTACGGGAGCGATGTTGCGCTGGCCGTGCTGCACGCGCAGGGCGGTGTAGAGGCTGTCGGGCAACTGCCCGCTGCTGCTGACAATCTGGTAATTGGCCTTGCCCGTCAGGCCCTGGGCTGAGAGGGCAAAAGCGCGGCGTGCGCTGTGATTGGCCAGATCCACGGCGATCATCAGGGCCACGCCCAGGGCGATGCCAAAGATCAGCAGCAGGGTTTGCAGGCGGTGCTGGCGATAATAATGCCAGCTGGTGCGCAGCAGGATCACGTCACGGGCTCCAGCTGGCCGTCGTGCACGCGGTAGACTTGGTCGGCGTGGGGAATCCACTCCGGGTCGTGGCTGACCATCACCAGGGTTTTTCCCTGGGCCCGGCTCAGCTTCAGCAGCAGCTGCATGACCTCCTGGCCGCTCTGCTCGTCGAGGTTGCCCGTGGGCTCGTCGGCCAGAATCAAAGCCGGCGCGCAGATCAGGGCCCGTGCAATCGCCACGCGCTGCTGCTGCCCGCCCGAGAGGCGCTCTGGCGGGCTCTGGGCCCGATCGGCCAGGCCCACGGCGTCCAGCAGTGCCAGCCCGCGCTTGCTGAGGGTTTGACCCTCAATCTGTTTGAGCCCGGCCAGCTCGGCTGGCAATGACACATTTTCGAGCACGCTGAGGGTGGGCAATAAATGAAAAAACTGAAACACAATGCCAATGTGCTGGCGGCGAAAGCGGGTCAGCGCCGGTTCTTTGAGCTGGCTGAGACAGGTCTCACCCAGCCAGATGCTGCCGCTGTCGGGGGCGTCAATACCGCTGAGCAGGTTCAGCAGGGTGCTTTTGCCCGAGCCGCTTTTGCCCAGCAGCAGGGTAAAGCGGCCGGCCGGTAGGCTGAGGCTGAGATCGCGCAGCACCTGACGGGGCTGGCCGCTGTCGGCGTAGCTTTTACTGACCTGCTGGAGCTGAATCTGCATGGGACCTGCTTTCTGAATCTGACTGCCTTGTGTTCAGCTTACGCAGGGTTACAGCTTTTTGCCCAGTGTTCATTGCAGGGCCTTAGTACTACAGCGAGGCTTTAAAGTTTGTTAGACTTTCTTCAAAGCTTTGACTTGACAAGTCAGGGAGAGGGTTTGAGAGCCCTAAATAGCCTGTAAGTATTGTCCGTGTTGGATTTAAGCTAAAATGGGGCATCCCTCGAAAGGAAGCCCCCAAAATAATGCTTAAGATTCAGTGTACATCTCTTTTTCACGCTTTAGAAAAAAATTT
>JACYMC010000110.1 GCA_015272195.1 Candidatus Sericytochromatia bacterium
GTCTACACCTTATATCCCCGACCTGAAGGACGGGGTTTTACGGTGTGCTTGATAAGAAAAAAGGTCCAGACAAGCACCGGCTGCTCGGGCAGGATCAGCCGGGCCTCATGAGATGGCCCGGCGGCCTGCTGGCATTGGGCCTGAAAAAAGTTTTTCAGCACAGGGGGCAGGGAGCGGCTGTCGGCCAGGCCCAGCACAGTCAAAGCGGCAGAGTTGGCATAAATGAGCTGATCGGCATCAAAAATCAGAAGCAAATCGCTGAGCGCATTCAGCATCTGATCCAGGGGCAGATTGGCGGGCAGCATCTAGCCCTCTGGCGTGGCTTTAAAGCTGTTTCTCAGGGTCTCGCGGTGTTTCCAGATATACTCCAGACCCGAGAGAACCGTCAACACCAGGGCCACATAATACACGGCCTGCCCCAGCGCCAGAAAGACCCGATCGGCCGTCACCGGACTGCGGGCAACCAGAAAAATCGCAATCGCCGCCATCTGGCTGGCTGCTTTGGCTTTGCCCAGGGTATCAGCAGCCATCACCACCTGCTGACTGGCCAGCATGCCCCGCAAACCGGTGATCAGAAACTCACGGCCCAGAATCACCACCACACTCCAGACGGGCAGCTGCACAATCGGATCAGCGGCAAAGGCCACCAGGGCAGTGGTCACCAGCAGCTTGTCGGCCAGGGGGTCCAGCAGCTTGCCAGCCTCAGAAAACTGCTTGAAACGGCGGGCATAATGGCCGTCAAACCAGTCCGTAAAGGCCGCCACCACAAAGGTGACCAAAGCCAGCGTATCCCAGTGCAGGCCCGCTGTTACGAAAAAACAGAAGGGCACGATCAGCAGGATACGCAGAACCGTCAGAAGATTGGGGACTGTCAAAAAAACCGCAGACTTCTTAACGCTTGCTCAGGACTGTCAATCGGCGGTGTGGGCGCGTCAAGATCGCTCACGTCGGCAGCCTCACTGTTTTCAGAGCGCACGCCGGGGATCAGGCCGGCCTGGGTGCTGAAAAAGACAATCTTCATACGGCCCAGCGGCGGTGCATTGGCAGCCGAGACGGCCGTGCCAAAGTTGCGCAAAGGAATGACCTGATTGCCCGCCACTTCCAGCAGCGAAATATTAAAACCGCCGCCGCCGTTGGAAACATAGATCTGCTGATCATTCGAGGTCACGTCAATACCGGTGGGCGAGGTCGCCGGTCGGCGGGGATCGCCATTGATCGGCACATTCTGACCCACCTGCTGAATCGAGACATTGCCCTGAATCTGGGCAGGGTTATTGATCACCGAGACAATATTGGCCGCACTGCCCGTAATAAAGAGGCGGTTGAGCTGTTTGCCCAGCGCAATATTCTCAGGTGAAATCACGGGGAACTGGCCATCGCGCAGCGAAACCTGGCCAACAGGGGCCTGAATATTGGCACCGTTAAACACCACCAGCTGATCGTTGGCGGAGTCCAGCACATAAACGCGGCCGTTGCGGTCCACCACCACGTCCCGGAACTCTACCGGAGAAGCGGTATTGGGCCTGAAGAACTCAGCCAGCGCAAAGTTATCTGCCTGGGTCTGGTTAAAGGCCAGCAGCGCTGAATTGGCACGGTCAATGACAAACAGACGACCATTATCGGGAGAAATCGCAATCCGGGTGGGGTTGGGACGCGATCCGCTCTGTTCATTAAACGGAATACGCACAGAACGGATCAGACTGGGCAACTCACCGGGGCGGCGGGTGTCCAGAATGGCAATGGACGAGGTGTCACCCACGGTGACATAGGCCCGATCGCCGGAGGAGTTGAACACCGCACCCTGGGGGGTGGTGCCCTGAACATTGACGCGACCACGCCCAATAAAATCGGTGCCCGTCAGGCGTTCAATCACAGAAAGGGAGCCATCGTTGGCATTGGTCACCAACACACGGCGGCTGTCGTTGGAGACCGCGATATCGTCAGGACGGGCACCCGTCTGCATACGGTCGATCACACGGTGGGTCAAAAGGTTAAAAACATAGAGCTCATTGGTTGTCGGACTGACAATCAGAGAAACGTTGTTGGAAGTTGTATTGCCAAGAGCACCAGGGTTGCAGGCCGTCAGAGCCAGGGCTGCCAGGGCGCCAATACCGGCGCTCATCAGACGCGCCAAGCGGGGAGATTGTTTCTGAAGCTGTTTATTCATGCTAACCACACCTGTGTCGCTTAATTCTCTGGGATTCAATATACCATGTTTTAGCCAGCGGTATTTTGCATTCAGCCCCTGACAGGTCATAATGAAGACAACAGCTTCGCATTGAGGTCATCCATGCAATTATCCCAGGAACACATCCGGCAGCTGACCTGGTGGCGCAAATCCACCTTTCTGGTCATGCTGTTTGGTTATGTCGGCTATTATATTGTACGCCAGAATCTGCCGGCGGCCTTCCCTTTAATGGAAAAAACCTTTGGCTACAGCAATGCCCAGCTGGGCATGATTGCAGCCGTTTCAGAAATTGCCTATGCCATTGGCAAGCTAATCAACGGCCCGCTGGGTGATAAAATCGGTGGCAAAAAAATATTTCTGATAGGTCTTGGTGGCGCGATTGTCTGTAACGTGCTCTTTGCCCTGGGCTCCACCCTGCCTTACTTTATTGCCATCTGGTGTCTCTGCCGCTATTTTCTGTCGATGGGCTGGGGCGGCATTGCCAAAACCATCGGCGCCTGGTTTGAACCCGAAAAAAACGGCAGGGTCATGGGCTGGATCAGCCTCAACTTTCAGTTTGGAGGCGTGGTCGCCACCCTCTTTGCCGGCTATCTGGTCAGCCTGGGCTATGGCTGGGACAAACTGTTTATTTTTCCGGCCGCTGTCGCCTGTGGCGTCTGGCTCTGGTCACTTTACGGCTCCCGCGAAAAGCCCCAGGATGTGGTGCCCGGCACCACGTTTGGTCAGAGCAGCAGCGGCAAGCGTTCGCTGGCCAGCTTTGACGATGGGGATGATACCCCGGTCAAACAGATTATGCTGACCCTCTTAAAAATGCCGGTCTTTCGGCAATTGCTGTTTTTTTCTTTTATCACCACCCTGCTGCGCTCGATCTTTTTATTCTGGATCCCCAAGTTTCTGGTGGATATCGGCATGGGGGCCTCAGGTGCGATTTTTAAATCAGCCCTGTTTCCGACACTGGGTTGTCTGGGGACAGTGCTGCTGGGCTGGTACACCGATAAATATGTGCGCAACGGTGACCGCGCCAAAGCCATGTGGATCATGCTGACCGGTCTGGTGCTTTCGCTGGCGGGTATTGCCCTGCTGGCCGAAACCGGCGCGAGCAACCACAACCTGGTGGTGATTCTCACAGGCCTCAGTGGCTTCTTTTTGCTGGGCCCTTACTCCATGACCAGTGGCGCGCTGACCCTCGATATCGCAGGCTCTAAAGGCGCAGGCTCCTGCACCGGCATGCTGGATGGCATCGGCTATTTTGGCGGCGCGCTGGCAGCCTGGGGCGCCGGCTATCTTTCGGATCTGCTGGGCTGGTCACAGGTTTTTGACCTGCTAGCCCTGCTGTCCCTGCTGGCTGTCGGCTCAGCCTACCTCATGAGCCGGCATTTTCAGCGCGCTTATTTTGAAGAACACGGAGGCCCGCCCCTGCATGCATCCTGAAACCGATGAACGTCTGATTGAACTGGAAACCCGCGTGGCCTATCAGGACGATGCCCTGCTCAAACTGCAGGCCCTGGTCAGGGCCCAGCAGCAGCAGATGTACCAGCTCGAAAAACAGTTTGAAACGCTCAGAGAGCGCTTTCAGCAACTGCAGCGCAACGACAGCAGTCAGGCCATACCCAACGAGAAGCCACCGCACTATTGACTACTGCGGTTCTGTAGCCAGCAAAGCATCATTTTCGGCCTGCAGCATGGCCTTGAGCTGGCGCTCCAGTACAAAGGTGGCAAAAGGGATCAGGGAGGCCACAAAGGCCCAGCTGGCTTGCTTCAGGCTCCAGCGGCAGCGCAGCATGATCTGAAGCAGCGCCAGGCAAAAAAGCACAAAAAGCGCACCGTGGGCAGAACCCGTGATTTTCACAGCCCAGGGCTGCTCGGCCAGATACTTTAAAGGCATCGCCACAAAGAGCAGGATCAGATAAGACCAGCCCTCAACGATCGCCACCCAGCGAAACTGGGCCAGGGGATGCATCATATTGAAACTCCTTTGGCATGTGCAAACGTCATGCCGTCATTGTACCTGTTTCGGATTCAGCGGCAGCCGCTTCCTGAGCATAAATTTTATTTATACGAAAAAAAATTTAATCATAACTTAGGCATAACCTTAGGCGGTCAGTTCCGCTTTTTGTTGGCCTATATAAAATTTAACAGCGATCAACAGCGTGCCGCAGCCGTATTTTTATTTTGCCAAAGGAGATCTGAACCTCTGTCAGCAGACTGACAGAATTGATTCGTAGAGAGGACTTTTATCATGACCCAAGTTTCAGCCATGCCAGGCAACGCCTGGTATCACCCCGGCACTTATATTCCGGGCTATAACAATTTAACCAGCGCACCTGAATCCCCTCAGGCACCCGAAAACCCAACCCTGGACAAGATTCAGCTGACCATTAATGCACTTTATGCAGGCAAAGCAGCCTCTATGAGCGGGGTATCCAGCCTGATTCAACGTCAGAACGTCGATGTACGTCTGGCCAACCATGGCAGCTCAGGGGTGACAGCCGGAACCACCATGGGTGCCGCCATCGGCACCGCCAAAAAGACGCTTCTGGTTGCCGGTGGCCTCTCGGTCCTGCGCAATGTGTCTCACCTGGCCCAGGGCGATATCAATCTGGCCCGCGCTTCGGGCAATATCAGCGCTGATATTGCCACTGGCACCCTCGGCGGTCTGGCTGCCGGTGCAGCCTCAGGCATTGTGGTCAACGGCTCATCCAATGCCGGTCGTTTGCTGGCCGGTGGTCTCGGCTCAGTGGCCGGTGTAATTGGTTATGTCGCCGTTGATGTCCTGCTCGACAAAACGGGCTTTAAAGGCTTTATCTCCGATAAAATCACCAGCCTGCTTGAAGGCGGTCAAACCGCAGCTTATTGACATACTCCCCTCCCTAAAGGAAGGGGATTCTCAAGCTACGCTTACCCCAATGGGTTACGTTAGCGGTGCTGTCTTCAT
>JACYMC010000118.1 GCA_015272195.1 Candidatus Sericytochromatia bacterium
CCCCTGCACCTTTTTTTATCTGAAGGCCGGCTCGCGCTATATCAACTGGCAACAAAACGGCCTGATGCTGGCCCAGGCGCCGATCTGGCAGGATCAGACCCTCTTTGTGCCCCGGGCTCTTTTTGCCAATTTAAACACGGTACTGTCCCACAGCATTATCCGCAATGAAGTGCTTCTCAGCACGGGCCTGAACCGCCTGCAGAATGTACAGGTTTTTCCCAATGATGTGTACACCCGTCTGGTGCTCTCGTTCAGTCAGCAGGCGGTTTACACCCTCAGTGAACAGGGCAATCAGCTGGTGCTGGATATCAAAGGCCTTGCGCTGGATGAAGCCGAAAACGTGATTCTGCCGAGTTTCAACGATGCCCTGCTGAAAGAGATTCAGATCGAAAAAACCGGTACCGCCACTTTGCGGATCCGGATTCAGCGCGCTTATGCCACGCCCCATAAAATTTACTGGCTCAAAAACCCCGACCGATTGATGATCGATCTGATCAAAATTTTTCAGGAAGAATCCCGCAGCACGGTGACCCAGGGCGTGGATCTGACCCGGACCTATCAGGGCTTTGCCTTTGGCCCGGTCACTTACCATACCCTGCGCATCAGCCCCGAAGCCCGTGTGCGGCTGGAACCCGTGCTGGCCAACGGCGCCAGAGGCTTCAAACGCCAGACGGTCAGCCAGATGAGCCGTCAGCATGGCGCACTGGCGGCCATCAACACCACTTACTTTCACAACCAGGGCATGCCCCTGGGCCTGCTGATGCAGCACCAGGAGTTTATTTCGTCACCCATTTATGGCCGCAGCCTGCTGGCCATCAGCGAAAACGGCATGGAAATCACCCAGAGCGATCGTTCTTTATCCGTCTGGTTCCCACAGGAAAAACGCAACATGGCCTTTCATGCCGTCAATCTGCCGCGCCAGAACAACCAGGTGGTGTTGTACACGCCCCGTTACGGCTACCGCACAGGCACACAGGCCAGCGAAGATGCCCTGGAGCTGCAGGTGCTGATCGACGGCACCGTGCAGGAAGTGGGCAGCCACAACCTGGCCATTCCTGAAGACGGCTTTGTGATTTCGGCGCACGGCCAGGGCGCCCAATGGCTCAAAGCAAATGTCTATGAGGGCATGCGGGCACTGGTGTTTTCAAAGATATGGGAGCAGTGGGATCAGCGCCTGAAGCATCTGATCAGTGGCGGTCCGCAGTTGCTCAAAGGCGGTCGCCCCGCCATCACCGCCGATCAGGAGCGCTTTCAGGCCGATATTACCCAGGGACGGGCCCCACGTACGGCGCTGGGTCTGGGCGCCAACGGTGAAATTTTGATGGTGGTTGTCGATGGCCGCCAGAGCCACAGCCGGGGGGTAACCCTGCAGGAACTGGCCCGCATTCTGCAGGAAAAGGGGGCAATCTCAGCGCTTAACTTTGACGGCGGCGGCTCCAGCGCCATGGTGGTCAAAGATCGGGTGGTCAACCGGCCGTCAGACGGTCAGGAGCGGGCTGTCAGTGCAGCCCTGCTGCTGCTGGCGGAACGCTGAATGGGCTATCGCAGTCACCCTGAACGTCAGCGAGCCGCCGCAGACTGGCAGCGATTTGCCGCTGGGCAGACCAGATATTTTGAGCAAACCGGCTTGCCTTTGGATGTACTGGCCACCATAGAAAGCTGGGACAACTTTTTAAGCCTGGCCTATCTGCCCGAGCAGGGCGCCACACACTTTGACCCCGCCAGTCTGTCTGACACAGCATATGCCAGCCTGCTCAAAGTCATTTCGGCTTATTTTGCAGCAGGCTATGAATATTGTGAACCCGTGGTTCTCAAGCCGGCAGACCGCTACAGGCTTCAGCAGCGCTTCGGCTGATACCACTTAATATTTGCCGGTGACCATGTCCAGCGTCGCATAATCCTGGGCACGGGCAGCCCCTCTGACGGCGCCGATCACCGAGCCTACGGTGACCACAGTACCCACCACGGCCCCTGCCACCGCTGTACCCACAACCACGCTGCGCAGGGTCCCTTTGACCGTGCCGCCAATGCTGGAACCAATCGCTTTGGTTTTGCCCAGCAGACTGCCTGCCGTGACAGGCACAGCAGGTGCTGCCACTTCGGCGGCCTTCTGACCTGCGGTCTGGATGCCTTTTTCGAGTACGGTTTTACCAATAAACAGAGCCGTTACGGTGGTCGCTACTTCGCCAATCCCTTTGACCACCCCATTTTTACCTGCGGAACTGAGGGTCTCGGCCGTATAGCTCCAGGGGGCTTTGGCCCCTTCCCAGGCCGTGTTGGTTTCGTTATTGACATGCAGTACGGTAACGCGCTCATTGCCCAGACGGCCCACATAACCGGGCTTGATGCCTTTGAGGTTCAGGGCACCGCCATCTTCAGCTGCACCGTAAGCCACAAACGTTCGGCCATCTGCAGTTTTTAAATAGACTTCGTCGATGCCGTTGTCATCGGTAATGGCTTTGGCTTTGTTGAGATCGGCAAACTCTTCGCTGATCTCTTTGACGGTGGTCAGGCGGTTATAGCCAATCTGGGCCACAGGGACAAGATCCTGTTCCTGATAACCACCTGAAAGCAGCTCTGAGACCTCACTGCGCACACCGGCTTCAAAAGCGCCCTCGACCAGTTTGCCCATCAAAAAGCGGGCTTCGTCACGGTCAAGTTTATGGTCTTTCAGCGCCAGCTCTTTGATTTCAGCAAGCTGCTGAGCATTGACGGGCTTTCCCTGCAGGCGGCTGAAATAGTCCTGTAATGGCTGAACACTGGGCGAAATGTCAGTCATAAAGCATCGATCCTTTCGTCAACAAAAGCGGGCTTTTGAATTTTCAAAAAGCCTTCTGATTAAATTATAAGCGATTCAGACCAGATCTTGCGCTGCAGCGACTGAAAATCCCCAGACAATAAGGTCTTGATAACCGCCATCAGTATGGCTTGCGCTGCCGTTGAACGGGGCAAAAAAGCAGGGATTGCGGTAAGATACAAACAGATTCTGCAAGCAAAAGGATACCTTCTGATGACACCTATCACCCAAACAGCTATCAGCTCTGCTGAAGCCATGGCACTCGAAGACCGCTATGGCGCCCACAATTACCACCCCCTGCCCGTTGTCCTGGCACGGGGTGAAGGGGTACACGTCTGGGACCCCGAGGGTCAGCGTTATTTTGACTTTTTGTCGGCCTACTCCGCTGTCAACCAGGGCCACAGCCACCCACGCCTAATCAAAGCGCTGACAGAACAGGCCCAGACCCTGACCCTGACGTCACGGGCTTTTTATAATAACCAGCTGGGACCTTATGAGGCCTATATCACTCAGTATTTTGGCTATGACCGCGTGCTGCCCATGAACACGGGCGTAGAAGCGGTTGAAACTGCGCTCAAGCTGGCCCGCAAATGGGCCTACAAGGTCAAACAGGTGCCTGAAAACCAGGCCCGAATCGTTTTTGTTGAAAACAATTTTCATGGTCGTACCCTGAGCGTGATCTCAGGGTCCACTGACCCCGACAGCCGCCGGGGTTTTGGCCCCTATATGCCCGGTTATGAGATTATTCCTTACAACGATCTGGCGGCCCTGGCGAAGGCCCTGCAGGACCCCTGCGTGGCGGGTTTTCTGGTAGAGCCCATCCAGGGCGAAGCGGGTGTGGTAGTACCGGATCAGGGCTATCTCGCCGGAGCGGCACAGCTGTGCCGCCAGCACAATGTGCTGCTGATCGGTGACGAGGTGCAGACCGGACTGGCCCGCACGGGCCAGATGCTGGCCTGCGATCACGAGGCCGTACGCCCGGATATTCTGATTCTGGGCAAAGCCCTCTCTGGCGGTATGCTGCCGGTCTCAGCCGTACTGGCCCGTGATGAAATTATGCTGACCATTCAGCCCGGCGAACACGGCTCGACCTACGGTGGCAATCCCCTGGCCTGCCGGGTGGCCATGGAAGCCCTGCAGATTCTTAAAGACGAAGATCTGGCCGCCAATGCCGCAGCCATGGGCGAGATCTTCCGCGAAGGCATGCGCAAAATTCAGGCTGAAACCGAGCTGATCACCACCGTCCGGGGCAAGGGACTGCTGAACGCGGCGGTGATCAAACCCCTGGCCGATGGCCGGACGGCCTGGGATGTCTGCCTGGCCCTCAAAGACAACGGCCTGCTGTGTAAGCCCACCCACGGTGATATTATTCGCTTTGCGCCGCCGCTGGTGATTAACGCAGCACAAATGCAGGAAGCCCTGGATATCATTCATGACACCCTGATTCACTTTTAAGGCGGACAGTTCTTTATGAAAATACGTATGGCTCTGCTTGGTCTGCTCCTCAGCACCAGCCTGCCAGCTCAGGCTACTGACTGGCCCATGTTTCAGTATGACGCCCGACGCCAGGGGGCCGTCTCAGATCGGCCACAAATCACCCGGCCTGGCATTCGCTGGCGCGCCCCTGTGGGCATCAGCGGCTGGCTGAACAGCCCGGTGATCGCCGATAATACGGTGTTTATCGGCACAGCAGGCCAGGTCTGGAATCAGCACGACGGCCTGGGCTTTTCGGTCAAAAAACCCACCGACAGCGTGATGGCTTTTGATCTGGGCAGCGGCAAACTCAAATGGCATGCGCCCGCCCAGCAGGATGTAAACCAGGTGGTCTGGTCCGACGGCCTGGTGCTGGCCACCGGCGACGAAGGTGCGGTCTGGGCGCTGGATGCCCGCAACGGCGAAGTGCGCTGGCGCACCAAACTAAGCGGCAGCAGCTACCAGTTATTGGTTCAGAACGGGCAGATCATCGTCGGCGATAGCACGGGTCAGCTCTACTGGCTGGCGCGTAGCAGCGGCAAAGTACTGCGGCAGAAACAGCTGGGCGGTGCGATCCGGGCCGGCGCCGCCAGCGACGGCCAGCTGGTTTTTGTACCGACCACCACCGGCCAGATTTATGCTTTTGATCAGCAGGGGCAAACACGCTGGCAGGCCGACCTGAATGAAATTTACCCCGAACTGAACACGGACAACTACCGTCCGACCCTCGAAATCTATAACAGCCCCACCGTGTATAAAGATCTGGTGATTGTGGGCTTTGCCCGCAACACCACCTACCCTGAACCGGCCCTGGTGGCTCTGGAGCGCGAACGCGGCATCATGCGCTGGAAGGCCCAGGGCACGCGTCAGCGCACCGACTGGGGCAATCTGCGCAGCTCACCGGCACTGTATCAGGATCTGCTGATATATGCTGAGCCCTATTCCAACGAGATTGTGGCCGTTGAGGCCAACAACGGCCAGGTCAGTGGCAGCGAAGCCGCTGGCATGGTGATGTTTCCGCAGTGGTCTTCACCGGCTGTAGCGGGTCAAACGGTCTATGTCCCCCGTTTTGATGGCGCGCTGTATGCTTTAAATGCGGCCAGCGGACAACTGCGCTGGCAATTTTACCTGGGTCAGGCAGAACTGGTCGGCCCCCGGCTGCCCGAGGGTCTGCAGTATGGAGAAGGTGGCGGTGAGTGGAAGCCACCCGTTGGTGATGCCATCTACAGCTCACCGGCCATTGCCGCCAATGGCGATGTGCTGCTGGCTGCCGGCGGCTATCTCTATTGCCTGACCCAACAACCCTAATCTGCCCTTTGGGAGGCCCCGCCATGTCATATGCACCTGATGATCTGCGCCAGACGCCAGACCTGTGGTTTGAACAACACCTTAACCTTGACCCCGGTTGGGTGCAGGCCCGTCTGACCGCTTTTCTGGCTGAAGATATTCCTGAAAGTGACTGGAGCAGCCTCAGCTGCGTGGCTGAAAACACAAGTGCAGAAGCCCGCCTGCTGGCCAATCAGGACCTGACGTTTGCTGGTGCTGAGCTGCTGTCAGCACTGAATCGCGCCGCCCCCATCAACTGTGAGCTGCTGGTCAAAGATGGTCAGCAGGTTCAGGCGGGCCAGACACTGGCGCAGCTCAGCGGCGCTGCACGCGCCCTGCTGAACTGGGAGCGGGTACTGCTGAATCTGTTGCAGCGCCTCTGCGGTATTGCTACCTTAACCCAGCGTTATACCCGGCTGGATCTGCCGCCGGGCTTTAAAATTCTCGACACCCGTAAAACCACACCGGGGCTGCGGCGCTTTGAGAAATACGCTGTGGCGGTGGGAGGCGGCTACAATCACCGCATGGATCTCTCCCATGTGCTGATGCTCAAAGACAACCATCTGGTGGCCGCCGGGGGCCTGGCGGCGGCCTTAACACAGGCCCGTAGCACTTGCCCTGACAAATACCTGGAGCTGGAGATCGACACCCTCGAACAACTGGATCAGGCCCTGGCCACCGGCGGTTTTGACGCCCTGCTGCTGGACAATATGTCGCCTGAAACCATTCGCGAGGCCGTCGGGCGGGTGCGCCAGCACCCGGATTACGGCATGCGGATTTTTCTGGAAGCCTCCGGCGGCATCACTTACGACAGCCTGCCGGCCTACGCCTGGACCGGGGTCAACGGTATTTCGGTTGGTGCCCTGACCACCCAGGCCCAAAATATGGATATCAAGCTGGAGTTTACGGCATGACGCGCATTCTAAACCTGATCAATGGTCAGCTCCTGCCCGCCAGCGGCGACCAGTGGCTCACCAGCATCAACCCGGCAACAGGTCAGGCCCATGCCGAGCTGCCAGACTCAGACGCAGCAGATATGCAGCAGGCCGTGGCCGCTGCCGTAGCCGCTGCCCCGGCCTGGCGACAGCTGGATCCTGAAACCCGCGCTGACTGGCTCTTTCGGCTGGCCGACGCCCTGGAGGCCAGGCAGGATACCCTGGCCAGAGCCGAATGTGACGACAACGGCAAACCCCTGTGGCTGGCTGCCAGCGTGGATATTCCCCGTGCCGTGCAGAACTTCCGCTTTTTTGCCGCCGGTCTGCTGCACCGCAGCAGCACAGCCCATCTACGTCCTGGTTTTCTGAACGTCACGCTGCAGCAGCCGCTGGGCGTGGGGGGCTGTATTTCGCCCTGGAACCTGCCCCTCTACCTGCTGAGCTGGAAAATCGCTCCGGCCCTGGCCGCCGGCAACACGGTGGTGGCCAAGCCCTCTGAAATTACCCCGCTGACGGCTTTTTTGCTCAGCAGTATCGCACAGGAGATCGAGCTGCCCGCCGGCGTGCTGAATCTGGTACACGGTACGGGCCCCCGCGTGGGGGAGGCCCTGTGTGCACATCCAGACGTCAAAGGGATTTCATTTACCGGCAGCACGGCTACCGGGGCGGCGATTGCCAGGGTGGCAGCACCCCAATTTAAAAAGCTCTCGCTCGAAATGGGTGGAAAAAATGCTGCGATCATCTTTGCAGACTGCGACTATGAGCGCATGCTGGCCGAAGTGCTGCGATCCAGCTTCAGCAATCAGGGGCAGATTTGCCTCTGTACTTCGCGCCTTCTGATTGAGCGCTCCCTGTATGAACGGCTGCGGGCAGATCTGGTGGCCGGGGTGCAAGCCCTGCGCGTGGGTGACCCACTGGAAGCCAGCACCCAGCAGGGTGCAGTGGTCTCTGCTGCCCACCAGCAAAAGATTCTGAGTTGTCTGGCCACCGCCCGCGCTGAAGGGGCGCGCGTGCTCTGCGGCGGCGCAACGGTCAGCCTCAGCGGCCGCTGCGCAGACGGCTACTTTGTGGCCCCCACCGTGCTCGAAGGTCTTGGCCCGCAGAGCCAGACCAACCAGACCGAAATTTTTGGCCCGGTGATTACCCTCCAGCCCTTTGAAAGCGAAGCAGAAGCCTTACAACTGGCCAATGCCAGCCCTTACGGTCTGGCCTGCAGCATCTGGACCCAGAACCTGCCACAGGCGCAGCGCCTGAGTCAGCAGGTTGAAGCCGGTTTGATCTGGTTCAACAGCTGGATGAAGCGCGATCTGCGCACGCCCTTTGGCGGCATCAAGCAATCGGGGCTGGGGCATGAAGGGGGCTGGCAGGCGTTTGAATTCTGGAGTGAGACCCGCAACGTCTGTTGGGCAGACTGATCAAGCGGTCGAGTTGCTGCAGACTGCGGTGCGCCAGCTGCAATGTCTGCAGCAAGGCCCGGTCAGCCGCTGTCGGTGTATGCAAACGGGCCGGCGTCTGATAAAGCCGCAGGCCGTTTTCAGGCTGGGCCAGCTGGTGCAGCCCGTCAAGCGAAAAGAGCTGAATACCGTCAGCACCGGCCGCCCGTGCGCTGGCCACATCGGCAGCCAGACAGGCCGGATCGGCAAAGCCCCCTTCCTGTAGCTTGCCCACCGTGCCCAGCACGCCCAGGGCGGCATTGAGCGGTTGCTCAAAGGCGCGCCGGGCCAGCTGCAGATAGGCCGTCACCAGCCCCGGTGACAGGGGCAGGGGGCAGAGATCCTGAAAGCTGCTGCGGTAGATCATCAGCGAGACGCGATCCCAGGGCACCAGGGTGACGGGAATCTGTAAAAAACGCTGCAGCACGGTGGTCTGGGCCAGGGCATCATGCACCACAAAAGGATAGGTCACCACCTGCATCTGCAGCCCGGCATCGTGGGCGCGGGCCACGGCGGCTGTATAGATCGCCACCGCCTCGTCAAAACGCCGCTGTTGCAGCGGGTCCAGCCAGCGTTGATACTCCAGCTGCAGACCCTGCCAGAGCCGCCCTTTGAGCAAGCGACTGAGGGCCAGCGGGCTTTCCATGTCCACAATGATTTCGGCCACATGCAGGCCTTGCTGCGCCAGCCAGCGCAAAAACTGCGCCAGAGCCTGCTGAAACAGCCGGGCGTTTTCGGCGTTGGGCCAGTAGCCCTGGGCATCAGGCAACAGCAGCCAGGCTCCGACAGGGACCTGCAGCGCATGGGCGGCCTGTAGCAAGCGCTTCAGGGCCGGATCTGATAATCGCTCAAGCGGAATGGCCAGATTGAGCTGTACATCGGCGGCAGCCAGGCGTGGCAGGTCGGCCCGCACCCAGTCATAGGGCATAAACTCGGCCCAGATTTCACGCCGCATGCGCTGCAAAAGGCTTAAAAGCGGTTAAAAGACTGACTCTGGCGGGCCCAGCGGGCTTCAATCGCGCGTTCGGAGCCAGCCGGCAGCACATTGAGCGGTTCAAAGCCAATGGTGCCCAGGGTGCCCGGATTGCCCGGAATCGAGACGGTACGGATATCGTCACCGCGTGTGCGCACATAAGTGATCCAGCGGCCGTCCACGGAGAAGGAGGGCGTGGTTTCAATGGTGCCTTCGTCAAACTCCTGGGTGGCGATATTGCCAAAATTGCCTTCGCGGTTGCCGGCGGTTTCGGGCACGTTGGGATTGGTGCCGGGCAAAGGCTGGCCGGGCTGGATGGTGCCCACGCCGCCCTGACCCGGTGGCAGAAAAGCCTGCAGGCTGGGAATATCGATGGTGTTAAGATCCACCAGCCAGATTTTTTGGTAGTCGCGCTGGCTGCCGCTGCCGGTCTGACGGGCAATATACTTGCGGCTGTAGGCAATGCGCTGACCGTCAGGCGAGAAACTGGGCTCAAAAGCCCCTTTATCGGGTGCGGTTTCATAGGTCAGCTGCAGCAGTCGGCCTGAGGTGAGATCCAGGCGCCAGAGGTTGCTGTAGTTCTGAATCTGGTTTTGAGAGAAGTTGCTCTGGTAAATAATCACCCGGCCATCGGGCGACCAGGTGGGTTGGCGATCGTTGCCAGGGGTGCTTGAAAGCTGCTGCAAATTCTGGCCCAGGGCACTGACGCGCCAGATGTTAAAGGCTTCGCCTCGTTCATTAAAGGCCTGCCCGGAACTGGTGCTGAGGCGATCTGAGGAAAAGACCAGGTGCTGGTTCAGATCGCTGCCAATCGGTGCCCAGGCGGGATCGCGGTTAAACGAGCCACCGTTGCCGGTCAGAATGGTGACGTTGCCTGCGGCGTCCTGCACCCGGATCTGAGAGGTGCCATCCCCAGGAAAATACGTATAGGCCACAAAGCGGCCATCGGGCGAGATCGTCGGCTGGCGGCCAATGGCCACCTGCTGGGCCTGGGAACCGACACCGGCTCCCTGAATGCCTGTTACCTTGATCACGCCATTATCGTACTCGTCCAGTTCAGTACCGGCCGCCGGTGCTTCAACATAGGCCAGGCCGTCACCCATCACCAGCAGCGGGGCCTGCTGCTGGGGTAAGTTGGTGTTTTCGCTGCGGTTATACACCGAAACAATAATGCGGTCTTCACCGCCGGTAAAGGGGGCGATGTACTCAGCCATGGGCAAGAGGGGATTCTGGGAAAGCACCGTACCGCGTGCTGCGACAAAGCGATACTCCAAATCATGGTTACAGGGGTTATTGACCGCCACACTGATGGGCACACGTTCATTGATGCCAATGTTCTGGCGTGAGACCTGAATCGTGTAAAAAGCCTGCCCACAGAGTGCGGAAGGGACCCGCAGGCCTCCAGGACCACAGGCCGTGGCCAGTGTCGTGCTTGCCAGGGCGGCCCCCAGCAGAAGAGTCTTCTTCATGAACCCAGTTTCCATTTGATTTGATGTATTGGTCAGACGCTGTTTCACAGCATTTTGTTTCTGCTTTGCTTTCAAAACCAGTCGCTTGCCTTTGTTTTTTGTATTATAGCATTGCTTTGCGCTTAAAGTCCGCCAAAAACAAACCCACTGCCGGGTGAGCAGTGGGTCAGAACTGCGTAAGAGAGATACAATTTAAAATCTGTTGCGTTGCAAATTAATTGCCGAGACCAACTAGTTTGCCGAGCTCAGAAATGACGCCACTGACGCCGTTGCTCTTGCCCTGCAGCAGTTTGTCGGTGACCAGCTTATTCAGTTCTGCGTCCTGAGACAGCATCTGCTGCTGTTGTTGGGGCATCACGGTGTTCCAGACCTGGCGGGCATAGTTGCGGTCATCTTCGCTGGCCCAGCCGTCGAGCAGGGCCTTGATGATCAGCGCGCGGTGATCCAGCGGTGATCCGGCCAGGTTCTGAATCGAAATGCCAGCCAGAGCTTCGCGGGTCACCTTATCGGCGTTGCGACCTTTGTGGCCTCCAGCTGACTGAATCTGGCTGACAATCTGCTGTGACATGCCGTTATCCATCACGGGCTGACCGGTCACCGGGTCAATCATGCCCATCCCTGTACCGGGCATTCCGTTCACCATACCGGGGTTATTGAAGCCCATGCCAGGCGTGGTGCCATAAGGATCACTCATGCCCATGCCAGGGGTGGTGCCGTAGGGGTCATTCATACCCATGCCGGGGTTCATCGCATAGGGATCGTTCATGCCCATGCCAGGGGTAGTGGCATAAGGGTCGTTAAAACCAGTGTTCATACCGGGGGTTGAGGCAAAGCCAGAGCCATAGGGGTCATTCATACCCATGCCCATACCCGCCTGACTGGGCATGGTTGGCATCACGTTGCTGCGGCTGCAGCCCACGATCAGGGATGTCTGGAGCAGAAGACCGACGATAATGACTTTTTTCATAGCTTTGTATCCTTTACCTCAACGCTGTTCATACCCTGATTGTAGAGTGCCTGCAGGGGATCTTTCTTATATAAAGGTTAAGAAAACAAAAATATCCGCTTAAGAAAAAGATTCTCCAATGAGCGCTTGGCCTTTGGAAAAAACTTCGGTATGATGTATACCTATGAAATCAGCACGTTCAATCTTGCGCTTAAGTCCTCTTGCTCTGGCCTTCTGCATTATGTTGCCGGCCCAGAGCCAATCGCTGCTGGAACCCCGCAGCTTTCAAGTTGAAACCCCCGATCCGCCCACCCCCAAAGCCCAGACCCTGCGCGTCAGCCTGCTGGATCAGGGTATCAGCGATATTTCGCGCTCTCTGATGCTGAATGTCGCCTACCGGCAACTCTTTGCAACCGATGACAGCCAACAGCAAGGCTATGTTTTCAGCGCCCACTTCCATCATCTGATGAACACTCACCCGGCCCTGCTCAACCGCTTTTTACAGGCTGAGGATGCTGGTTTTTACCCCAGCTTCAGTGAAATTGGTCTGGGTGTGGGTCATCGTTTCAGTTATCAGAACTTTGCACTGATTCCCCAGGCTCATTTTCGCAATATGTTTGCCCTGGGGCAAAACGTTTCGCAGCATCTGATTGGTTTTGAACCGGGTGTCAGACTGGAGTACTGGATTTACCCCGAGGTCACCAAACTCTCGGTCGATTACGGCTTTAACGTGCCCTTTTTGCACCTGGCCAACCAGAAAAGCAACATCTCGCCTTTTACCCTGAGTCTGCACCGCATTTACACCGAGCTGAGCTACCGCCTGTTTGAAAATGTGGAGCTGGTCAGCGGTTTTTACTGGTGGCAGGTGCCCTCCCAGCTGGGCAGCGGCAGCATCACCAACACCACCCTGAGCAACGTCACGGGCTTTCAGATTGGGGCCGGCCTGGCCTTCTGAAACCACTGTCTATCTGTGCCTGCCAGCCTTTTATCGTGTTAATATAGAGGGCAAATTCTTGATGCGGAAAGCAGGAACACACGATGAAGCAACGCAGATATCTGGCCTGGACCTTGCCCCTGACGGCGATCTTTTGTTTTGGCACCGGCTTTGGTTTATCTGAGCTCTTACAACCCGCTCAGGTCTCAGCCCAGAGCAGCGCAGCCCAGACCCTCAGCCAGCTGAATGATGACTTTATTGGCATTTCTGAGCGGGTCACCCCGACCGTGGTCAGCATTGCCATGACCAAAAAAGTACGCAACAGTCAGACCCCGCGTCGTCTGGACCCCAACACCAATCCCCATGAATTTTTTGACTTTTTTGGCCTGCCCTTCCCGCAGGCGCCCGATCGCCGCCAGGAAGGCGTGGGCTCAGGGGTGATTGTAGACGCCGCCAAAGGCTATGTACTGACCAATAACCATGTGGTCGAAGGCGCCGACGAAATCAAGGTTACCCTCAACGATCGCCGCAGCTTTCAGGCCCGGATCATCGGCACCGATCCCCGCTCCGACCTGGCCGTGATTCAACTCGAAGAAGCCAGCGAACTCAAGCAGGTGGTAATCGGCAACTCCAACGAACTGCACGTGGGTGAATGGGTGCTGGCCATTGGCAACCCTTTTGGGCTTGACTCCACCGTCACCGCCGGCATTATTTCAGCCAAAGGCCGGGCCAACGTCGGTGTGGCCGACTTTGAGGATTTTATTCAGACCGATGCCGCCATCAACCCCGGCAACAGCGGCGGCGCGCTGGTCAATATCAAGGGCGAGCTGGTTGGCATCAATACGGCCATTGCCACCCGTTCACGGGGCTATATGGGCGTGGGCTTTGCCATTCCGAGCAATATGGCGCGCCAGGTAATGGAGTCGCTGATCAAAGAGGGCAAGGTCAGTCGTTCTCAGCTCGGCATTTATATCCAGCCGCTGGATAACGCCATGGCCGAAAGCTTAGGCCTTAAAGACAGCCGCCAGGGCATTCTGGTTTCGGGCATTATTCAGGGCTCACCCGCCGACAAAGTCGGGGCCCAGAAGTACGACGTGGTGATGTCGCTGAACGGCAAGCCCGTGACCGATGTAAACCAGTTCCGCAACACAATTGCGCTGCTGCCAGCCGGCACCAAAATCAGCCTGGGCATTTTGCGCAACGGCAAAAATCTCACCCTGAACCCGGTCCTGGCCGAAGCCAGCGCCGATGAGAGCGCCTTGCAGCAGCAGCCCACAGCCCCTGAAACCCAGCAGGATATCAGCGTACAGGAGTTCAGCCGGGATCTGCAGCAGCAGCTGGGTCTGCCGGCTGGTCTCAGCGGCGTGGTGGCCAGCCAGGTCAACCCCAACAGCCCCGCCTACGAAAAAGGCCTGCGCCCCGGTGATCTGATCACCGAAATCAATCGCAAACCCGTGCGCTCGGTGCAGGAGTTCAACACTCTCTACAGTGGTCTGAAATCAGGCGACGCGGTGCTGATGTCGCTGCAGCGGGCCAGCGGCCAGCTGATTATCGCCTACCGTCAGCCCTGAAGCAGCAAACCTCAGGCGCTGCGCAGAACCCTGCGGGCTTCGGGCTGTAACAGAGCCAGCACCTGCTGGGCGATTTCTTCGGGATGGCGACTGCCGGCAGTAGGCAGCTCTACAAAGGGCTGTCGGGTCTGCCGACAGGCCTGGGCCCACTGGGTGTAGAGGCCGTTGAGGTCCTGCAGATAATCCGCCGCGATTTCCTGCTCATAATCACGCCCCCGCTCGCGAATGCGGTCCTGCAGCACGGGCACGGGTGCCGAAAGATACACAATCAGATCGGCTTTGGGCACAAAATCCGCCAGACCCTGATACAGGGTCTGATAGGTCTGGTAGTCGCGCTCAGAAATCAGCCCCTGCTGATAGTGATGGCGGGTAAAAATATAGCTGTCTTCAGCCATGGAGCGATCCTGCACCACGCGCTGACCAGCAGCCAGCAGGTCGGCCACCCGGCGGCATTGCTGCAGCCGATGCCCCAGAAAAGCCAGCTGGGTTTCAAAGGCTCTGGACTGATCGGCATAAAAATCGGCCAGATAGGGGTTAATATCCGGCTCTTCAAACAGAGGTTGAAAACCCTCTGCGGCCAGGCGCTGGGTCAGGGTGGACTTGCCCACACCAATCGGCCCGGCAATAATCAGGTATTTGATTTTAGGCATATTGCATTATACCGCTGCCACCCCGGTCTGGCAGCCCTCAGTCGGCATAAATTGTCTGGTAAACATACATATGGGTCAGGACCTGTTTGACGTAGCGCCGGGTTTCGGCGTACGGAATCTGCTCCACAAACAGCGCTTTGTCGAGATTGCCGCGTGCCTGCATCCAGCGCGCCACGGCATTGGGGCCCGCGTTATACGAAGCAATCATGGGCAGCAGATTGCCGCGCCAGCGCTGCAACTGTTCGTAGAGATAATAGCTGCCCAGACGGATATTGATCTTCGGGTCCGTCAGCTGGGACAGCTGAAAGCCGTTTAAACCGGCTTTGGGCGCAATATAGCTGGCCGTGGCCGGCATCAGCTGCATCAGCCCCAGGGCCCCGGATGGCGAGCGGATATCTGCTTTGTACATGCTCTCCTGCCAGGTCAGCCCCGCAATCAGAGCCTGGGGGATGCGGTAACGGGCTGCGTTTTCTTTTTGCAGCGCATCATAGTGCAGCGGATACATCAGGCGCAGCATGTCCTGATCCCGCGCCGGGAGTTGCCAGATGGTCCGAATGGCGCGAAAATAGTTGCCATTCAGACGCAGAGCATACGAAGTCAGCAGCAGGCGATCGGTCTCAGCCAGGGGACTCAGAAAAGGCGCTACCGCCAGCGCCAGTGGCGCACGCTCTGGCGTCAGCAGACTTTTCAGTTCAGGGTAAGGGGCCAGAAAATTCATCTGGGGTGCGCGGGATTGCAGCGGCGGCAGACCTTCTGACGGCAGCTGGAAGCAGTCGCGTTCAGCCAGCTGACAGCGTGACAGCTGCGTATAATAGTTGTTGACAGCCCCCTGCGCGACCTGGGCCTGCCAGTGCTGACGGGCGGCGGTGCTTTGCCCGCGCTGCTGCAGACTGTGTGCAAGCCAGTAGCGGGCTTGAGCTGCCAGCTCATGGTCGGGCCAGTCACGCAGAACCTGCTGTGACAGACTTTCAACTGCAGGCCAGTGTTGAGCCTGCAGCTTCTGGCGCAAAAGCAGCTCCAGGGCATCGGGCACTCGCTCATGCTGTGCATACTGCTGCAGCAAACGGGTCAGCAGCTGTTCGCTCAGACCGGTCTGATCCTGTGCCTGGGCCAGTTCGGCACGCTCCCAGAGCACCTCAGGATAAAAACGGGCATCCGCAGGCTGAATCCAGTCCCACCACTGCAAAGCGGTGGCGGGCTGGCGCAAAAACCGGGCGGCACGACCCGCCTGAATCACGGCCTGTTTTTTAAGATCACCCGGCGCAGCAGTCTGTTTCAGCAGACGCTGAGCTGTCGCAAGCGCCGCCTGATACTGGCGCCCCGTCATCTGGGCTTCCAGCAAGAGCATCAGCCCTTCAGGCGCCTGCACATCTCCCAGCAGACGGGGCATCAGCCAGAAATAACGGTGGGCCTGTACCTGGCGGGCAATGGTCAGGCGCGCCGGCTCCGACAGGGCTTCAACACAGTGCAGACGCTCCTGCAGGGCCGTAGAGTCAGCAATCATCACACCTTGCGAAGAAAGCTGCGCCTGACGCGCGTAAGCAGCAAAATCCCCGCTGCAGCGCGCAGCATCCTGCGCCATGGCCCGCCACCAGTAAAAATGGGGCCAGAGCGGATCTCGGGTTGAAAGCACCGCCTGCAAGGCTTCAGCGGGCAGCCCGGCCTGGGCGAGCTGCTGAAGCCAGGCCGGACGTAAAAAGTGTTCAGGGTTTGCTTTGAGCCAGTCCAGAGTCCGGGCTGTATCGGTGGCCGAAGCTGTTGAGCGCTGCAGCGTCTGATCCAGCAGCGGATCGGCCGCCACAGGCTGTGTCAGAGATGCCAGCAAAGCCAGCAGAGCAACGGTCAACAAAGGTCGCATCAGCGTTTTTTCCAGGCCAGTAACACGCCATCACGCACGCTGAGCATACTGCATTCCACTCGCTCATCGGCCTGAGCCATCTGGTTCATGCGATGCACGGCCTGAGCAGCTTCACTGTCAGGTTGCAACACCTGGCCCCCCAGAAAAACATTGTCGACCACCAGCAGACCGCCAGGGGCCAGACGGGGCACACAGGCTTCCCAGTAAGCCGGATAAGCGGTTTTGTCTGCATCAATAAAAATCATGTCAAAGGCCCCGTCCAGGGTGCTGAGGGTCTCCAGAGCCGGTCCGAGCTTCAGGCTGATTTTTTCGCCATGAGAGCTTTGTGCCCAGAATTGCCGGGCAATGGCAGTCGACTCCGGGTTGACGTCACAGGTGATCAGTTCACCGCCAGCTGGCAGCACCTCAGCCATGGCCAGGGCACTGTAACCGGTAAAGGTCCCAATCTCCAGAATACGGCGGGCATGGCTGAGACGCACCAGCAAACGCAGCAGACTGGCTTCCAGACCGCCCACCAGCATGATCGGCATATCGGTTTGCTCATGTGTCGCTTTTTCAAGGGCTTGCAAATCAGCAGAAGGTGTATGGCTATGGGCCTCACAATAGGCTTCCAGTTCATTGGGATTCAGGGGCATGGCTGTACCTCACACGATGTTTAATCAGGGCTTTGTTTTCCATCCTACCGGTCTGGCAGAGACAAAGCAACACCCAGCAGATTGTGTTTTTAATGCTTTTTTTATGCTGGCAGGCCTGAATTTTATCCCAAATTTATATTGCATCGACTATAAATATAGTCAAGCAAACAAAACACCTGCTTTGAAACACAAGCAACTCTGCCTCTTGTTTGCCCAATGCCAACTATCATCAACGGGTGACTCTGGCAGAAGGGATAAACTCTTTACCCCTTCTGCCTTTTTCTTTTTTTTGCCGCTGATATTGGCGCACACTGTCTGCGCCGAACGCTTTTCACAAAAAAGCGCACAAGGTTTTAAACAAATCCCCGATAATTAAATGAATACTCATTCACAGTTAACCTAAACTTAACTGCAAGAGAGGCCTGAATCTTATGCGCAAAGCGACCGTATCTCTGGGAAAACTGACACTGCTAAGCCTGGTGCTGGCCACCAGCGCCTGTGGCAAAACAGAAGATCTTCCCAACAGCAGCCTCTCTGCCGCCCTGACACCTCAGCCTGTGCAACGCATGTCTGCCAGCGCCCAGGTCTACGAGTCCTTACCCAGGGTCCTGCTGGCCATGGAAGAACTGCAGCAGGATATTCGCAGACTGCGCTTGAGTCCAATCAATACAGCCCCCCGCACCAGCACCCAGACACCACAGCCAGTGGCTGGCAGCAACCCTGAAACAGCGCCGGTCACCAGCAGCCGCACCCTCCGCAGCACCCCCCGCAGCACCCCCCCGGCCCCCGATACAGGCAGAGCAGCACGGGCGCCCAGACGCCTGCTGTGCCCAGTCAACCGGCAAAACCTGACGGCAACGCTGAACTGCAGCAGATTCTGAATAAAATCTCGAACGCGCCCTTTGTGGTCGCCGATGTCGATAAAACCGAAAAAAATCTCAAGACAGGCAAAACCAGTACCGTTAAAATCAAGATGTACTCCAAAAAGCCCAATATCGTCAAACTGGAAGTGCTGCAGTCTTCTTCCGGCGCAGAAGGCGCCAAAATTGTGTACACATCCAATGAGGGCAACAAAGCCAAAGTGCGTCCCGGCGGTGCCATGAGCTTTATCACCACCGAACTGCCCAAAACCGATGACCGCCTGATTTCAGGTAATGGCTACACCTTTGACGATATCGACCTTTTCAGCGTGTACAACCGTCTGTCGCAAGGCTATGAAGCCGAACTGGTCGGCAAGACCCAGGTGTCTGGTCAGGCCATCAACGTGCTGAAGGTGACCACCAGCGGCAGCCACCACGGCATGGGCTCCCATGTCGACTATGAGTACTTCGGCTATGATCCCAACACCTATGAGATCCGCTTGTGGGAAATTTACGCCAAAGGCGAGCAGCAGCCTTACTACCGCATGCTGCTGGGCCTGCAGTTCCCCGCCTCGCTGCCCGACAGCACCTTTAAACTTTAGTGTTTTTTTAACCTAAAAAACACTTAATCTTAAACAGATAGCGAAAGAACGATCTTTATCCCGGCGATAAGATCAGCAGCACTCAAGTGCAGATAGGCTTAAGAACTTTTATATTCGCAGGGAGTAAGAGAAAATGAGAAACATCAAAACCACCAGCCTGTACCTTTTGGGATTGAGCCTGAGCAGCATGCTCCTGCTGAGCGCCTGCGGCAGCGGTCAGGATCTGGGTGCTGGTTATAGTACCAGCGCTGATCTGTCTGCAGCCCTCAATACAAATGCCGCACTCCCAGGTGCCAGCAACTCCCAGCGCGATGAAGAAGTCAAACAGGCACTTGATACCATTATCAGCGGCATTAACGGCATCCGACAGGACCTGCAAACCTTTCAGCGTGGCGGCGGCATGGTGGCCCCCGCGCCCAGCATGCCAGCACCTGGCACCGCAGCGCCAGCACCTGATGCGCCGGGCACCAGCCGGCCCCCCCGTCCCCAGCAACCCAGCAGTGGTGGGGCAGCACCATCAGCCCCATCGGCCCCCGCAGCCCCCAGTCAGCCCCAGGCCCCTTCAGCTGCTGAGCGCGGCCAGGCCGAGCTGGATGCCCTGATGAACACCATCAGCTCTACCCAGTTTGTGGCCCTGACAGCCGCAAAGGTTGAAAAAAACCTCGACAGCGGAAAAATTACCTCCAACAAAGTTAAAATGTGGAGCAAAGCACCCAACACCGTTAAGATCGACATTCTGGAATCCACCTCTGGCTCAGCCGGCGTCAAAGCGCTTTATACCTCAGGCCAGGGGAGCAAAATCAAAGTCCGCCCGAGCGGTGCCCTGGGCTTTGTGACCGTCGATCTGGATAAAACGGATGACCGCGTGGCCTCCAACAATGGCTACCTCTCCGATGAAATCGACCTCTTTGGGGTGCATAAACGCCTCTCCAAAGGCTATCAAGCTGAACTGGTGGGCACCACGCAGGTAGAAGGTGTTAGAGTCAATATTCTGAAAATCACCACCACCGGCACCAATACCCTCGATTCCCGCATTGACTACGAGTACCTGGGTTATGAACCCGACTCATATAAAATCAGACTCTGGGAGATTTATGCCCAGGGCGAGCAGCAGCCGTACTATCGCATGACCATGAGCGAAATTGACTACCCTGCCTCTCTGCCCGACAGCACCTTTAAACTCTAGGTCAAAAACTCCCAGGGCTGAATGACAGGCGGCCGTTCCGGCACCTGACCCGCCTGAATCAAACCGAGCTGCTGATGTGCGAACACCAGCAGCTCAATTTCTTTCTGAAAATAACGCGGGTCCGCTTCTTTAAGGCAGTCCGCCATCTCCAGATAGTCCAACGAGACCTCCACACCCGGATCATCCAGACGGTTGCTGCCAAAGCCCGTGGGATCCAGAATACGCTGAACATGGGCGGCAAGGGCTTCTTCATTCTGGCAGTAACGGATGGCTTCCTGAAGGGCCTGAAAGCCTTGGGCCTCGATCATTCGCTTTACCTCTTTGAGCACGCTACAGGGCTTTAGTGCTATAATATAGCAAAATTCTGAGTCAGACAGTGCATGGCCAAACAATCCAAGTCCAATCAACCGCAGAAAAACCCGGCAACGGCTGCAGACCCTCCGTCTGAAGCCCTCAGTCTGTCTGAAATACCCGACGAAAGTATCCGCCGCGATCGCAATAACGAAGTCATTTCTGAAGCGGCGTATCAGCACCTTCGGGCCGGTACGGACTACTTTAAACAGCAAAAGCTGCCCCAGGCCGAAAGCGAAATTATCAAAGCCATTGAGCTGCATCCCGCGCTTTCGCCGCTATACAATGTCTTTGGCCTCTTAAAAATTGCCCGGCGTGCGCTCAGCACCCTCAAACAATCGGTTTATAACGCCCTGACCACTGATCCTGAATTTATGGATGAGTTTGTCAAACAGGGCATTGAATACCTGGCACAGGAGCGCTACCCGGAAGCCGAAGAGCAGTTCCAGAAAGCCATTGCGTTGAACCCCGGCAATACAGACGCCTTGTTTCGGCTGGGCTTTACCCAGGTTTCCCAGAAAAAATACCGCGAAGCCATCGAGATTTTTGAAGAACTGATCCTGATGGATCCGCAGAATATCAACGCCTTTTTTATGCTGGGCATCGCTTACAGCGAAGTGCGCGAATACTATCCCTGTATTTCGAACCTGCAGCACGCCCTGCGCCTCCAACCTGCCTTTGTTGAGGCCCGTCTGACCCTGGCAGATGCTTACCACCACCAGGGCAAATACCTGATCTCCCTGCGGGAACTGGAAGCCCTCGAACAGTTTATCCCTGACGAAGACACCACCTATCTGCACCGGGGCATGATTTTGATGGAAATGGAACAGTACGAAGAAGCTGTACCTTATTTTGAAAAAGTGATTGAGCTGCGGCCCAACGTGGCCGAAGCCTATGATCTGCTGGTCGGTCTGTATGAAAACCTGGGCAACTTTGCCCGGGGCATTGAGCTGGCCCAGCAATCCCTGCAGATTCAACCCAATAACCCGGAGATGCAGGCCGCACTGCAGCGCCTTGAAGCCCGCCTCAGCAACCCCGGTCAGCCCGACGGCACCACACTTTCCAGCGAAGCATGAGCACCCGGCAAAGCCTGCTGGCACAGGCCCATGCTGATCTGGCTTCCGGTCGGCTTCAGGCTGCTGCCAGCTGTTTTGAAGCACTGCAGGCCGAGAACCCCTCAGATGCAGATGCCCTCAATGGAATGGGCCTGTGCGCTGAGGCCCGGCAGGATCTGAGTGCTGCAGAGAGCTATTACCGTCAGGCCATCGCCCTGGATGGGGAGCAGGCCGAGTTTCACAACAACCTGGGCATTCTGCTCCAGTCACAGCAGCGTCTGCGCGAAGCCCTCAGCAGCTTCAGCGAAAGCCAGCGACTCTGGCCGCATCCCACCACCCAGTATAATCTTTCTGTGCTGTATAGCCACCTCGGGCAGTATTCAGAAGCCCTCAAGCTCATTCTTGAGCTGGTGCGCCAACGGCCCGAAAGCGATCTGCTGCAAATTCAGTGCCGCCACCTGATGACCCATCTGCAATACGAACCCCAGTTGCTGAATCGCCTGCAACAATGGCTGACCCCCCACCTGTTTGACGGCACCTGGGATCTGCTCCAGGGCACCTATTATGAATTACAGGGCGAATCCCAGACCGCAATTCAATTTTATCGCAGCGCGCTGCGCAGCAACCCCTGCTTCTTTGAAGCCCAGAAAGGATTGATTTCACAGCTGCAGCACCAGGGGCAGCACAGCGAAGCCCTTGAAATGGCACGGCAACTGCACGCCCTCAAAGGCGAAAGCGACAGTCTGGCAGAGCTACTGGGCAATCTGCACAAACCGATTGTCAGTTCACAGGAAGAACTGCTGCAATTGCGCAAGGAACTGACCCAGACCCTTCAGCAAGCTCTCGACAACCCACACTTTGAAAGCCCCGACGCAGCTTTAAAAAATCACCCGCACAGCCTGAATTTTTATCACTACTACCAGGGCTTCGATGACAAGCCCCTGCAAATTCAACTGGCCCAGCTATTCAAGCGTATCTCTCCGCCGCAGACTGCAGCCGTCACTCCCCGACGCCAGCCGGGGCAAAAACCGCGGCTGGCCATTGTTTCGTTTCATTGCTATAACCACTCTGTAATGCACCTGCTGGAGCGGGGGCTGTGCCATTTGCTGGATTCAGGGGCCTTTGAGAGCAGTGTCTTTTATCTGCACAGCCCGCCACTGAACAAATGGGATGACAGCACCGAAAACCTGAAAAGCCGTTCAGATCACTTTATCCAGTTGCCCTGCAATCTGGCACAGGCCCGCAGCATGCTTCAGAGCTTTCAGCCAGACCTGCTGATTTATCCAGATATCGGGATGGACAGCTTCACCTATATGCTGGCCCTGAACAGACTGGCCCCCTGTCAGATGGTGCTGCCCGGACATCCGATCACCACCGGTATGCCGAGCATCGACTATTTTATCTCCAGCGCAGTCCTGGAGCCCCCCGAGGGCGATCAATACTATACCGAGCAACTGGTGCGTCTGCCGGGCTTACCAGACTACGCCCGACCTGAAAAGCCAATGCCGGCCACACGCCAGGAGCTGGGTCTGCCCACAGCGGGCAATCTCTACTTTTGCCCCATGACCCTCTTTAAAGTCCACCCCCGGTTTGATCTGACCCTACTCAGCATTCTGCAGCAGGACCCGGACGCTCAGATTGTCTTTCTGGAGTACAAAAAAAAGCTGCACCTGAAACTTCAGGCCCGCTTACACCAAAAGTTTCCCCCATCAGAACATACCCGCCTGCACTTTGTCTCCTGGGCACCGCGAAAGGTATTTTATCAGCGGCTGCAGGCCTGTGACGTGATTTTGGATACGTTCTACTTCGGCGGGGGCAACACGGCTTATCAGGCCTTTGGGCTGCACTGTCCGATCGTCACCCTCAATGTGCCCTGGAACAAAGGCCGCTGGACCCAGGCCATGTACCGCCTGATGGGCATCGAAGGCCTTGTGGCCGAAACCCCCGAGGAATATGCCCGGATAGCGGTACGGATAGCCACAGACAAAGCCTGGCAGAGCACTTTACGTCAGCAGCTTGCTGAACGCAAAAGCATTCTCTTTGAGAACCCTACCTGGTCTGAAGCCCTGCTGGATTTTTGCCGCGAACAGGCCCAAAAAATGCAAATTGCCCCTGTAGAGGGGCAATTACAGACAAAGAACCTTTAACGAATCAGGTTGATGACCGTATCGAGGTTAGTCTGGTGCACCGAAATCACCTTGGACACCGCCGAGAAAAACTTCTGGGCCAGTGAAAGTTCGGGCAGGGTCTGTGACAGGGAGCTGTTGGAGCTTTCGAGCGCAGCGGCCACCACGCGGGCGTTGCCTGTGCTCACATCATAGGCCCCGGCATCGGCCGGGTTGCCCGTGACTTCAAAGACAGTGGAGCCAAAACGGCTGAAGCGCAAAAAGTTAGGGGCCGAGAAGCCCTGCAGATGGGTTTCGTTAAAGACCGGGAAAGTGGTGATATCTGCAGTGGTAGCGGCACCGGTAATATTACCGACGCGGACCAGATCGTTTTCGGCGTCAAAGAAGATGTCGTCGCCACCACCGTTGATGGTCAGGTACAAACCGGTGCTGTGCACCAGGTTAAGAATGGGAATATCAACGTTGTTACCACCAGCATCGGTCACCGTATGGGTGCCGGTGGCAATCACGTGGAATTCCCCGTCGCGGGAGTAGTAAAAGGCTTCACCGCCCAGTTCAACCGCCAGCGGGAAGAAGCCCTTGCCCTGAATCGCAAGGTGGGTCGGCTCGGTGGAACCAATAATAGAGCCCTGTGAAAAGTCAATGGAGGTATGATCCACCTGAAGGGTGGTCTCAGGCAGCTGAATGCCCAGCAGCGGACCGTAGGGCCGGCGCTCAACATAAGCCACACCGCCACGGAATTTTGTTTTTACCGTTTTGTAGCCGGTGCGGTTGGCGGCGTTCAGGTTGGCGTTGATAACGCCAATCCAGCTGTTAACTGCCTGCAGTGAATATAAACCGTCAAACCCAAAATCTCCGCGGCCCATGTTGCCTCCAAATTAACCGTATTTAAATCTATACTTATCTTTTATGCATTACTCAGGTGAATTAGACCTTCATCATTATGACCCCAATTAGCGTATTACTCAAGTTACTTTAACAAAAAAAAAAACACAATCCAAAAAAACCTGCGCGCTCTTAATAATTTATTTAAGCATTTATTTTTGATCAGCCCCCGCTACGCCCCCCAAAAAACAGCCCTTGTTTTTCTTAACCTAAAGTTATTAGTTTGTTAGCTCAGGCTTATGCTTGATAACGTCAGATCCCCGGCCGGACCGGCGACAATATACCCATAAGAACGGCAGATATTTATCAAGGAGCAACGGCGATGACTTACCTAAACACCACTTTGCTGAACCCGGCAGCCCTGCAGGCACAGAGCACTGCACAGGCTACCCGTCCGAGCATCCCCAGCGCTGTTGCCACCCAGACCGTGGCCCAGGATCAGTGGCAGGTGAGCCACCAGCCCGCTGGTTTCCAGTCTTCTGCCGTTCAGTTCAATGCCCCTGCCGCCCAGAGCTTCTCACCTTACACCCCCACCCTGACCCAGCTGAGCATCTCCCGCGAAGCCCTGCAGTGGGCCACCGAATTTGAAGCCCGCGTTCAGCAGGGCCACCAGCCCAACGCAGAAGAAGTCAGCTACTACCAGTCTCTGGCCAATCAGCTCAGCCTGCTGCGCGAAAACATTCAGCCCCTGAGCCCCACACCGGCACTGCCCCAGGTACAGAACTGGAACCAGCCTCAGCAGAGCGCTCCCCAGCAGGCACCCGCTGGTGACGCCTTTGGTCCTGGTATGCCCCCGCTGGATCAGCAGGTCACCATGTCTGAAATTGAATGGGCCCTGATTGTGGAAGACAAAGTCCAGAAATATGGCTACAAACCGACACCTGAAGAAGAAAAGCGCTACCAGAACATTCTGACCCGCTTCAAAAACAACTCCGAAATCAAAATGGAGTTCCTGGATTCTCTGGCTGCCCAGTCTCCCTGGGTCGGCGCCAACGTGGCCGGTATCCGCTACGGCAAAATCGTGGCCAATCAGGTCAGCGAGGCCATCGGCGCCATCAAAAGTGGCACCGGCTCTGTCATTGGCTCCCTCAAAGCTGTCGGTGGCACCCTGCTCAAGAGCACCGGGCTCTCTGCCCTGGTCAGCGGTGGCTTCTCTGCCGTCACCAACGGTATTGCCTACATGCAGGGCAAAAAGACCGCCACCCAGGCCGTCTCCAATGTTGTGACCGATACGGTCACCGGCGCAGCCACCGGTCTTGGCGCAACCCTCGCAGGGGGTGCTGCCATGATGGCCCTCGCAGGCACCAGCGTCGCCGGCTTTGGCCTGACCCTGCTGGTCGGCGGCGCCAGCATCCTCGGCGGCTTCCTGGCCGACAAGGTGCTGACCAAAACCGGCGCCAAAGAGTGGATCAAGAGCAAAACCATCGCCATGATGGACGGTATGGGCAAACCCCAGCAGCAACAGCCTCAGCAGGCTGCTGCTCCCCAGGCACCTGCCCAGCAGCCCGCTTACGGCTACTAAAGCCGGGCCCGCCGGGCCGCCTGCACGGTGTAGTGGTTCAACACCAGCCGATACAAAGCCAGCCCCAGTTTGGGCTGGCTTTTCAGCATATAACGGGCCAGTACCAGCCAAAACTGCTCACGCCGACCGCCCAGTAAAGCGCTGTCAAGGACGGCCTGCGGCCAGGCCAGCTGGGTCATCCAGCGCACAGCAAGGGTCGGATGCTTTGTGAAAAACAAGGCTGCCCCCCGCCCGGCGGCTTCGGCTCTGGCACGATCCCGCGCCAGGGCTTCAGGCTGCCACTGCGGCAGGGGCTCATAATGCCAGGCTGTCGCAGGGACACGCCCGCTGCGATAGCCATGCTGCAGCAAGCGCCAGCCCAGCTCCAGGTCCTCCCAACCGTATTCCGTAAAGGCCTCATCAAAACCGCCCGACACCACCATGGCCTTACGGGGCACCGACACATTGCCCGTGGCAAAAACGGCCTGCGAAGCGTCGGTCCAGAGACTGGCGACCGGCTGAGCCTGCCCGTCTGAGGTGCCGATAATTTTACCCTGCCCCAGCCAGCCAGGACCCTGCTGCAGATGAAAGCGCCAGTGTTGCGCCACAAAGTCAGCGGCTACCGCCATATCCGCATCCAAAAACACCAGCAGTTCAGCGCGGGCAGCCCGCCAGCCCGTATTGCGGGCCGCAGCCCGGCCCTGATTATGGGCATGCCGCAGCCAGCGCAGCCGGGGCGAATCACTCAGCGCCAGCGGTAACTGTGTGTACAGCGTTGGTTCTGAGCCATCGTCCACGACAATCACTTCAAAATCGAGCATGCTTTGCTGCTGCAGGCTTTGCAGGCAACGCAAAAGCAGCGCCGGGCAATCAAAAGCCGGAACGATCAGCGAAAGACGCGGCGGGGTCAGAATGCCGGCAGGGCCTTCAGGCGGGCTTCGCCCAGCAGTTCCAGCTCACCGTCACGCACCGTCAGCTCACGAAAATAAAGCTGCAGGTCTTCGCCACCCAGCTGGCTGAGATCCAGCACCGGGTTCAGGCTTTCGAGGATGGCCAAAACCATGTCTGGCGCCAGGGGACGGCCCAGGGTGGTGGCATTGACCTGCTGCACAAAGAGCTGGCGCTCCGTGGCCAGACGCAGCTGACCTGACATTTCAAAGGGCACGGTAAAAAAACCACCCATGGTGGAAGCCTGCCCGGCCAGCTGCACCCGGTCAGGCTGCAGATCAACCTGAACATGGTCCAGATCAGCATCCAGCTGGGAGAGAATTTCTTTTTCGCTGCGCAGTTTGTCGAGCAGTTGGCGAAAGGTATCCGAAGTCAGGAACTGATTGATCCCCGCTTCACTCAGTCGCACGCGCACCACACCCTGGGTGGGCTCCCGCAGAGTGGCAGGTTCAGCAGCGGTGTTGACGCTAAGGGCATCAAGGCGGACTTCAAGCGACTCAATGGGAAGGTCCGCCAGCATAAAGCGTCGGGCTTCAATTTCAGTGTATTTGACACCGGTGCTCAGCACCGAAAAACTCGGGGCATGGGGGTGCATTTTAACGGCCAGGTACTCTGGCTGGTTGAGCGCTTCTCTGAGACGGGTTTCGGCCATGCCGCTGGCCACGTTGGGAACCACACCCCCAATGGCGATAATCAGGCCCAGTATCAGGGAAAAAATGGTAATGATCATTATTTGCGCGCTTCCACCATCAGTTTGATTGCTGTACGTTCTTCGCCATCAATATCGACATCCACAAACGCCGGCGTAAAAACCAGATCCAGACCGCTGGGTGCAACGTATCCCCGGGCAATGGCAACAGCTTTGATGGCCTGATTGACTGCCCCTGCACCGATGGCCTGAATTTCAGCATAGCCGTGATCGCGGATCACGCCGGCCAGGGCCCCGGCCACAGAGGTGGGTTTTGAACGCGAGGAGACCTTCAGTACGTTCACTGCTTCGTTACTCCTTTAATGTCTGGCTGCATTGTAAAATGTGTTTGCTCTTATTATATACCCATCAGGGCCGGGATTCAATCAAGGAACCAACGGCTCAGGGGTGACAGGCTCAGGGCCGTATCCTGGGCTGATGCCAGGCGCATTTCATGGCTTAAGCGCAGCTGCTGCATCTCGGGCGTGACCCAGGTCTGATGCAGGGTAAAAAAACTCAGCAGGAGAGCATCTCCCGGCTGTAAAACCGGCCGCCAACGCTGGCAGGGCGCAAAGTTGGCCAGCACCTGCGCTCTCAAAGCATCAGGCATATCCAGGGCCAGCAAAGGCACCTGGGGGTGACCCAGCCAGATCTCCAGACCCGGCGCCTCACCACCGGCAGGCGTGAGCGGAATCCAGAGGTTCAGCCCTGATCTGAGCGGCCCGGCAAACTCCTGATCCTGGTGCAACGCAATCGCGCGCTCAGGCTGCGCAGGGTCCTGCCGGCGGGGCAGCGTATTCTGAGACAGCAGCATCACCTCTGAACCATAACGGGCCTGCAGCAGACGACGCAAAAGCGGCTGGCCCATCAGTTCAGCCTCCAGCGCATCATAGCCTGCAATCTGGCTCCGGCGCACATGGCCGTAACGGTAAAGACTCTGATAAAAGTCCGGCGGCAGCGTACCTGCGACCAGCTGCTGCTCGGTTTTAGCGTAGGTGTCTGCCACGGCCTGATGCAAACGCACAATCAGATCCTGTGGAAACAGGCCGCGCAGCAGCAAAGCACCCTGCGTTTGAAGCACCGCATTCAGCCGGGCCGGCTCAAAGCTGACTGCAGCAGCTTCTGGATAGTCTGCCCCGGCCTCAGATATCTCAGCCGGGCTCATAGATACACAAGGGGGCGTTGCGCCAGATACAGCGCCTGCAGCGCCGCCAGATCCGTCGGCAGTGGGCCGGGACGGGTGTCGGGGACAGCCTCCCGCTGGCGCTGAATCGCCAGCAGCTGCAGGCTGCGGCCCAGACTCATGGCTACACGGCGAGCATTGCGCTCCAGGGCCTCAGGGTCACCGGCGTGCTGCTGTAGCCAGTCAAAGGTCTGCCGGAGGCTTGTGTAGGCCTGGGCCAGCTCAGGCTGCTCGCGCTCACGGGTCCAGTTCAGTACAATCTCAGCAACCGCCCGGGCCTGCTCAGGGCGGGCCAGCACCCGCAGCAGATCCAGCGAGAGCACGTTGGTGGTGCCCTCCCAGATCGGTAACACCTGGGCATCGCGCAGCAGCAGCGGCAGGCCCGTGTCTTCGACATAACCCGCCCCGCCAAAGCACTCCAGCACTTCGGAGAGCACACTCACGGCCTGCTTGCCCGTCATCAGCTTGACCACCGGTGTGAGCAAGCGCAGCAGCACCTGCTCGGCCTCAGACAGGGTCTGGGCCTCCCAGCGTCCCAGCAGATGCACCAGTTCAAAGGTCAAAAAGAAGGCTCCGGCAAACTCGGCCTCCAGCTCCAGCAGGGTCTGGCGGTGCAGGGGCTTGTCGATCAGACGCGCGCCAAAGGCTTCACGCTTGCGGGCATAGTCCCAGGCCAGGTTCAGGCCGCGCCGCATCAGGGCAATGGCCGAAATGCTGTTCCAGGTGCGGGTAATATTGAGCATGGGGGTGATGTTTTTAATGCCGTCATGGGCATCCAGCACCAGGGTGGCCGGGGTACCATGCAGCAGCAGCTCGGCGGTGGGCACCTTGCGTGTGCCCAGTTTGTCTTTGAGACGCAGGGTTTCTATGCCCTGAAGCCGGCCTTCGGCATCGCGGGGCTCCAGATAAAACAGCGCCAGGCCCTTGCCACCAGGGCCATTGCCTTCAGGCCGCGCCAGGGTCAGGGTCATCTGGGAGGTGGCCGCAGAAGTAAACCACTTGCGGCCGTATAAACGCCACTGGCCGTCTTCAAAGCGGGCAATGGTTTCGGTTTTGCCCACGTCTGAGCCGCCGGTCAGCTCGGTCATCCACTGGCCGCTGGTCCAGAACTGCGCCGGATCCCGGCTGGTCAGATGCGGCAGCGCACGTTCCAGCAGGGCCGCATTGCCGGCATTGCTCAGGGTGCGGGCCGCGCCATCGGTCATGGCCAGCGGGCAGCTGTAGATATCGTTGGAAGGGGTAAAGAGGTAGACCAGCGCAAACTGCAGCACGCGGGCCAGGGGGCCGGGGTTTTCGTAAGGGCGGGCGATCAGGCCAAACTCAACGGTCAGGGCCTCGGCCCGCTGCCAAAGCCGGGTCACTTCAATCTGGTCAATGCGCTCACCCCAGGGATCCCACTGGGTCAGCACCGGCTCGTTCAGGCGATCGGCCAGTTGCAGCTGGTACAGCTCGCCGCCGCTGATCTCACCCATGCGCTCCAGCAGCGCAGTGGCCTCGGCCTGCTCAGCCCCTGAAAACCAGCGCTGCAGCAAGTAAGGCAGATAAGGGTCCTGCTGATACTGATTGCCCAGGGACGGACCCGCCTGCTGAAAAAGTTGCATGTCGCTCACCTCACAAAGACAAAACTGAGCGTATTTTAACAGTTTTCGGCTGCCAGTATGCCTGTCAGCAGGTTATGGGGCTGGGGACGGGCCTGGGCGTCATAGCGCGCCGCCAGCAGCAGCGGTGGCGTCTGGCCATACTGCAGGCCCTTGTGTACCAGGGCGGCCAGACGCTCACGGGTAAAATGCTCCTCAGCCAGCAGGGACCAGGGCTGATCCAGCGGCCAGGCCGGCGAGAGCAATAAGGCATTGTCAAGGGGATGGTTCACCGGCTGCTCCCAGCTGGCACTGCTGAGGTCAAACCAGATCTGGCGCGCACTGACATGGCGCAGTTCACAGAGCCGGTACAGGGTCATGATTCGCAGATGGGGCAAAGCAGTTTCGCTCAGTTCAGCATCGGTCATCAGGTACTGATTGAGCAGTTGTAACAAGAGCTCCTGGGCGCTGCCGGGCAGCGCCAGCAGCGCATGGCGTGACAAGATATCAAACAACTGCTGCAGGCCAGCCTGAATCTCAGGGCTTAAATGCCCCTGACGCGGTGCCAGCAGCTGCTGCCAGAGGGCTTCGGCCACAGCGTAGAGATCGGCCGCATCAGCTGTGGCGTACCGGGCGCGCAGCTGGCTGGTGGTCTCCTGCAGATGGGCAATATCTGGCCGTGTGGCTGCAGCAAGCTGCAGCCAGGCCCCCCAGGCCTTGAGGTCATCCCCATGCTGCTGCATCAGTTCGGCCCGCTCAAAGGGAGAGAGATCCGTACACAGAGCCATGATCTGCAGCATATCCAGCCCTCTCAGGGACGGCAGGCGCGCATCGGCCTGAAACAGGGGCCAGAGCACCAGGCGCAGCAAAGATAACAGCGCGTTCAGCAGGGGTTCCTGGGGCAGGGGCTCACGCCCGCGGTAAATCTGCACCGGCAGATGGGCCTGAGCAAAGTGCTGCTGCAGCTGCCGGGCAGCAAAGGCATCCAGAGCCCAGGTCACACAAACCATCTGGTCGAGACTCAGACCTTCAGCCAGCGCCTGCTGCACCTGCATCACCAGTGCCGCATACATCTGATGCATGTCCTGATACCAGCTGAGCTGCAAGGCCGGCGGCGCTTCAGACCCCGGCGTGCCGAGCAGGGCGGCACGAATGCCCTCGACGAGCGGGGTCAGAGGAGCGCGTGCGGGCAGCTGCTGCGTCTGAATGCCCGGCTGTTGCGCCAGCTGCTGCAAAAAATCAGGGTAGGCCCCCAGCAGGCGCTCGGTCCCACCCTGGGGATTGCCGGCCCAGATCACGGCCTCAGCCGAACGGGTCAAGGCCTGTAAAAGCGTTTGCTCAAAGGGACGGGTTTCATCCAGATCATCGATCAGCCAGTGGGTATAGCCACTTAAAAACTGCTGCACCTGGGGCTGATCCAGCAAAGAGGTCAGGGCCTCAATCTGGACCCTGAGATCCAGCAGCTGGGGTTTTTCAGCCCGCAGCCAGGCTGCAAAAGCCTGCAAAAATGCGTTGGCCGCTTCGGCCTGGGGCGAGACTTCCAGCTGACGGGTGCGCTGCGCCAGCGTTCCGCCCCAAAGCAGGTTTTCGCTGCAGCGCAGATAGCGCCGCAGCAGGTGCTGAAAAAAGGCCGCATCATTGGCCGGCACTTCAAAATAATCTGCACCGGCCTGGCGGTGAAAATAGCGCATCAAGAACAACAGTTCACTGCTTTGCAGACAGTGCAGGGGCTGCTCTGACAGCAGATGCTGATGGCTCAGAATCAGCTCCTGAAAGGCATGAGGCAAAACCCAGAGATTGAGCTCTCCGACAGGCTGCTCCCAACGACTGAGCAAAGCGTCGCGAAAAGCAGCGGCATGCTGTCGCCGGTGGCCGGTCACGGCCACAATGCGATGGGAAGGCACGCCCTGGCGCAGCCAGTCCTCAAAATGAGAAATCAGGGCGTGGGTTTTGCCACTGCCCCGATCACCAAGATAGAGTGTCTGATTCACACTGCGCTCAAGCCAGGGGCTCAGGCGCGCTCAAGATAGCTGTCTGTACGGGTGTCCACTTTAATGGATTCACCAATGCCCACAAAGAGAGGCACCTGAACCACCGCACCGGTTTCGACGGTGGCAGGCTTGGTGCCGCCGGTGGCCGAGTCGCCTTTGAGGCCGGGATCGGTTTCGGTGACTTCAAGGACCATAAAGCTGGGGGGATCAATACCGATCACGTCGCCGTTGTAAAACAGCAGATCGTATTCCACGCCCTCTTTCATGTATTTGCTGACGCGATTGTTGAGGCTGTCACCGTGCAGCATCAGCTGCTCAAAGCTCTCGTTGTCCATAAAGACATACTGATCGCCGTCCTGGTAAAGATACTGCATGGTTTTGCGCTCAATCTGGGCTTTTTCAAGCTTTTCGCCGGCGCGGAAGGTGTTTTCACGGGTGTTGTTGGTTTTCAGATTTTTGAGCTTGGTGCGAACAAACGCCGCGCCCTTGCCCGGTTTGACGTGCTGAAAATCAACGACCTGCCAGGGATCGCCATCAAACACAATTGTGGTGCCTGGTCTGAGATCGTTGGATGAAATCATGGTACATCTCCATTCTGTTTTGCAAACGGGTTCCAGCAAAATATAGCATATTCACCGGGGACACGGGAATTGTTAACTAAAGGGTCAGACAAGCGGCTTAGAAAAATTCAGGACGGACCCGACGGGCCCCCACAAAGCGCTGGCTGTAATAACCGCTGTTGATAGAGTCGACCGTCACAGGACGGCCTCGGCGCGGGGCGTGAATAAACTCACCCTTGCCAGCATAAAGGCCCACATGGCCAATCGGATAGCCACCGGTGCTGAAGAAGACCAGGTCACCTGGCTCCAGCTGCTCGCGGGGAACCGGCTCGCCGTACTGATACTGCAGATCGGCCCGGTGCGGCATCTGCACATTGAACTCCTGAAAAGTGTATTTGATCAATCCTGAGCAATCAAATCCCCGGCGGGGATCCTCGCCACCCCAGACGTAGGGCAGACCCAGATGCTGACGGGCGCTGAGCACCACTTCTTCGCCAAAGAGCTCAAAGCTGGAGGTCGCGCTGGCCTGCAGGGGTGCCGTCAGAGCAGCACAGACTAAAAGCAGGGCAGGGATTTTTGTGCGCAGATCAAAAAAGCACTTTTTCATCGGTTTTGGCCTCATTTTCACGGTAATTCGATCAAAAAATTAAATTACCGGTTTCGGTCTTTTGATATGTATTGTAGAGCACATTATAGGCAGCAGAGGTAGAGCTGTCAAGCAGAACAGGTTTTATACAAAACCACAAAAGCAGTCAGCACAAGCTTTTACGGCACAACACTCTGTGTTAACGCAGGGTGTTATCGACAGGGCAAGCCGTGTCCTCTGCAGCGGGCTCCGAAGGTGGCGCTGGCAAGGCCTCCGCCAGTTCTTCCGCCGGGTCTCCGGTCCGCCGGAGGCCGCCCAGATCACGCCAGAATTCAGGCAGAGCCATCAGCACAAACAGGGCAATGGCAATATCAATAGCAATGTCGGCCACATTGAACACAGGCCAGACATTCTGACCCTGCCAGCGAAAGTCAAACATATCCACCACAAAACCAAACAGGATGCGATCCAGCATATTGCCCGTGGCTCCGCCGAGCAAAAACCCCAGGCTCAGATAAGGCAGCCAGCCGCTGTCGGATTCCAGCCGCCAGGCGTACCAGACAATGCCCAGTGATATGACCAGCGACACCAGGCCCAGTACAAAAGCGTTGCCGGAAAAAATGCCCGCCAGGGCCCCGGTGTTCTGCACATAGGTCAGCCAGAGCCAGTCGGTCAGGGGCTGACTCTGCCCGACCAACCAGCTGCTGCGAAAAGGGTATTTGCTGGCCTGATCCACAAGCAATACCCCCAGGGCCAGGAATAGAAAAACCAGGCGGGGTATTTTTTTGGGGGTTGGGAATTGAAAAACCACAGCGTCTCTTTATGGTAAAAATCGTGGGAACATTTTAGTATAACAAGCCAGCCTTCATTTCAGGACCCTGCCCCACTGCAGCCCGTGCGATCTGTGCCGGGCTGAAAACACCGGGCCCGATGGCGTATACTAAAGTGTACAAAAGCTGTAAACCAAACCAGAGTGTATACCTATCTGTGTCATTTTACTGTTCGTCGAGGTGCAAAGCATGATAAACGCTGAAACCAGACCGCCTGCTGGCGAGGGGTGGGGATTTATTTTGCCAGGGACTTTATATGCCTTCCTGTATGTTGGCGGCGTGTATGACCCTGGTCGCTGGTTCGCTTGCCTGATACTTAGTGGCAGCATGTTGCTGTTTCTGGTCTTGCTGCCTCTGGCAAGCCCCGGGATATTCAAAGTGGCTGACAGCACTCAACCTGAGTGCACCGCCGCACCGCCGGGCTTCTCCAACTGTTTCAGCCGACCAGGCAGAACCCGACAGAGGATCGTCCCATGAGTTTCAGATCGGCATGGCAGGGCACGGGCCTGGGACTGATCCTGTTGCTGGGCTGCATGGTTCCCCCCGGGACCGGAGCGCTGACAGGCATGGCCCTGGCCCAGCAGACCGCCGATGAAGCGGCCACGTCTCCGCTGATTCAGGCCATTACCGACGGCGATCTGGCGCGTTTTGAGCAGTTGCTGGCTACCGGTGCAGAGATCGAGCAGCGCGCCTATGCCCAAACCCCTCTGATATTTGCCGCCGCCTCAGGGCAGGTCCAAATGGTCAGGCACCTGCTCAGCAAAGGCGCAGAAACCGATAGCCATGCAGAAGAAAGCCATGCCCTGCCGGCACTGCACCGGGCGGCCCAGGAAGGCCATCTGGCCGTGGTGAAGGCCCTGCTGGCACACGGTGCCAGCATAGATTTTGTGAGCAACAAAGGATCCACCGCACTGTGGGAGGCGGTCAAACACGGGCAGTATGCAGTGGTCAGAGAATTACTGACCCGGGGAGCCAATGCCCACGACCAGAAGCTCCAACTCAGCGGCATGGTCAAACCCCTGATGATCGAAGCGGTTCAACAAAGCGATACCCGGATTTTAAAAGCTCTGGTACAGGCAGGGGCTGACATTCATCAGCCTTACAACGGCTGGACGCCCCTGATGTATGCCGCCGTCAGTGGACAGGCTGAAGCCGTGCGCTACCTGCTATCTCAGGGCCTGTCAGCCAATGACACCACGCCAGCAGGCTGGACCCCGCTGATGGCCGCAGCTGCAGGGGGCCAGCTTGAGATCCTGCAACTATTGGCAACACAGGGGGCCGAAATCCAGGGGCGACCAGGCTGGAAAGCTTTACTACAGAGTGTTTTCAGCCGACTGAGCGTCACACAGATCCGCAAAGAAGAAACGGTGCGCTGGCTTTTGGCCCGGGGCGCCCGCTATGATGCAGGCGTGCCCGTGCCCGATCATCCAGGCTATTCTGAATGGCTGGTGGCCGTGGCCAGCAACGTCACCGAATGGGGGCTGGAATTGCTGCAAGCCGGGGCCAACCCGGATCAGAAAAGCCCTGACGGCTGGACCGCCCTGATGTGGGCAGCCTGCAATAACAATCTGGCGCTGACGGAGGCCCTGCTGGCCCGCAGCACGCGCACGCTGAACGCCCGTAACAGCGAACATCTGACGGCACTGGACCTGGCACTCGGAAACGCCTCAGACACCCTGGTGCAGACCCTGCTGAATGCAGGTGCCGCCCTGAATGAAGCAGCGCAATCCACGCAGCCTTCGCTGTTCAGGGCCCTGGAAAAAGAAAGCCACCTGAAGCTGCTGATCGCGCGCGGGGTACAGCTGAACATCCGCAATGACAGGGGGCAGACTCCCCTCATCCGGGCCGCGGATCAGATCATGCCGTCGGCGATTCGTCCTCTGCTGGCTGCCGGCGCTGACCGCAATCTGCGCGATCACAGCGGCAAAAGCGCGCTGGATTACGCACTAACGCATAATCATAGCCTGCTGATTTGTCTGCTGATGCAGGACGCCCCACCAGACATCGCCGAGACGATCTACCGCAGGGCAGGCATCACAGGTCCTGCAGCGGAACTGGCAGCGTACCAGAAGGGCTACAAGACCACGCCCTCTTTTGCAGAGTATCTGGCACTGGCGGATCGTCATGCGGCAAAAGGCCGCTTCAACAGCACGGCCAAAGCGTATCAATGGGCCCGGCAACACCCAGAGGCCAAAACGCCCGACAATCAGCACACACTGACCCTGCGTCTGGGCTTGCTGGCCTTGCTGACCTGGCGTTTTGATGAGGCAGCTGCCAGCGCCCGGCAGGCATTGCAGCTGAAGCCTGAACATATTCCTGCCCACCTGCTGGAGATCCATGTGCGCCTGTGCAGCGGTCAGCAGACAGAGGCCCGCCAGCAGTATGAGAAGCTCCTGGCGGATTTGCCCTCAGTCCTTCACCCTACGGTACAGGCACAGCTGCAAACGGATTTTGAAATGCTGACCAGATATGGCCTCTTGCCTGAAGATACTGCCTTCAACAGTCTTCTGAAAGAACCCGACACCGCTTCCGACTGAAAAAAACCGCCGGATTTAAGATGCCACAGGCTTGACCCTCACGCAAAGGCATAGTGCATCATCAGAACAGAAAGGCGGTGAAATCCATGAGAGTCAAAGAAATAGCCGAGCTGACCGGTATCACCGTGCGCACCCTGCACTATTATGATGCCATTGGACTGCTTAAACCCGAAGACACCAGAGTAGACGCCCAGACGGCCATCGCCTGCTGGTACCAGCAGCTGCAGCGCATGGGCAATTACGCTTATGCAGCCTTTAAAGGCCTCGGCCAGATATATGTCGATGACAGTCGTTTTACGGCCAATATCGACAGGTTCGGTGAAGGGCTGGCGGTCTTTATGCGCGATGCCATGGCTATTTACGCCGACCGGCAGACAACTGCCGAAGTATCAAAGGTCTGAAAACAAGGCCTGCGGACGCCTCAAAGCGCTGAACAGCTGCCTGTCGCCTGTGTTATTATGTGGCATTACCCCACAATAATATGGAGACAGGCAGCATGCTGGAAACCCTGGAAACCATTGGCAGCACCCAGGCTGAGGCCCTGCAGGCCATTGCCAACGCCCCCGATGACGCCGTCCTGGAGGCCCTGCGCGTGGCCTATCTGGGCAAAAAAGGCCACGTCAAACAGTTTTATGCCCTGCTGGGCAAGGTCCCCCCTGAGCAAAAAGCCGAAGCCGGTCAGCGGATCAATGCCCTGCGCGACGCCGTTGAAACGGCCTTGAGCGAGCGCAAGAGCGCACTGCAGGCCAATCGCTACGCCGATCTGGCCGATAAAGAGTGGCTGGACGTGACCGCGCCGGGCCTGCGTCAGAGCCGGGGCCGCTTGCACCCAATCACCCAGATTCAGTATGAAATTGAAGATATTTTTCGCTCGATGGGCTTTGATGTCTTTGACGGCCCCCAGGTCGAAGATGACTACCACAATTTTGAGGCCCTCAATATTCCGGCGGACCACCCGGCCCGCGATATGCAGGACACCTTCTGGCTGACCAACGGCCGCCTGCTGCGCACCCACACCTCCAGCGTGCAGATTCGCGCCATGCAACAGCACAAGCCGCCCCTGCGCGGTATTTCACCGGGTCGCGTCTACCGCTACGAGGCCACCGACGCCTCCCACGAAAACACCTTTTACCAGGTCGAGGGCCTGATGGTCGACAAAGACATTTCGGTGGCCCATCTGATCTATGTGATGAAAAAGCTGCTGCGCGAGATCTTTCAAAAAGACGTGGAAGTGCGTCTGCGGCCCGGCTTCTTCCCTTTTGTGGAGCCCGGTTTTGAGCTGGATATCGCCTGTCTGATCTGCAGCGGCAGCGGCTGTGCGGTCTGCAAACACGAAGGCTGGGTCGAACTGCTTCCCTGCGGCGCGATTCACCCCAACGTACTGCGCCACTGCAACATTGACCCTGAGGTCTACACGGGCTTTGCCTTTGGCTTAGGCCTCAACCGCCTGGTGATGATGCGCTACGGCATCAACGATATCCGCCACTTCCAAAGCGGCAATCTGGCATTTCTGGAGCAGTTTTAAGATGAAATTATCACTGGATTGGATACAGGAATACGTCGGAGCGCTGCCCGACAGCCCCAAAGCCGTGGGCCTCAAAATGACCCTGGCCACCGCCGAAATCGAGGGCCATGAAAGCATTGGCAGCGACACGGTTTACGATATCGACAACAAATCCCTGACCCACCGCCCCGACCTCTGGGGCCACTACGGTTTTGCCCGCGAGGTGGCCGCCGTTTACCAGCACGAACTGGCGCCGCTGAATCTCGGCAACTGGGCCTATCCCGCCAGCAGTCAGGATTTGCTGACCGTCAGCATTGACTGTGACAGCACGCTCTGCCCGCGCTACAACGGCCTGATAATTGACGGCATCCAGGTGGGGCCTTCACCCGACTGGCTACAGCAGCGCCTCGAAAAGGCCGGTGCGCGCCCGATCAACAATATTGTGGACCTGACCAACTATATTCTGTTTGAGCTGGGCCAGCCCTTGCACGCCTTTGACCGCCACAAACTCAGCGGTGACCAGATTCGCGTGCGCCTGGCAAGTGCTGGCGAAAATATTGACACCCTCGATGGGGGCAGTCATCAATTAAACCCCGATATGCTGGTGATTGCCGATGCACACAAACCCGTGGCCATTGCGGGCGTGATGGGCGGGGCCAACAGCGAAGTGGACGACAACACCACCTGCCTGGTGCTGGAATCGGCCAATTTTCACCCGACCCACGTGCGCCGCACGGCAGCGGCCCTGGGCATTCGCACCGAATCTTCGATGCGCTTTGAAAAGGGCCTCGACCCTTACCAGACAGAAACCGCCGTGCGCCGTTTTGTGACCCTGCTGCTGGAAATCTGTCCGGATGCAAAAGTTATCAGCCCCCTGCTGGATGTGGGATTTAAAGCCCCCGAACCGATTCAGATTGCCAGCCGCTTCAGTTTTATCAACCAGCGCCTGGGCACAGAGCTGCCCGCAGAGCAGATTGCCGGTATTCTGCAGCGCCTGCACTTTAAACTGGAGATCAGCGGCGATGATTTTGTGGCCACCGTGCCCAGCTTTCGCGCCACCGGCGATATCAGCATGCCGATGGATCTGGTCGAAGAAGTAGGCCGGGTCTATGGCTATGACAACATCACGCCCAAAGCGCCCCTGATTCCGGTGCAGCCGGTGCAGCCCAGCCCGCTGCACGCCCTGCAGCGCCAGCTGCGCACCGTCCTCAGCCGCGATCTGGCCTTTCATGAGGTCTACAACTACGGCTTTGTGGGCCAGAAGCTGCTGGAGCAGGTGGGTCTGAGCCCCGAAGGGCATCTGGCCCTGGCCAACCCCCTGGCCAGCGATCAGCACCTGCTACGCACCAGCCTCGTGCCCAATATGCTCAAAATCACCGCCGAAAACCTGCGCTTCAACAAGCGCTTCCGGCTTTATGAGCTGGAGCGGGTCTTTAACGAAAATGCTGCAGACACGGCCTTTGAACACGATCAGATGATGCTCTGCGGCCTGCTCTGCGACAGCGCCTGGCAGCAGGCTTCAACCGATATTTATCTGGCCAGCAAGGGCGCGGTCGAAGACCTGCTGGCCCAGCTGCCAGCGGCCCGGCAGGCCCGCTTTGTGCCCGCCGAAAACGTGCCTGCCTGGGCCCACCCGGGTCGCAGTGCCGAAATCCGGGTTGATGAGATCCTGATTGGCCGTCTGGCACAGTTGCACCCGCAGACCGCCCAGAACCTGGGCATCAAAGCAGGTGTGGGCCTGTTTGAACTGGATATCCCCGCCCTGCTGACTTTGCCGCAGCCGCCAGCCAAACAGGTCAGCGTGCAGAAATACCCCACCGTGCCCTTTGATATCTCGGTGATCACCGCTGAACGCACCCTGATTGCTGACGTTGAAACCCTGATCCGCAGTCTCGACGGGAAGGTGCGCGATGTGAAGCTCTTTGACGTCTATGTGGGCGAAAACATCGGCCCGGGCCACAAAAGCCTGGCTTTTACCATCACCTTTGCCGCCCCGGATCACACCCTGCAGCCGGCAGAAATCGACGATCTGCAAAACCGGGTGATGGACAGCCTCGACGCTGCCGGTCACAAAGTACGGCGCGGTTAAAGCCGCAGCAAAGCCTCAGTCAGCGCTGATCTCACCCTGACTGGCGCTGCCCAGCAGGGCATTGCCTGCGGGATCACGCACGCTTTGGGCAATCTGCACCTGAATCCGATCGCCGGCCTGAAAAAGATTGGCGCGGGCATTGGCCGCCAGGCCCGGAAAAATCCGCATACCGCCAACAGGCGCGTTCAGGCGGTCGACGGCAAAGAGGCCTTCGGGATCAATCACCACCAGGGCCACGATCTTTTGGGTATCGAGACTGCGAGCGCCGGCGGCCAGGGTAATGCGCCAGCTGTCACCGCTGGTCAGCGCGCCCTGCTGATTACTGGCTTTGCGGGCACTGAAGGGATTGCCGTCAAGCAGGCTGTTGAGCGCGGTCTGCAGCGCAGTCCAGCTGCTGGCTTCGGGGGTGAATTCAAACGAAGTATCCGTTCCATCCTGATAATAAATACGGCCGCTCACAGCCGCCAGGGTACCTGTCAGATTCTCGCCAGCTGTCTGGTCCCCTGTCACGCTCAGCGCCGGAGCCTCCAGACGCACAATCTGCTGCAGCGGATCCAGGGGTTCAAAGTGTACCTGCCCACCCAGCACCGACCAGGACAGTTCTGACAGCAGGGTCTGCTCACCACGTTGCACGCTGACACGATAATTGGCCGCAGCGGCAGCCGGCGTGACCACTTCATGGCCTGCCGGTGCTTCGGCAATTGCCTGATTCATACCGCCAACGAGGGTATAGCCAAGGGTGGGCCAGCGCATCGGCTTGTTGTAGCGCACGCGGATCAGATCACCCTGCTCAGCCCCGTGGCGTTCAGCGCTCAGGGCCTGCAGGGCATCAATTTCGGGCAGGCTGCGATCCTGAGCGGCCGCAAAACTGACGGTGGCGGACGCTGTCTGACCCAGCCTGAAAAAATCCTGGCTGCGGCTGACACCCAGCTTGTCAAGAATCGGGCCCTTAAAACCCAAGGTATAGCGCGGCAAACGGCTGGCCTCGCTGTCGCCAGGCAAACCCGCCCCGTCGCGAAAGCGCAGGGTCAGCTGGGTGTCGTCCGGGCGCCAGTCAAAGACAAAAGCCCGCTGGTCCCAGAGCAGGGTATTGGCCGCCAGCTCACCCGCAGCGCCCCGCACGCTTGGCGTATAATTCTCGGCCAGGCGCAGCACCAGCTGCTGGGCCACGCTGTTGCGATCCATGGGCTCAGAAAAGGTCAGCACCAGCTCTGGACGCGAAGAAACAGGCAGGTCCGTGACCGGCCTGACCGCCTGAACTTCAGGCTGATCATTCAGGGCATTGGCAGCCGCAAAATCAAGCGTCTGCTGCGCCTGGGCCTCACTCAGACTCAGCACCTGACTGCGCGGCGTAAAACCCAGCCGCTCTGCGCGCAGCTCCAGCTGCAAACCTGTGGGCAGGTTTTCCAGCAGATAAGCACCAGCGCGGGTTTCGGTCTGGGCCTCAAAGGGCCGGCTGCTGTCAAGGGAGCGCAGGCGCAGGCGCACGCCGCTCAGGGGCAGGCCCTGGGCATCAAACACCGTGCCTTCAAGACGCCCCGGATACGTGAGGGGCTGAGCCGGCGGCGCAGAGGCCGTATGACCCGGTGGACGCAAAACGGTTGGTTCCGGTTCAGGGGCTCGGGGTGTTGCGGTGGGCTGCGGACTGACTTCAGATATTGCATCCTGTGTCGGCCCGGCATCAGCGGAGGCACCGGGCAAGGGAATATTAACCGTGGGTGAGGGTGCGGGCAAATCTACCGGCGTCAGCGGCTGACAGGCCGCTACAAGCCAGATCCAGGACCACATGATACGCTTCATGTTCGGCTTAAATCGGGTTGATGTCGTCATCAATAACCTGGCTGCTGCAGGCCCGGTTATCGTAAGGCGGTGGATTGTTTTGTACCGAAGCACGTTTGAGTCGCTCATGCTCCTGTTCATAGGCTGCCGCAATTTTAGGCGACTGAATGATCAGGGTGTTTTCGTTGTTGCGCTCTTCAGCACTCATCGAGAAATTATACGATCCGGTAATCACCACGCGCCGATCCACAATAAAGGTTTTGCTGTGCAGCAGGGCCTGGTTGCCGTCAATCATGACCGGAATATTTTTGGTCAGCAGCTCCTGATAAATCGAATACTGACTGATCATACAGCCATCAAAAATGCCTTCAATGGCCAGGCCTTCACGGGCTTTGCGCACCAGCATCTGCTGAATATCTTTGTCGGTCACCGAAAAGACCGCAAAGCGAATGCTTTGCCTGGCCCGACCAAGGGTTTCAAGGATCGCTTGTTTGGTACCGCCACGGGGCGAGAAATAAGTCTGAATCGAGGCACCATCAACTTTGACCACCGGAAAGGGCACGTCTTTGCCGCCGGGGCCAAACAGTCCCTGTTCAAACAAACGGTCAAACTCCGCCTGATAGTTGGCCGCCAGCTGGGGAGAGCTGATTTTCAGGGCGTTGTTGTTGTCACGGTATAGTGAATTGTGCGTCAGGTTCATGGAGCTGGTGATCACATGCTGACCATCCATAATCATGAACTTGTGGTGCATCAGGCCTGTACGTTCATCACCACGCAGGAAAATCCCGGCATCTGCCATGGCCTGCATCTGGGGCCGCAGCTGACCGTTCAGCGCCAAGCTGTCAGATTCAGTCACAATGCGCACCCTGACACCACGCTGACGGGCCTGGATCAGGGCCTGAATAATGCTGACCTCGGTAATATCATAAATGGCGATATCGAGGCTTTTTTTGGCTTGCTGCACCAGACCCACAAAAATTTTATCGGGGTTATGCGGATCCTGATGCCCGGCCTGTTCGTTATCTGTATACAGCTCGTGATAGGCATTATTAAACTTCACCATCACATCACCCAGTTGAATGGGGGCATTAAAGCCCTGAAAAATGGGAGCGGACGCCCAATTCTGAATCGGCATCTGCTGTTGCAGCGGCATATTGCGCCAGGCTGGTGCCTGACAGGCCACCAGCGCAGCCATCAGGGCCGCTAAAGCTATCCAGCGTACACGTTGGGACACAGCATTGCCTTTCTGAAAGCAGATAGGGTTAAGTATAGGTTATACCCCGGCTAAACTTGCCCCATTCTTAAGCGTTTTTCATCTGTCTGAAACACAGGCCAGAAATCATTAATTGGGTAGTGCCTTGGAAGTCATGATGGGTTATAATTGGGAAAATCAAGAGGTGTCCTATGTTCCTTTGTCCAAGTTGCCAATCGGCCAATACTGTCAAAAATGGCCATATTC